>DATFWL010000646.1:0-14237 GCA_035259385.1 Vicinamibacterales bacterium | reverse complement strand
ACCGGCGAGGACGTCGGCGACTTCACGGGGATCAAGTCGGGTGGTAGCCGGTTGTTCGCCAACTCGGTCGTGGCGGTGAACGCGTCGACGGGCGAGTACGTGTGGCACTACCAGACGAACACTCCTCCGAATGGCGCAGAGGAGTTCCACATCCTCGTGGCGAATCTGGCGGTGGACGGCAAAGAACAGCGCGTCGTCATGACCGTCCCGAGAAACGGAGTCTTTTACACGCTCGACGCGCGCACCGGAAGAGCGGTGCTGCCTCCGCGCGGCATCGATGGCGCGGCGGTGTCGGCGCTGCCGCAGATTGATTTGAGTGCCGTGCCAGCCTCGGCATCCTCGGCCCCGGTCAGGACGTACTCCGGTGCGGCTCCCGACGAGAATGCGGCCCTGGCCCGCGGCGAGGCGGTCCGGAACAACGCCAACGGTCCGCTCACGACGATGGGGCACGCATGGTTCCCTATGAGCTTCGACGCGCGCGCGGGGCTCGTCTACATTCCCGCGTACGAAACGGTCCGGCAGGGTAGCGGAACGTTAGCTCATGGCAAGCTCGTCGCGTACGATCCGATCAAGCAGGCGCCACGCTGGGTCGTCACGCTGCCGCTGTCGGTCAACGGGGGTGTGCTCGGCACGGCTGGAAATCTGGTGTTCCACGGCGACGCCAGCGGCGACTTCTCCGCCTACGCCGCCGACACCGGCAAGAGGATCTGGTCGGTGAAAACCGGGTCCGCGATCCAGTCGGTCCCGGTCACCTATGTCGTCAACGGCGAACAGTACGTGCTGATGCCGATCGGCCTTGGCGGCGGCTTCCGGCTGTTCGGGCGCGTCAGCGACATGGCGACGCTCGAAACCAAACGCGGGCCGGCGGAACTCCTGGCGTTCAGGCTGGGAAGCAAGACACCGATGCCGCGAATTCAGGCGTACATTCCCCCGGTGCCGGAGCCGCCGCCACAGACGGCCAGTGCCGAGAAGATTCAGCAGGGTCAGCGGGTGTACAACAAGTTCTTCTGTCAGAAGTGCCATTCTCCTGAGGCCGATGGCAGCGGCGCGTGGGCGCTTGATGGCGAAGTGCCGGATCTCCGCTACATGCCGCTCAGTGTTCATCGGCGCTTCAACGCGATCGTGCTGGGCGGCAGTAACCAAAAGCGCGGTATGCCGAAATACGGCAGCGCGCCCGGCTGGCCGTGGGTCAAGACCGGGATGACGCAGGAAGAGGCAGACGCCCTTCATGCGTACCTGATTGATGTGCAATGGAAGACGTACAAGGAAGGACCCCGCGCATACAAGAATGAGCAATAGAACGGAAACGCTTCGCGAAATTGTCGCGCGGTCCAGGCCGGCGTTGGATGGTAGATGACCGCGACTTCGGGGATAATCTTGGCCTCGAAAGCCGCCACGCCATGAGAGTGGGCCGATCGCTGACTCCGGTCGTCGTCGCGTTGCTGGCTGCTGCTGCCTGGCTCGCAGCCGTTCGCGCGGCGCCGCCGCCGAGCGACGAGTACTTTGTCTACGTCGGCAGCTACACGGATCCACCCTCCAACTCGAAAGGCATCTACGGCTGGCGGTTCTCGCCGGCGAGCGGTCGCGTCGCGCCTCTGGGCCTCGTCGCGCAGACGGTCAACCCGGCATACGTGCATGCGACGCCCGACGGCAAGTTCCTGTTCGCGACGAACTGGCAGACGCCAGACGCGGCGAAGGCGGATACGGTGAGCGCCTACGCCATCGACGCGACGCTCGGCAGGTTGACACTCCTGAACACGGCGAGCGCCGGTGGCGGTCTCCCGAACCAGGTCGTCGTCGATCCGCGCGGCATCATCGCGGCAGTGACGAACTATGGTTTTCGTACCACGGATCCGGACCGCAACAACTCGTCGTTCGCCGCGCTGAAGATTCGGCCCGACGGCACACTCGACGATCCGATGTACGTGGATCACTACACGGGCCCGGCGGCGAGTCCGCGTCAGACCACCGGCGCCCACACGCACGGGGTCGTGTTCACGAAAGACGACCGGTTCGCATTCGTCGCCGAGCTCGGCCTCGATCGTATCTATACCTACCGCGTCGATCCGACGATGCCTGCGCTCGTACCGTCGACTCCGCCGTTTGTCAAGGTGAGCGCCGGCTCGGGGCCGCGCCGGCTGGCGTTGAGCCCGACCGACAGGTTTCTCTACGTGAATCATGAAACCGATTCGAAGGTGAGCGTCTTCAGCGTCGAGAACGGCCGCCTGACCGAGATTCAGCAGATATCGACGCTGCCGACGGAGTTCACCGGCCGGAACACGACCGCCGAAATCCAGATCGACAAGTCGGGACGATTTCTGTACGTGTCGAACCGCGGCGCCGACACGGTCACGATGTTCGCGGTCGACCCGACGAAGGGCACGTTGAGGTTGCACGAGTTCTTTGCAGCCCGCGGCCGCACGCCTCGCAACATCACGATCGACCCGACCGGGCGATACCTGTTCGTGTCGAACCAGGGCTCGAACAATGTCGTCGTCTTCGCCATCGATGGCGCGACCGGCAGGCTCACGCCGACCGGGACGGAGTTGAAGATCGATCAACCGGCGTCGGTGTTCTTCGTGAAAGCCGCTGCGCCGGCGCCCCGGCAAATCACCTGGACGTTCGATCGGATGGAGACGATCGGCGGCGTGAAGACCACCGTCGAAGGCCATCCCAGGATTATCGAGAGTCCGACCGGCAAAGCGGTGGAGTTCGATGGCGTCGGCGATTCGCTGCTCATCGAGCAACATCCGCTTGCCGGCGCGGAGACGTTTACCTTCGAGGCGATTTTCAGGCCCGATGGCGGCGCAAATCAGCAACGGTGGTTCCACCTCGCCGAGATCGATCAGAAGACCGGCCTCGCAACGAGCGTCGAGAAGACGACGAGCGAGTCGAACTCGCGGTTCTTGTTCGAGATTCGCGTCGTCAACGAGAATGAGTGGTATCTGGACGCGTTCATCAATGGCCCTGGCTACAGCAAGGCCTTGATGGTTCCCGACAAGCGCCACCCGCTCGGCCGGTGGTATCACGTCGCGCAGGTGTACGACGGGAAGTGGTACCGCAGTTACGTCAACGGCGAACTTCAGGGTGAAGCCGAAGTGGCGTTCACGCCGCAAGGGGCGGGTCGCGCCTCCGTTGGCGTCCGGATGAACAAGGTGAACTACTTCCACGGCGCGGTCGCGAAGGCACGCTTCACCTCCGCTGCATTGCCGGTGTCCGAGTTCATGACCATTGCAGGGAAGTGAGATGATCGTTCGGTTGCAGCCTTCGCGCGACGTCGTACTGAGAGCCGCAGTCGTGTGCCTCGGTCTGTGCGCGACACCGGCGGCACAGGTCCGGGCGCCCGATCAGGCGTTGATCAGTCCGGATGCGAAAGACTGGGTCACCTACGGCGGCTCGTACACGTCGCAGCGCTATTCCCAGCTGAAACAGGTCACCAGCGCCAACGCGTCGCGGCTCGAAGCGAAGTGGGTCTATCACGTTGCCGGCACGAAGGAACTGGAGCCGACACCAATCGTGGCGAACGGCGTCATGTACATCTCCGCGTTCAATCGCGTCGACGCGCTCGATGCGCGGACGGGCAACATCATCTGGACGCACCAGCATCAGCCACCGTCCGTGGCGAGCCAACGCGGCACGGCGATATACGGCGACAAGGTTTACATGGTGACGTCGGACAGCCATCTGGTCGCGCTCGACGCCCGCACCGGCGGCGTCCGATGGGACGTGAAGGCGGAAGGCGGATTCACCATCAGCGGCGGCGCGCCGCTCGTCGCCGATGGCAAGGTGATCGTCTGCGGCAACCGGCCTCATGGCTTCATTCAGGCGTACGACGCAGGGAGCGGAACATACGCCTGGACCTGGTCATCGGTGCCAACCCGGCCTGAGGATCCGGCGTACGCGACGTGGGGCGGCGGGACTCCGGCGGGCGCGCCGATCTGGGTGAGCGGTTCGTACGATCCCGATCTGAACCTGATCTACTACGGAACCGGCCAGCCGGATCCGCAGTGGACGGGAGTCGCGCGGCCCGGCGACAACTTGTACAGCGACTCCGTCGTCGCCCTCGACGTGAAGACCGGAACGCTGAAGTGGCATTTCCAGAACACGCCTCACGACGTCCACGACTGGGATTCGCTGGAGTCGCCGGTGCTCGTCGACGCCACGTTCCGCGGCCAATCGCGCAAGCTGCTGCTGCAGGCGAACCGTAACGGGTTCTACTACGTCCTCGATCGCGTCAGCGGCGAGTTCCTGCAGGGGACGCCGTTTGTCGACAAGTTGGACTGGGCAACCGGACTCGACGCCAGGGGCCGGCCAATCGTCGCACCGGGACACGAGCCAACCGTCGCAGGCACCTCGACCTGTCCGTCGACTGCAGGCGCGACGAACTGGCCGCCGCCGACCTACAGCCGCGATACCGGCTATCTCTACGTTGTCGTCGCGGAAGGCTGTGGCATCAACGTCATCACGTCGAGCACGGCGGCCGGTTCGGCGACCGGATATTACGAGAGCTCGCGTGCGCCGTGGCAGGCGTACGTGCGCGCGATCGACGTGCTCACCGGGAAGCGCATCTGGGAGTACAAAGCGATCCGATCGAACCATTACGGCCCGGGATTGCTGTCGACGGCCGGCGGGATCGTCTTTGCTCCGGAGCAGCTCGGCCAGGTGAGCGTCCTCGACGCGAAAACCGGCAAATCGCTGTGGCACTTCAACACGGGCGACGTGATTACCGCCGCGCCGGTCACCTACAGCGTCGACGGCGAGCAGTTTTTCGCGATCGCGTCAGGAACCAACGTGTTCGCCTTTGGCTTGTTCGATGGCCGGTAGGAGGCGAAGCCGCGCATGAAAGCCGCTCTTTCGGTTGCCGGGCTACTCCTGTGCGCCGTCGCGACGCTGCTCGCGCAGCGCGGTGCCCCGCCCGGCCCTGCCAATCCGTTTCTTGGCAGTATCGAGGCTGTGGCCGAAGGCGAGACCCTGTACAACCAGCAGTGCACGACCTGCCACGGCGCTGGCGGCGGCGGCGGCACAAGTGGACCGCCGATCGTATCCGGCGATCGCCTCGACATCGGCGTATCGGACGCGCAGACGTTCAACATCATCAAGAACGGCGTCGCGGGCACTCCGATGTCACCGCAGCGAATGCCCGAGTCGGACATCTGGAAGGTGGTCACCTATATTCATGCGCTGCGCGGGGCCGCGATCGACAACCCTCTTCCCGGCGACGTCGCACACGGCGAACAGGTCTTCTGGGGCAAGGGTCAATGCGGCACCTGCCACATGATGAGCGGTAGAGGCGGGCTGACCGCACCCGATCTGTCGAACATCGCAGGCCTCCGAAAGGCCAGCTCCATCTCCGATGCACTCACCAAGCAGCAGCATCGTGTGTATGGGAGCGGCGGCGCACATCTGCAGGCGCTGCCCGTGATGGATTCCTACTTGCCGGTGTACGTCACGACTGCCGACGGAACGATCGTCGAGGGCGTGCTCCTCAATGAAGACGGCTACTCGCTGCAGATAATCGGCAACGACAATCAACTCCATCTCTTCGATCGCGCCAAGCTGCGCCGCGTCGTCGTCGAGCCACGGAGCCTGATGCCCACCGATTACGACAAACGGCTTACGCCCGACGAGTTCAAAGACCTGCTCGCGTTCTTGACCCGGCAGGGCAGATCAGCGCTGCCTGCAGCGCGCCGCGGCGGGCCGCAGGAACGCTGAACGCAACGACCGTCGTCATCGGTTCCCCGATTCGCCGTTGCCCTCCAGCGTGAACGCAAACAGCTTCGGCGACGAGGCCGCCGCCGACGATGGAGATGTGGCAGGACTCGATCCGCGACCGCCGTCCGTCGACGCTGGCGGCAGGCCGACACCACCCATGAACGCCACATATTGCTTACCATCGACGAGGTACGTGATCGGCGGTCCCATCCCCGTCTTCGTCTCCGTTTGAAGTTCGAACACCTTCTTGCCGTTCTCGGCGTGGTAGGCGATGAACCGTCCATCCGGAACCACCTGAAACACCAGATTGCCCGCAGTCGTGAGTGTGCCGCCGAAGCGGGCACCTCCTGCGGGCTCGCGCCATCGCTCGGTTTGCGTCACCGGGTCCCAGGCCAGCAACACCGTTCGCTGCCCCTCTACCGCTGGCGGTCCGATTGCCGGCGGTTTGGGACGCGTCGACGTGGCGCCGCGCGCGAGGCCCTCGTTGTGTCTGCCAGGTTGATAGGTGAAGTCAGGGTTCACCGCGTAGTTGGAGCCGCCGTCGACCGTGGCGGTAAAGTAGACGAGCCCGGTATTCGGATTGAAGGACATCGTGCTCGAGGCGTGAGCGCCGACCTGGTTCGGGAACAACTCGACGGCTTCGCGGTCGTATTCCGCTTCGGGATTGACCATCGGGCGGCCGGTCCCGGGCTCCAATCCTCTTGCCCATGTGACGCGGGCGAAAGGTTGACCTGAAACGAACGCGCCGGTGACTCGATCGAGCACATAGAAAAAGCCGTTCTTGCTCGCCTGCATGATGACCTTGCGGGGCTTGCCGTCGATCGTGAGGTTGGCCAGCGTCAGTTGCTGCGTGCTGTCGAAGTCCCAGGAGTCTCCTGGCACCGGCTGGAAGTACCACACCATCGCTCCGGTGTCGGGCCGAACCGCGAGAATCGAGCACACGTAGAGGTTGTCCTTGTTCTCTCTGTCCGCCGGTTTCGCTCCGGGCGAACGCAGCGATTGCGGCCAAGGTGCGCCGTTGCCGGTGCCGACATAAATGAGATCCAGTTCCGGGTCGTACGCCATGCCGTCCCACACCGTCGCTCCGCCGCCCCGCTTCCACCAGTCGCCGCTCCAGGTGGCGGCGGCTTTCTTCAGCGCCGGATTCTCGAACGGTTTGCTGGGATCGCCGGGTACCGTATAGAACCGCCAGGCGCGCCGACCGGTCACGGCGTCGTAGGCATCGAAGAATCCGCGAACGGCGTACTCTCCGCCGCTGGCGCCGATAATCACTTTTCCTTTGGCAATGCGCGGCGCCATGGTGAGCGTGTAGTCATCCTGAGGAAACGCGACGCGCGTTTCCCAGACGACCTTGCCGGTGTCGGCATCCAGCGCGTCGAGCCGTCCATCGATAATCGGCGCGATGATCAGGTTCTTGTAGATCGCCAGACCGCGATTCACGACGCCGCAGCAGACTTTCGGCCGCACCGCGGTCTGGTTCACCTCCGGGTCCCAGCGCCAGCGCTCCTTGCCGGTGCGCGCATCAACCGCGAACACGACGCTCCAGTTGGTGATTCCGTAGATCGCTTTGTTCCAGACCAGCGGCGTCGCGAGTTGTCCGCCGCCGGACGATCGCAGCTCGTAGGCCCACCCCAGTCGAAGCCGGTCGACGTTGCCGGCGGTGATCTGTTTCAGCGGGCTGTATCGCGTCTCGGCGAGATCGAGACCGTTGGTCAGCCACTCCGCGCCGCCAGCGCCGGCGTGGCGTAGTGCCGCGTCGTCGACGACCGGTGTTTGCGCTGACGCGAGACACGCGAGCAGCCCGCAGGCGACCAGGCCGATGACGGCGAAGCGTCGAACACTCATCCTGCACACCCCGTTGCGGAATGCCTCGTCTCGTGTGTCGTCAGTGACGCGCTAGGATCGCGCGGCTCTCGATGCGCGTCAACCCGCCCACTCGACGCGCGCTGCCGGAGACGATCGTGCCGTCAAGAAGTCGCCGCTCGGCGACTTATAGGACGAGATGGCGCCAACATCAGCAATCTACGCGGAGTCTCACGTGACACAGATCACGTAAAGTACCACCATGCCTCACGTGAAACGCGCCCTGTCCGTTCTCGTTCTCGTCGCCGTCATCGCCGTGCCGTCGATCCGCGGCGACGGCGTGGTGAAACCGCGGGTCCGCGCCATCACCGGCTTCATCACGATCGACGCGAATTCCTACGCCTCGCAGGTTCAGGAAACGGTCACCTTCCTCAACCGGGTACGCGACGCGGTGAATGCGGCGGGATACGACGTCGCCGGGATCCGAATCTCCACGCAACCGTTCCCGGAGTACACGCGCGGACTGAACCGCACCGACGCCCTGGCGGTGCTGCACGGCATCAACGATCTCGCGGCGAGGCTGCGCTTCGCGCCCAATGTCGGTCCGGCGATGGTGAAGGACACCGACGACACGGCCTCGATCGACCTCATCACCGGCGTCCTCTCGGAACCCGGCAACCGCCTGAACGCGAACATCATCGTCGCCAGCGACGACGGCATTCATTGGAATGCGGTGCGGCAGGCCGCGCGCGTCATCAAGGCGGTCGGCGAGCGCAGTCCGCACGGACAAGGGAACTTCAACTTCGGCGCGACGGCGATGCTGAAGCCGTTCGGGCCGTTCTATCCCGGCGCGTGGCATCCCGGCGGCGGACCGCGCAGCTTTGCGATCGGGCTGGAAGCGGCGAACGTCGTGATGGATGTGTTCATGCGCGAGCACGACCCGCGAACGGCGGCGAAGACGCTGACCGATGCCTTGACCGTGCATCTGCGCGCCGTTGAAGCGGCCGCGATGAAGACCGCGGCAGGCAGTGGCTGGACCTATGCCGGCATCGATCCGACGCCGGCGCCTGGCGGTCAGTCGTCCATCGGCGCCGCGATCGAATCGTTCATCGGCGCGCCGTTTGGATCGCCGGGCACCGAAACCGCCGCCGGCATCATCACCCGCGCGGTTCAGGACGTCCCCGTGAAGCAGACCGGCTATTCGGGCCTGATGATTCCGGTGCTCGAGGAGACCACGCTCACGCGCCGCTGGAGCGAAAGGACCTACAGCCTCGACTCGATCCTCGCGTATTCGGCGGTGTGCGCCGGAGGTGTCGATACCGTCCCGCTTCCTGGCGACACGAGTGACGTCGCCATCGCGAGCATCGTCGGCGACGTTGCGACGCTCGCGTTCAAGTGGCACAAACCACTGGCGGCGCGCCTGCTGCCGGCGCCGGGCAAAACCGCTGGCGAGACGACCGAGTTCAGCGGCGCGCTCGCCAACGCGATCATCCAGCCGTTGCCGGGCTCGTCGCGACGGTAGCAGCGCCGAACTTCCACAGCCGCTAGCGACGAGGACAAGCCGTGAAGTTCACCGTCGAAGCGTCGGCTGCCCTGTGGCGCGAGGCACAGTCATCTCAGTCGGCTCCTCCCGGAGGAGTAATGGTCCCCGCGAACGAGCCTGATGTGGTGAACGTTATGGCGCTTGCCACGCGCGCGACGGTGAAGCGCCCGTGGGCCCTGCGAATCGACCCGTCCCACCAACTGACGACCGAAGTGCGGCTCTCCAACAACGCCTCGAGCGCGGCGAGATCCTTCTGATTCGCTCGTCTCAGCGCGACCAGTATGCCTTAAAGGTCAGAACCAAGCCGACAACCAACAAGACGCCCTCCAAGGCCATGAACACTGTCCCACCCGTGTTCGCAGCTCCTCGCTGGTAGAGGCCCGCAGCAAACATGCGGAACAGGCCGAGAGCCAGAGAAAACCAACCCGTCAGTGTCACTAGAACGGTCCAATCGGGTGCCCAGTGATTGTGTATGCGAACGATTGCCAGACCCGCTACGAACATAAGGACACCTGACAGATACACGACGGGTGGAATTTGAGCATCGTAAAGATGCGGTTGAACAACCGGGAATTCAGATACCAGCATCGCGATCATGGTGGGACCGACGAGCCCCGCGATTCGCTTCGAGTTCGGCACGGCACCTCCGCGTCTTCGGGCAGCCAGCTCACAGTTGATGTCACGACGAAATCAGCGAACGACGGCTGAACTCCTCCTTCAGAAACGCTGCGTGCTCGACACGACCGACTCTGACATCAAGCCCATCACATCGCGATGACGTGGCGTGCTGCAGGGCGCTTGGTTGAAGCGCCGTACGCTGCGGAAGCGTTACAACGACGCGTGCTGACGGTTGTTGAATGTGGCAGAGTAGGCTCGAGCTGACGGAGTGAGGCAACCGACGATCGCAGGGGCTTCGTGGATCAGCGCGTCGTTCGTCAGCGCATCGACCATGAACAGCGCAAAATCAATTCGACGCGTGCGGTTACTGGCGAGGATCGGATCTCCGACGTGGCGACTCCAGGCCGGCAAGCCCTCGCTCGGCCCCTCTTCGAGATCGCTGCCACGCACGACCGTCCAGCGCGTCCGACTCGCAAACACGCGGCGACATGCTTCGACTTGATCATCGAGATCGGCGAGACGGGCGGTGCGCGCGATCCACCCGATGACCGGTACGAGGCGTTTCAGTTTCCAGGAGTACACATCCTTACCGTCCCGGGAAATGTGCCAGCCACACGAGAATACGAGCCTGGCATCGGGACGGGCGTAGTCAAGGATTGCCTGCGCGGTTCCAGTCGAATAATGTTCGATTCCCCAGGGAACAAGGACCGTCAGCACGGCGTCGCAGCCCGCAACCGCGCGGCGAACCACGCCGCGGTCATTCGTCGCGCCGGGATACACGGAAATACGATCCTTAAACACTTCGAGCTTAGCGACGCTGCGTTCGCGACAGATGCCGACGACTTCGTACCCGCGGTCGAGTGCATGCTGGGTCATGTACGACCCAAGTTTGCCGGAGATGCCGACGATGCAGACCTTCATGGTGTCCCCGTCTACGTTACCGTTAACCGCGTCTCCGAGTCTTCCCCGTTTGGCGAACCAGAGCTACCAGGCGCGGCCGCCGAACGCGCTGAACAGCATTCGCCCCCGAAGTGGGCCAATGATCGAGGTCGTTGGCGTCACTGCGGTCAACGCCTGGCGCCGCTCATGACGCGATCCGCTCTGCCGCCAGCGGCTGGCGCGGACGGGACCTGAGCACTGCGTAGAGGGCGTCCCTGAGCGCGACGTCGCGCGGATCACCGGTGAAAACCGTGCCCATCCGACTGGTTACATACCCGTGTCCAATGCCGGCGTCCGGATCGGCAAAGCCCAGCGCGCCGCCGGTGCCCGGAGAGCCGAACGAGCCTGCGCCACCAAACCGCCAATTCGCGCTGGGCTTCATGAACCCAAGCGAGAACTGCACCTCTCCCTTTAGGCACTCGTCGTAAAACCCGTGCGCGGGAGGAATAGCCGGCGCGGCGAGCAGGTCCAGTGTCTCTTGTCGCAGCCCCAGCTCGCGGCCGTCGGTCGCGAAGACGCCATAGGCGTGTGCCATCGAGCGAGCCGTCCCCACGCCACCGCCGGCCGGCACTTCAAGATTTCGGGCGTAGACGCGGGCCGCGTCCAGATAAACCGCCGTACCGGGATTCGCTGACAGCGCTCGGGAAATATTCGAGCGGCGATTCAGCCCTTCAAGGAGTAGCCGCACCGGACGGAATCCGATCAGCATCTTGATCATTCCAGGAGGCGAAAGCGTCGCGAACCGCGCGTTCGGGATCTCCTCGGGCAACCGGATGTAGAAGTCCTCTCGGAGGGGCGTTGCAATCTCGTCCTGAAAGAACTGACCGAGGGTGCGATGCCGTGGATCCACCCGTCGCAGCAACTCGCCCTCGTAGAACCCGAGGGTCAGGCCGTGGTAGGCCTGTCGTGTGCCCGGCATCCAAGCGGGCTTGTGACGGGCCATTACCCCCGCGAGTAAGTCCGGGTTCGCGACCGTCGCGCGATCGACGGGCTCGTCGAAAGCAAACAGGCCTGCCTGGTGCGCGAGGATCTGGCGGACGGTGATCGTGTCCTTGCCGTTCTGGGCGAACTCCGGCCAGTACGTCGAGACCCGCTCCTCGTAGTCCAGCCACCCGCGCGAATGGGCGATCGCCAGCGTCATCGCCGCTAGCCCCTTCGTGGCCGAGTGGACGACGACCATTGTGTCGCGTTCCCAGAGCTCGCCCGTGACCTTGTTGCGAATGCCTCCCCAGAGATCGACAACCTTTTCGCCGTAGTGATGAATGCAGCACGCGCCGCCCAGTTCGTGACGACGCGCGAAGTTCTCCTCGAACGCGTTGCGTACGGGCTCGAAGCCGCGGCTGACGTGTCCCTCGATAGCGTGTGATGCGGCTGTAGCCATGGTGCCTGTGTTGGTCGCCATCAGGCGGCTGAAACAGGTGGCCAACCGAAAACCTCAGACGCATGAAGCTTGCCGGGTCCAAGGGTGCTGCACCGCGGTGGTATGCCGAACTCCCGTCGGCATCAGGACGGAGGTTTCGAATGTGCGCCGGATTTTCGGCGTGTGCGCGAGGGGCGGCCTGGTCGAACACGTGTCAGACAACGGTCTACGCGCCTCTGGCACCTGGCATGCTCCGCCGCCGGTGGAGGACGCGCGTGCGGTGTACGCTCAGTACGATGTCGCGACGAATCGATCCTGCGCCGCTGTCTCGAGGCAAGCGAGCGGCGGCAATCGGAATGCTGACGAACGCGCTGCTCGCCGCGTTCAAGCTCGTCGCCGGCGTCGTCGGCAATTCGTACGCGCTCATCGCCGATGCCATCGAGTCCAGCGCCGACATCGTGTCGTCGACGATTGTGCTGGGCGGACTGCAAGTCGCCGGTCGTGAGGCCGACGAGCGGTATCCGTTCGGTTACGGCAAGGCCGAAACCCTTGCCGGGGCTGTAGTCGCGCTGATGCTCCTCGGCGCTGGCGGTGCCATTGCGATTCAGGCAATACGTGAGATCACCACGCCGCATCACACGCCTGCCTGGTGGACCCTCGTCGTGCTGGTCGTCGTGATGACGGTCAAAACGCTGCTGTCACGGCGCGTCGCTGCGGTCGGCGCGGAAATCGGCAGCACGGCTGTGCGGACGGACGCATGGCACCACCTGAGTGACGCGCTCACGTCGGCGGCCGCGTTCATCGGAATCCTCATCGCCGTCGTCGGCGGACCCGGGTGGGAGTCTGCTGATGACTGGGCCGCACTCGCGGCGTCGGGAGTAATTGGTGTGAACGCAATCCTGCTGCTGCGCCCGGCTGTTGCGGACTTGATGGATCGTTCGCCGGATGTCGGCGTGGTCGATTCGATTCGCTCGATCGCCAAGACAGTTCCAGGTGTCCTCGCGATCGAAAAACTCGCGGTGCGGCGCACGGGATTGTCATACCGGGCGGTCGTTCACGTCCAAGCAGATCCGGCGCTGCCGCTGCGGGACGCACATGCGCTAGGCGGGTCGGTCACACGGGCGATTCACGAGCGATTGCGACAGGTGCAATCCGTCGTCGTGCACATGGAACCGTACGAGCCAACGACCCGTTAAGGTTGCCGTCCCCGCGGAATGTCGGCATCGACCGCCGGATTTTCGGCACTCCAGGCGAATCGCACCCGCACACCGCGTCATTCGATTGCGCACGCGCAGCCGGACCGCCGGACCGTGATTAACGATGCCGCGTCGGATCGGCGCGCTCGATCGCAAGCTGCTACGCGATCTCCGGCAGATGAAGGGACAGTCGATCGCGATCGCGTCGATCATCGCGGCCGGCGTCACGATGTTCGTGACGTATCTGTCGAACTTCGAATCGCTGCAGCGAACGCGTGAAACCTACTATCACACCGCTCGCTTCGCCGATGTGTTCGCCTCACTCAAACGCGCGCCGACCAGCGGTGTCGCTCCGTTACGTCGTCCTGAAGAATTTCCGCGACACCATGCCCCAACACATGAACCTGCAGATCTTTCTCAATGTGATGTTTGCCGGCGTGATTGCGTTCGGTGTCGTCTACAACTCTGCTCGAGTGTCGTTGTAGAACGCGAGCGCGACCTCGCCAGCTTGCGCGTGCTGGGATTCACGCGTATGGGAGATCTCCCTGATTCTGCTCGGCGAGATCGCATGTGCGACGATCGCGGCCCTTCCGGTCGGCGGGTTGATCGCGTTCGCGCTCGGCGATCTGATCATGGCCGGCTTCAACAACGAAGTGTACCGCAGTCGCGCAGCGCCGCCGAGAACTGACGCGCGTCCGCGAACTCGCAGACGACCGGGTTGTCTCGGCGCAAGAACTCGACACACACGAGGTCGAGCTGAATGAGCAGCACACCGACCGTGCCGAGGCCGCGGCAGCTTCACCGCGTCACACACCGGAAATACACTTCATCGCAGTCGCGATTGACATTCAGTGCGTGCGAACTTAACGTTTCGACGCGGCGTCGACGGCATCATCATGGCGAGAGAGAGCCGAGAGCCGCGATCGCAACGGGCCCGACGGGCGCTGGTGGAGGAGCACATGAAACTGCGTGTGAATCCGAGAGCAGGTTGGTTGGCGGTGGCGGGCGTGCTGGCGGCCTCGTTGACCTGGGTCAACGCGCAGCAGCGGGGCGGCGCCACTGTCGC
>DATFWL010000645.1:0-20263 GCA_035259385.1 Vicinamibacterales bacterium | reverse complement strand
ACACGTTGACCGTGCTGGGTGCAGACAACAGGACGCCGGGCGTCGACGCTCCAGCCGGGGAACGGCCCGCTGGGCTGCGCGTCGCCTGGACCAGACGACGGCGAGGGCGCGCGATCTTCTTGACGCGCCGCTTTTGGAAGGGTTAGATACTCCGTACTCGAAGGGCTGCCGATGCGAAACGGGCTCGGAACCGCGCTCGCGACAAGTCTCACGCTCACGCTCGCCGTGACGATGGCGGCAGCTCAGAACCGAGCGTACCGCGCGCCGCGCGCTGCCGACGGCAAACCCAGCTTCAACGGGATCTGGCAGGCAGTCAACGAGGCCTATTGGGACGTCGAGGCGCACGCCGCCGCGCCGGGCCCGGTGCTGGAGCTGGGCGCCGCCCATGCCGCCGCCGGCGGCCTGAGCATCATCGACGGCGGGGCGATTCCCTACAAACCTGAAGCGCTGAAGAAAAAGCGGGAGAACTACGCAAACCGGCTCAAACTCGATCCGGAGATCAAGTGTTATCTGCCCGGCGTGCCGCGCGCGAACTACATGCCGTATCCGTTTCAGATCATTCAAGGTCCGAAGTACATCATGATGGTCTACACGTTCGCGGGGGCGGTACGGACCATCTACATGGACGAACAGAAGGAGGCGCCAGCCGACAGCTGGATGGGATGGTCGAACGGACACTGGGAAGGAGACACGCTGGTCGTCGACACCACGGGCTTCAATGACCAGACGTGGTTCGATCGCGCAGGGAATTTTCACAGCGACGCGCTGCACGTCGTCGAGCGCTTTACGGCGACGAGCCCCGACCACCTTTCCTATGAAGCGACGATCGAGGATCCGAACGTGTTCACACGGGCGTGGAAGATCAGCATGCCGCTCTACCGGCGATTGGAAAAGAACGCGCAGCTCATGGAATTCAGGTGCGTAGAGTTCGTCGAGGAATTGATCTACGGACAACTCCGCAAGAAGCCGAGCCAATGATGAACAAGCGATTTTTTCTTCTCGTGAGCGGTCTCGTCGTTGCCGCCGCTGTCGCGTGGGTATCGGCAAGTCCCGCGGCCGGCCAGGCTCGATCGAAGCCATACACTGCGCCGCGGACGCCCGACGGTCAGCCGGATCTGCAGGGGTTCTGGACCAATGCCACCTACACACCGCTGGAGCGGCCGAAAAACGTCACGAAGGAGTTCTACACGCGCGAGGAAGCGCTCGAAATCATGAAGCGGCAGGCGAACGAGGAGGCCGAGCAGACGCAGCCCGGGACCATTCCCGACGTGCATTACGACTTTACGCAGTTTGGCCTGGACCGAAGCCAGGGCGCGATGGCCCTGAACCTGCGCACCTCGCTGATCGTCGACCCGCCCGATGGACGACTGCCGCCGCTGTCCAGCGAGGGACAGCGCAGAGCCGACGAGCGCGCCGCCGCGCGCAAGAGCAGAGGCGGTCCACACGACGCCGTGCAGAACGAACCGCTCGGTTCGCGCTGCATCCTCATGGATCGCAACGGACCGCCGATGCTCGGCGGCGCCTACAACAACACCTACCAGATCATGCAGGCGCCCGGATACGTGATGATTCTCGTCGAGATGCTTCACGACGCCCGCATCATTCCGCTCGACGGACGTCCGCAGCTTCCGCCAAATGTGCGTCAGTGGACGGGGAGCTCACGCGGTCGTTGGGACGGCCAGACCCTGGTGATCGAAACCACGAACCTCACTGAGAAGTTCGCCTTCCAGGGCGCGAGTGAGAACATGCGCTTGACGGAGCGCTTCACCCGCCTCGACGAGGCGACGCTCCGCTATCAGTTCACGGTCGAGGATCCTTCGACGTGGACGAGGCCCTGGTCCGCGGAAGTACCGTGGAAGAAGGACAAAGGTCCGATATTCGAGCACGCGTGCCACGAAGGAAACTACGGCTTGTACAACACCCTCGCCGGCGCTCGCGCCGAGGAGAAACGGGCCGCCGAAGAAGCGGCGAAGAAGAAATCGCAGAAGTAAGGAGACTTCACCATGCGAACGAGGCGAGCTGTTGCGGGTATCGGCGTCGCTTTGCTCCTGGCCGCAGCGCCGGTCATGGCGCACCACGCCTTCTCCGCGGAATTCGACATCAACAAGCCGTTCAAGCTTCGCGGAACGCTCACCAAATGGGAAATGATCAATCCGCACTCGTGGTTCCATCTCGACGTGAAAGATGACGGCGGCACTGTCGTGCCCTGGATGATCGAAGGCGGCAGCCCGAACCAACTGATCAAGAACGGCGTGACGAAAAACACGCTGGCGATCGGAACGGAGCTGATCATCGAAGGCTATCAGGCCAAGGACGGCGCCAACAAAGGCGTCGGCCGCAATCTTCTGCTGGCCGACGGCCGAAGACTGTTCCTCGGCTCGACCGAGACCGAAAAGTAGTCGCACGCGCTCGGCCGATTATCTCCCGCGCAGTCGCGCCACCGGGCCGTCGACGCCGTTGGGCAGCTGCTCGCTCGCGAGCTGATCCTCGTCACGGAGCGACCGTTTCAGCTGCAGGAGCTCCTGCGTCAATGCAGTGGTGAGCGCCTCGTGTCCGTGCTGACCGTACAGGTTGTGCAGCTCGGACGGATCGTTCACGAGATCGAACAGCTCCCACTGATCCTTCTTCCAGAAATAAATCAGCTTGTGCGTCCGCGTGCGGATGCCGTAGTGCGCGCGGGTGTTGTGATCGCCCGGGTCGTGATAGTAACGGTAGTACATCGACGTGCGCCAGTCGGTCGGCGTCCGGCCGCGCCACACCGGGATCAGGCTTCGACCCTGCATCTCGGCCGGGATCGGGAGCCCGGCCGCGTCGAGGAAAGTCGGCGCGAAATCGACGTTCAGCGCCATGGCGTCGCTGCGGGCGCCCGCCTTGATCGCCGCCGGCCAGCGGACCAGGAACGGCATGCGCAGCGATTCCTCGTACATGAAGCGCTTGTCGAACAATCCGTGATCGCCGAGGAAGAAGCCCTGGTCGCTGGTGTAGATGACGATGGTGTTTTTCGCGAGGCCGTTCTGATCGAGGAAGTCGACGACGCGGCCGACGCTGTCGTCGACCGATTGAACCGTCGCGAGGTAGTCCTGCATGTAGCGCTGGTATTTCCAGCGAATCAGCGCTTCACCGGTGAGGGTGACGGTCCGGCCCTCGACAGTCGTCGTGACGGCATCGGGTTTCGTCGTCAGCCAGGCCGTGAGCGCCGCGCCTTCCAGACCGGCCGGCGGCTGCAGCTTGAGATCCCGCCGCGTGAGATCGCTGGCGACGCGCTGCTGATTCTCGTGCAGGGCGTCAGTTCGCGTCTCGTAGGAATCCCAGAAGGTCTCGGGCTCGGGAATCCAGGTGTTCATGAATCGTGCGCCGTGCGCCGCGTCGGGCTCCCACGGCCGGTGCGGCGCCTTGTGGTGGAGCATCAGAAAGAACGGCTTGTTGCGCGGCCGCTTCTTCAGAAACTCGATCGCGAGATCGGTGATGACGTCCGTCACGTAGCGGCCGGTGTAGGTCTTCTCGGAAGACGCGGTATAGAAGATTGGGTTCACGTACGCGCCTTGGCCGGGGAGGATGTCCCAGTGATCGAAGCCAACGGGATCGCTGCCGAGATGCCACTTGCCAATCATGCCCGTGTAGTAGCCGCCGGCCTGCAGGAGTCGCGCAACGGTCATGCGCGTGCTGTCGAAGCGATTGAACATCGTGACGCCGTTGAGGTGCGAGTACTGACCGGTGAGGATCGTCGCCCGGCTGGGCGTACAGATGGAGTTCGTCGCGAAGACGTTCGTCAACATCATCCCCTCGCGCGCGAGGCGATCGAGGTGCGGCGTCTGGTTGACGTGCGATCCGTACGCGCCGATCGCGTGTGCGGCGTGGTCGTCGGACATGATGTACAGGATGTTCGGGCGATCGGCGCTCCGAACGGGCACCGCAACGGCAGCAATCAGGACAAGGGCGAGGGCCACTCTGCGCATCGGCAGGTATCCTCCGTATTCGTCAGGCGCTCATCATAGCCTCGCCGGTTCCCGTGTCTTCGTGCGCGATCAACCTCTACCACCGCCGTGCCCGAGCGACGACGCGCGGGAAAAGAAGTCGGTCGCTTCCACCTCGTTCACCCTAATTCCTGCGAAATGCACCGGCCGCCGTCGCGCGCTCGAGTGCCTCCCGTACTCGATTCGCCTGGTCGGAACGCGGATCGAGCCGCAATGCCTCCTCGATCTGCGCGCGCGCTTCCGCCATCCGGCCGAGGTTCGCCTCAGCGACGGCGAGGCCGACGTGTGATGCGACGTCGCGTGGATCGAGGCGGATCGCTTCGTCCAGTTCGCGGCGAGCGTCCGCAAATCGGCCGGAGAGATTGAAACTTGCGCCGAGTTGAGCGTGCGCGGCGGCGAAGCCAGCCCGCGCGGCGAGCGCCTTGCGCGAAAACGTTTCGGCCAGCCGCGGATCCTGCAGTTGAACCGCCAGCTGAGCGAGCGCCACCCATTGCTCTGCGTCGTTCTCGGCCGCCGGCCGCACGCGTTCGAGCACACGGACCGCTTCGTCGCGCTCGCCGGCCGCGCCGAGCGCCCGCACCAGATCGATGCCAGCCTCGTTCGCGTGGACGCCGGCGTCGAACGCGCGCTGCAGCGGCGCGACGGCGTCGCGCGGACGATCTGCCTCGAGGAGCGTTTCGCCGAGCGCGTAGTCGACGACGGGCTGATTGGGATCGGCGGCCAGCGCTTTCTGGAAGTGGGCGATCGCGGCAGCCGGCTGGTTCGCGGCGACCAGCCGCTGACCGAGGCGGAAGTGCACGACGGCGGGCAGCGGATTCGCGGCGGCGGCACGGTCTGCCCACCGCTCCGCCTCGTCCACCCGCCCGAGCGTAACGAGCCGTTCGGCCATCCGCGTGCGCTCTTCGGCGACACCTTCGTCGTAGGCGAGCGGGCGATTCACCCAGATCAGCAGCGCGCCGACGACGGTTGCAGGAATCGCCAGCGCTCGCCACCGGTGTTGCAAGCCCGCAGCGACGAGCGTGTCGAGGGTGACGGCCGCGCCGGTGCACAGTGGAATCAGCATCAGCAGCTGATATCGATCGCTGACGTAGAACAGCGCGACCGCGATCGCGTAGACCGGGACGAACGACGCCCAGATGAGATATGCGGATCGCGCTGCCGGTGTCGTCCGGACGGAAGCGCGTACAAGGCCGACCAGACCGAGCGGGATCAGCAGCCACGGTCCGACGAACATCACGCGCAGCAGCGTGAGTTCGTCGTGCGCGAAGAACTGATAGCTGTAGTTCAGCCACAGATACCTCGCGCTGAACACGAGCGCCATCTTCCGTGCGAAGAGCGTCGCAGCAGCCAGCGGGCGCTCGCGGATCCAGCTCAAACCCAGCCCGTAGAAGTACGACGACACGCCGGCATCGTCGAGCGCGCGACCGGTCGCGCGCTCCGCGACGCGCCGTGTGTCTTCCTGCTGCCCTTTGATGTCCGGCGTCACGCCGGGGACGGCATGGTACGAACCGTCCGCGTCCGCGTTGTTGCCGATATAGAAGTTCAAGCCGCCGTGCGATGCGGTGACCGGCGACCAGTCGCCCGAGACGACGATGTTGCGCAGCGTGATTGGAACCAGCGCAGCCGCGGCGGCAGCCGAGAATGCCGCCGCCGCCCGCCACCGTCGCGTCGCCGCAAGCAGCACGGCGATGGTGAACGCCGGCAGCGCGACGTTGGGCCGATTGCACACGTGGATCCCGAACGTCGTCCCTGCGAGCGCAAACCAGCGTCGATCGTCACGCGTCAGTCCGAGCGTCAGGCACGCCGACGCCGCGGCGGTGAAAAACGGGTCGAGCGCCGTCTGAAGAATCAGCGATTCATAGAAGGTGAAGATGCCGGTCAGCGCGGCGAGCGCCGCCGCCATCCACGCAGCGCGGCGGCCGAACCACTCGGCGGCGGTGACGAACACGCAGGCGACAGCCGCGGTCCCGAGCACGACCTGGACGAATCGCACGAAGGTGAACGACTGCCAGATGCCGAGCAGCAGCGACAGGAAATAGATATAGAGCGGCGAGAGGTAGTACAGCCCCGGACCGAGCGCGAGATCGCCGCCGAGTACGCGCTCCGCGAGTCCGGCGTATGCGCTGGTATCGAGGCCCGCATCGGGCTGCGTCAGGATGTGGCCCGCGAGCTGAAGCATCACGACGAGCTTCATCACGAAGACCACGGCGAGGGCAGTGAGCAGGCGCGGTCGGGACGAGGGGATGACGCGCGACGTAGAGCGTCGGCCGTCGTTCGTGGACGCGCGTTTCGGCTTCGAACGCATACCCGGCAGCGTAGACAGTTTCCTCGTCGAACGGCTTGGCGACGATCCGAATCGACAGCGGCCGCCCGGCCGGCGAGACGGCTTCAAGCGAGCGGCGGTTGCCCGGCTGAAGCCGTCGCGCGACGAGCACGGACTAGAACTGGAACCGGGCGGTCAGACGGGCGATTCGCGCCGGCAGAATGCCGCCGTTGACGCCGGTTGGATACAGATATGTCGGACCGGACGCGTAGAGGAGCTGGTTCGGCGCGTTCGAGTTGAACACGTTGAACACGTCGACGCCGCCGCCCAGCTTCCCGTGCGCGATGCGGAAATCCTTGGTCACTTTGATGTTGAACACGTTGAGCGGCGCACCGACCTGGGCGCCGTATGGTTCGACGCGCACGTTGACGGTGCTGAGCTGATTGATCGGTGTGCCGCCGTCGGGATCCTGGGTGCGGAACAGCACCGTGCGCTGGCCGGTGGCGCCCTTCTTCGATTGCAGGTTCGCGGCGGCGAGCAGGTCCCACGGCAAACGGTAGCTGACTTCGAAGTTGCCGGCCCAGCTCCAGGTTTCGTCGAGCGCGTTGTAGTAGTCCTGCGGCGCGTTGAAGGTATTGGTGATCCAGCGGTGGTTCTTCACGAGCCAGTACGACGCCGAGCCCTGCCACCGCCTGGACGGCCGCTTCGTCACGGTGAACTCGATTGTGTGGAACCAGTTGTCGAGCGGACTGTTCACGAGGAAGTTCTTCACGTAGGCGATGCCGCGATACGCGGGATCGTAATCGTAGAAGGTCACGCTCGGCAGGCCGGCATCGTCGGCGTTGCCGAGAATACCGTCCGGACCGGGATCCCGCCGCGTGATGGGAATGTTGTAGACGCTGAGCGGCCGCGCGACGTTCGGCCCGGGGATGTCGTAGTTATCGCTCGACCGTCTGTAGGTGTACGCCGCGGAGAATGCCGTGCTGGGCGCGACCGGATGCTCCCAGCTCGTCGCGTACTCCTGATACAGCGGCTGCTTCAGATCGGGGTTCATGACGTTGCCGATCGCGCCGTTGACGCTGACGAAGTCGGGACCGTTCAGATTGAGATTGACTTCACCAGGCTGGTAGAGCTTGTCGCCGTTCAGGTCGTGCCAGGTGAACGTCGCAGTCTGCAGCGCGTTCCGGTTGTAGCTGATGCCGCGCTGCGCGCCGAACACGTAGCCGTACAGACCCGCCGACAGCTTGAACACGCCGAGGCTTCGCCCGTCGTAGGCGATACCGACGCGTGGCACGGTGCGGGACCACTTCACGAGGTCGGTGTACGGATAATCGCCCGCCGGCCATACCGTCGGGAAGTCGGGCGTCGCATCGTGCGACTGCTCGGGCAGATAGACGTGCTGATAGTCCCAGCGCACGCCAAGGTTCATGGTGATGCGATCGGTGAGGCGCCACGTGTCGGTCAGGTAGATCGCCGTCTCCTGCTCCAGGTCCGACGGATAGACCGGCATGTCGCTGACCTGCAGCTGCACCGGCGTGCCCGACACGCCGTTGACGCGGTCGAACACGAGCATGTAGTTGCCGAGTTCGGGTCGGTTGGTCGGGTAGTACCAGGCCTCGTGATCGTGGTAGTACGACACGCCCGCCTTGAACTGGTGACGGCCGCCGAGGAAGTTCGGCGGGAAGAAGCT
Organism: Vicinamibacterales bacterium; assembly: GCA_035259385.1. Lineage (GTDB taxonomy): Bacteria > Acidobacteriota > Vicinamibacteria > Vicinamibacterales > CAVVIG01 > QHWK01. The sequence goes on along the minus strand of DATFWL010000645.1, from coordinate 12,336 downwards.
GTAGGCGGCGTCCACCATGTATCGATCCTGCGGACGCAGCGCGGTGTTCTGTGCGTTCGGCCCGGTGGTCAATCCTGACTCGCGATCGAGCTTGGCCGGTCCCAGCGGGAAGCCGTACTTCTCGGCCTGCCGATAGGACGAATAGTCCGACCACCAGCCGGCGTAGCCACCGACGACGTTGAACAGCGACCAGCTGTTGATGGTGCTCTGGTATTCGAGCCGGTTGATCGACGTCGGGTTCGAGTAGTCGCGGGTGTGTTCGAGCGGGCTCAGCACGCCGGCGCCGTCTTCACCAACGAACTTGTTGCCGCGCTGCCACACGTAATTCAGGCGGTTGTTCGGATTGACGAGATACGAGTACTTCATCGCCCACTGGCTGATGCCGGTCGTGGCGTAGGCGATCGGTTCGTCACCGGTCAGATACTTGCCGTCCGGACCGGGACCCGACACGAAACCGGCGATGCCGGTGTTCTTCTGCTGCTTGCTGTACGCCAGGTAGAACCACAGCTTGTCCTGCAGGATCTTTCCGCCGAGATCGGCCTGGTAGTCGTAGAACGACTTCACCGGCTGCACCGCGGTCAGACCCTGGGAGCGCAGATGATCGTCGAGGTTGTCCGACTGCAGTTTCGGTGACTGGTAGCTGGCGCTGTAGAGTCCGTGATAGCTGTTGCCGCCCGACTTGATCACGCCGACCATCGAAATGCCGGGCACACCGACCGAGGCGTCGTTGCCCGACGTTTTGATCTGGATCTCCTCGAGCGTGTCGGAGTTGAAGTACACGCCTGAGTTCTGGTCGTCGCTCAGCACGATGTTCATGCCCTCGATCTGCAGCTTCGGCTGCAGGGCGACGCCGCCCGAGGAGATGTTCTGGCGGTTGGCCATGTTGCTGCCGCCGACGTCCGGCGTGCCGGCCAGTGTCACGCCCGGCGCCATGCTGTAGACCATGCTCAGGTCGCGGCCGCGCGGGATCTCGTTCAGGATTTCGGTGTTCAGCGTCACGCTCGTGGTCGTCGTCGTGACGTCGATCACCGGACTGTCGCCGGTGACCGTCACCGATTCCTCGAGGCTGCTGATCTTCATCGTGACGTCCACCTTCGCGTCGAAACCGACCGGCAGACGCAGCTCGTTGCGGATGAAGGTCGTGAAGCCGGACAGCTCGAAGGTGATGTTGTAGACGCCGACCGGCAGTTCGCCAAACCGGTAGTTGCCGGTCACGTCGCTGACCGCGGTCATCTGGCGGACCTGAAGCGCCGGACTGGAGAGCGTCGCGATGACGCCGGGCAGCGCCGCGCCCGATTCATCGGTGATCGAACCGTGGATGGCGCCGGACGATCCTCCACTCTGCGCCCAAGCCGGTGTTCCCGAAACGACGAGGCCGACAATCAACGATGGGACGACCCTCATTCCAAGCATTGGCAGTCTCCCTTTTTGTTCACCTCGAGCCGCTGGCGCCGTGCTACTTGAGCGCGAACACCCAGATCACGCCGCCTTCCGGCACATCCGGGTAGTGGCCCACGGCGACGCCGTTGATGCGCGACTCCATCGAGCGCGCATCCTGGCCCCAGCCCGAGACAACCGCGATGTACTGTTTCCCGTCGACCATGAAGGACGAGGGCGGCGCATAGACGCCGGAGTTGGTCGGGTATTCCCACAGGACCGCCCCGGTTGTCGCGTCATACGCGCGGAGCATGCGGTCGTTGGTGCCGCCGCTGAACACCAGGCCGCCGCCGGTCGTCAGAATCGGTCCCCAGTTGGGCGAGTCCTTGAAGTTGTGACTCCATGCTTTCTTGCCCGTGTCGACGTTCCACGCCTGCACTTCGCTGATGTGATCCGCGCCGGGCGCGATGTACATCTGGTTCGTTGTCGCCGCGCGGCGGCCGCCGGCCGGCGTCTCCATCAAACGGCCGACCATCACCGCGCAGAGATTTTCCTGCGTCGGGATGTAGACCATTCTCGTCTTCGGATTGAAGGCGCCCGGCTCCCAGTTCTTCCCGCCATGCCACGACGGACAGAAGCTGGCCACCTTGCCGACCGCCGCCTTGTGATCGGGATCGATCTCCGGACGTCCGGTCCTGGGGTCGAGGCTCTTGAAGATGTTCTGTTTGACGTACGGCTTGCCTTCGACGAACTTGATCCTGTCGCTCGTCCGCTCGAGAAAGTACAGATAACCGCTGCGCGTGAAGTCGACGAGACCCTTGATCGTCCGGCCGTTGCGCTGGTAATCGATCAGGATCGGCGGCGCCACTTCGTCGAAGTCCCACGCTTCGTTCGGCGTGTACTGGAAGTGGCCCTTGATCGTGCCGGTGGCGGCGTCGATGGCGATCGTCGACGCGGTGTAGAGGTTGTCGCCTTCGCGTTCGGAGGAAACCCACGGGTTCCCGTTGCCGACGCCCCAGAAGAGCAGGTTGGTTTCAGGATCGTAGTTGCCCGTCACCCACGTCGCCCCGCCGCCGGTCTTCCACTGATCGCCCTGCGGCCACGTCTCGCTGCCGGGTTCTCCCGGCGCCGGAATCGTGAAGCAGCGCCACACCTGTTTGCCGGTGTCGGGATCGTAGGCGGCAACGAAGCCGCGCGTCGGACCGTCGCCGCCTGAAATCCCGACGACGACCTTGCCGTCGGCGATGAGCGGCGCCGCCGTCATGTAGTAGCCCTTCTTGTTGTCCTCGACCTGTGTTCGCCAGAGTTCCTTGCCGCTCTTCGCGTCGATGGCGACCAGGACCGCTTCGCCGAGCGCCAGGAACACCTTGTCGCCGTAGAGCGCCGGGCCGCGGTTCACCGGCTTCGACACGCGCGCGTCAGGCGGGCTCGGACTTCGATACCGCCAGAGCTCCTCACCGCTCCTCGCGTTCATCGCGATCAGCTGGTTGTACGACGTCGACACGAACATGACGCCGTTGTTGACGTACGGTGGCGCCTGGTGACCGTTGTTCATGCCCGTTGACATCAGCCAGGCGGGTTGCAGCTTGGCGACGTTGGCGGGCGTGATCTGATCGAGCGGGCTGTAGCCCCAGCCGTCGTAGGTGCGCCGCACCATCAGCCAGTCGCTGTCCTCGGGATGCTTGAGCCGCTCGGTCGTGACCGGCTTGTAGTGGTCCAGTATTTTCGTGGCCTGCCTCGCCGGCGGCTGGACCGGAATCAGCAGACCGGACGGCGACGGCTGGGTCTGCGTGCCGGGCGGCAAACCCGTGGGTGTTTGAGTATTTGGCGGCGGCGATTGCGGCTGGCCTGAACCGCCGACAGCAGCGAGTGCGAAGACGATGATTCCGAGCACGACACTGGCCGCCATGCGGCCGCGTGTATCGAACATCGTGCCCTCCTCGAGAGATTGCGCCGGACTATAGCGCGGCGCCGATCCGCCGGCTTGTCGCAATTTGTATCAGGTTCACAAGGAAACGACGGTGACCAATTATTGGGCGGGCCGTGAGGCGCGCGCCTGGCGAAGACCGTCCCTGGCGGCGGCCGACGAGGGATCGAGAACGAGCGCTTCTCCGAAGGAATCCGCGGCGTTTTCGGGTCTCGCCGTCTGAAGATAGAACACTCCGAAGTTGATGTAGCTGGATGGTTCGCGTGGATTCAATCGAATGGATTCGGCGAACGCCGCCTCTGCGCATTCACGCTGCCCCGAGCTCGCGCAGGCGGCGCCGAGCAGATTCTGCGCTTTGGCCGACCGCGGGTTGGCCGCGACGGCGCGCCGAGCGAGCGTCGCCGCCTCGGCCGGCCGCTCCCGAAGCAGCAGCACCGTCGCCTGGTAGTACGTCCCGTCTTCGCGATTTGGAAACCGCGAGACGAGCTGGTCAGCGACGGGCGCCAGCCGCGCCGCGTCGCCCATGTCGCTGAACACCGACGCCAGCTGTTCGGTGGCTCGTGGATCGTTCGGTTCGAGCCGCTGCGCTTCGGTTGCCGCGGCGATCGCGCCGTCGAAATTGCCGGCAGCCGCGCGGACGCGCGACAGCTCGATGCGCACCGTCGCACTGGCCGGCGTCGATCTCGCCAGCTCCTCGAGCCACGCCAGATGTTCGGCCTGCTGGTTCAGGCCGGCAGCCGCATCCGAGGCGCCGTGCAGCGCCTCGGCATTCCGTATGTCGCTCGCGACGGCCTGTCGGAAGTAGGCGTAGGCGCTCGAGTACGCGTCAGCCTTCAGATCCATCGCCCCGCGCGCCGCCAGGCGCTTTGCGTCGGCACCGTACGTGGCGCTGGCGACGGCGGCAGGGAGGCGCGCACCAGTCGTGAGCTCGCGAATCGTGTTCGCGTTGGCGCTGGTCGATCGGCCGTAGATCGAGCGTGGCGCCGTGAACTCGAGCGCCATCCGGTTGTCGGTCTGCACGGTTGCCGAGTCGGCGTAGCGCGCGACTTCCGCCGGGCCGCCGGCGAACAGCGACAGCAGCTGGAACGGTGCGGTCGCCGGTTCGATCGCGACGTCCGCCAGCACGGCCGATGTCGATGGCTGCTGCGATCGTGACGTGAGATTCGTGAGCAGCGATTCGATCTCGGTGCCGGCCGTGCCGATCAGAAGCAGGTCGCCGTCGCCGACTCGCCACATCGTGCTTTGCGGAAACACCGACGCGAAGGTGCGGACGATCGATCGCAGATCGGCGTCGCTCATGTCGTAGGTATGCGCCCACTGGCAGAGAATGCCGCCGGGCTCGAGCCGCAGCCGTGCCGCGGCGAAGAACTCCCGTGTGAAGAGCGCCGCGACGCCGGCCATCCATGGGTTCGACGGCTCCGACACGATCACGTCGTAACGCCGCTTCGACAGTTGAAGATGCGAGCGTCCGTCGCCGACGATCAGTCGAACGTTCGGCGACTCGAGGACTCTCGCGTTCTCCGTCGAGAAGAACGCCGCCGCCGCGGCAACCTCCGGCGAGATCTCGACGACATCAGCGTGGCGGACCAGACCGGTGGCCATCGCCGAGGCGACCGTGACGCCGCTGCCGAGGCCGATCACGCACAGCTGGTCGGGATGGCGGTGGATGAACACCGGCAGAACGCCGAGCAGCCGCTGCGTGAGCATGTCGCCTGCGTTCGACGCGTCCACTTTACCGTCGATGGCGAGCGAGAGCCGCCCCGCAAGCCGTCGGACGCTGACCGTCGCGGCCGCGCCCTCTTTGTAGTACTCGAGGCGTCCCGCGCGCAGGCTCGCTTCGAGGTCGCTCGCATCGCGCGTGTGGATATACGGCGCGTACTTGTATGCGCCGCTCGACAAGAGCTCGCGATCCCACGGCGGCACGTCGACCACGACGGCGAAAAGGACGCCGGCCACCGCCAGCGCGCCGATGACTACGAGTCTGCGGGTCGGCGCGACCGCACGACTCTCGAGCACGGCCCACCCGGCGATCGCGACGGCGCAGACGCTGGCGAATCGGCTCGTGCCGCTGAAGGTGGCATGAAGGCCGAGGCGCGGCACCAGTAGGAATCCCGCGGCGAGCGACCCTGAGATGGCACCTAGCGTATTCGCGGCGTAGACCCGCGCGGTTTCAGGTCCGACCGACTCGGCGCCGGACGAAGCGGTCGCCAGGGCGAGCGGAAACGCGGCGCCGAGCGCGAACGTCATCGGCAACATCAGCAGCGCGACCTCGAACGCCTGCCGCAACACGACCGATTCGAAGGTCACCGTGGCCGCGGCCACATCCGCGGCGACCATGAGCGGAAGGCGCGAGGCGGCGTACGACGCGGCAAGCGATCCGCCGATCGCAGCGACGGCGAGCGTCCCGGCGAGCCAGTAGGCCGGCTGGGAAATCTTGCGCGACACCCGCGCGCCCGCGGTCGATCCCAGAGCGAGTCCGGTGATGAACGACGCGGCCATCGTCGCAAATGCGAATGTGGTGGGACCGATGACGAGCGCGAGCAGGCGCGTGAACGCAACCTCGAATACGAGCGCCGTGAATCCCGATACAGCAGCAGCGGTCGACGCGAGGATCGGCCGTGGATCCGGCGTCGCCGACCGGCGATCGCGCCGCGCCGGCTGACTCTTCCTGCGCTTGTCCTTCCTTGCGTCGGGCTTGATCCCGGGCTGAACAGGTTCCACGGTCGGGATCGCGTCGCGCTGCGACAGCCACAGCGCACCGAGCGCGGCGGCGGCGTTGAGCGCCACGCCAATCGACGTCGTGCCGCGGAGGCCGGCCAATGGAATCAGCCAGAAACCGGCGCCGATCGCTCCAGCCGCAGCCCCGGCGGTGTTCGCGGCGTAGAGGACGCCGGCGTCGGCCGCCGATCGGCCAGCCGCACCCGGCTTCACTCTGGCGCTCAGCTCTGCGAACCACGACGCCGCAATCGGAAATGTCGCGCCCATCGCCGCCGCCGGAACAGCGAGCATGATGAAGCTCAGCGCCGCGCGCGCGAATGCGAATCGCATCGGTGTCTCGCCGTCTGCGTACGCCCACGCGATCGCTGGCTCTGTCGAACGAAGAGCCAGCGGCAACACGATCGCGATCAGCGCGATGAGAAACTCGAGCACCGCATAGGTTCGGAGGCGCCGCGAGCCGGATATCGGGAACCGGCCCGCCATCCAGGCGCCGATCGCGAGGCCGCCCATGAACGCGGCGAGCACCGTGCTGACTGCCGATACCGTGTGCCCCATCCGCAGCGTCAGCAGCCGCGTCCACGTCACTTCGTAGACGAGCGCCGCGGCGCCCGACATCGTGTAGAGCAGCACGAACAGCCAGCGCGAGCCTCGCATCACGACGCTGGCCAGTTTACAAGACGTGACAGCGTGCGACGGATCGTTGCGTCAGGCGGCGTCACCTCGACGTCGAATCACGAGCTGTGTCTGCGTGGTCAAGCCCACGAGCTGTCCCTGCTGCGTCACAACGCGCGTCTGCCAGACCATCGTCGTGCGGCCTCGATGCACAGGGGTCGCTTCTCCGATGAGGCGTGCCTGTAGCGGTGCCGCAGCCACGAAGTTCGTCTTGCTTTCAATCGTCACCGTACGGTCGCCGGGGTCGAGATTCGCGATCGTACCGATTGCACCGAGCGTATCGGCGAACGCCATGATCGCGCCGCCATGCAGAACAGCGGGTCGAGTACACAGTTCCTCGCGAACCGTCATCTCCCCGACGACGCGTTCGGGCGTCGCAATGATCAGTTCGATGCCGAGCGTTCGGGCAAACGGTAACGGATCTGCATTGAACTGCGCGATCAGGTCCATGATCGTCCTCGCGTTACGCTGAACGAAGCAAACGGGCGCTATCGTTCATAACACGGAAGTTCAACGGACCGGGACGGCCGAGAAAATCAGCGACACCCATCGCGCGGCAGGTTTCGCGGGTGCGGCCAGCGTGGGTGGGCCCGCGAGGGCCCACCCGTCGATCCTCAACGCAGATCGAGCTTCCAGGCGCCGCGGCCGTGTGTGGCCGCGTAAAGGACTCTCCCGGCCGTATCGATGGTGAGACCGTACACCGCCACCGGAGGCAGACTCCCCGCCGCGGGTGCCCACTGCGTACCGGAGGCGCGGAGCATGTTCACACCGAAATCAGTCGAGACGAACAAATCTCCGGTGTTCGAATCGAACGCGATGTCGGTGATCGGCTGATCATCGAGGTTGAAGTCGAGGTTGGTCCACGTTGCTGAATGGCTGCTTGGATCGTACTTCACCTCGAACACGTGTCCCGTCGCCGTGCCAGTGGCCGAGGCGTAGGCGTTGTAGCCCGAAAACGAGATGTAGGCGTGATTGGGGTTGCCGGGATCGACGGCGATCCCGCTGACGAACCGCTCGGGCGTCGCTGCGGAATCGATTCGGAAGAAGGTGACCGCGGCAGCCGTCGTGTTGTCGGCGTTGGAGGTGACGAAAACGCGGCCGCGTCGCAACCCCGCCCACAGCGTGCCGCGGTCGCTCGGCGCGCGCTCCACAGCAACGATGTAGCCGGTCGACCCCGGGTTCTTGTCGGATCCGAACGCCATGCTGGACAGATCCTGCCCGATCGCGACCCAGTCGCCGCACGGTGAGGTGAACGTCCCGAAGAACTCGTTGCAGTTCGACTCCAGGAACGCCTGCCCTCCGTTGTCGTCCTGCGTGCGCCATACGTGCTGAAGACCCGTGAACTCCGTTCCGTCGACGGCGGGGTCGAAGATGATGGGGATGTAGAACGACCGGCCTTCGAGACGCGCGGCACCCGATGGGCCGAAGAAGGTGTCGGAGACCCAGTTCCAGCCCAACTCCTCGGTCCCGCGGAAGTTCATGTCGATCTGGGCGTCGAAGAAGGTATGGAAACGCTTGGCCGGGTTGGATGCGCTGATGCCCGACTGCCCTCCGTCTCCGAAAATCGTCACAAACCAGTTCGCGTTTCCTTTCCCGTTGCCGTTGCTCTTGCTGGTGAAGGCATGGGTCCCGTTGTCCTGCGTGCCGCCCATGATGTCATTCAGCGGATCCTGAGCATTGACCGACAGGCTCTGATATTGAAGTGTTCCAAGGCCGCGATTCAGTGCGGAGATCGTCGTCGGCACTTTCGACAGCCAGTTCGTGCAGTCGATCAGGTTGTTGCCGGACAACGAGCGCGACGCGCATTCGCTCGACGAATTGGAGAACGATCCGTTCAACCGCCAGACGCCGCCGTCGTTGCCGATGAACACGATATTCGGGTCGAGCGGCGCGGCGGCGATGACATGCTGATCGGGGTGCAGGCTCACGCCCTGCGCATCGATCGTCATGTCCGTGAAGTTCACGCCCGCGTCTTCGGATCGCTGGATGGCGCGGCCGTTCGAGCGATTGCCGAGTTCGCCGTACTGCATCGCGCCGCCGATATAGACGACGCTCGGGGCGCCCGGCGGCGAGTAGACGGGCATGTCGTAAGAACACTGGGTCAGGCAGTAGTTTCGCGACGCGAACCCCGGCGTGCCGTTCGTTGGGCTCGATAGCTTCGTCCAGCCGCCGTTTGTGCCGCCTGTGACGAGTGTTCCGGCCGGGACGTTCGCGTTGTCGACACGGTAGAAGTCGGCGCTATTGCCGTTTCCGGTGTCCCCGACATAGATGCGCAGGTGCGATCCATCCGGTGCGAGCGAGAATTCGGTGCGCGACGACGAGGAATTCGCCACCGTGCCGCCGCCCGCCGAACTGAAAACCTGCCGGAACGACGCGTCGCCATCCAGCGTAGCAGATCGCCGGTAGATGCCGTAGTCGAAGAACGACGCGTAGACCTGCGTTTCGGCCGACGTCCGGTACAGCGCGACATGCGAAGCGCCACCGCGGAAGAAATCTCCGCCGTTCGGACTCGACGGGACGACCAGGTCCTGGGGAATCGGCAGAAACGCCGGCGCGAACGAGACGCCGCCGTTCGTCGATTCGTAGAGACCCACGCGGGCCGCGCCTGGGGGTGTGAACCGCCCGCCGTTCACCGACGACGAGCCGTGTCTGGCGACGTCCGTGCCGATGAAAATGTGGTTCGAATCAGCCGGATCGATCGCAATCGCGCCGATCGAGCGTCCCGCCGCGACGGGGCACGTCCCGACGCCGGACGCGCACGGGGCGGTCGCCGCGACGCTTCCCGCCACGAGCGTCCACGATTGGCCGAAGTCAGTCGATTTGAAGAGGCCGATGCCGGCTTCGGAGTCGCTCGAGCCGTTGGGCTCGCCGGTGCCGGCATAAAGTGTCCGGCTTTTCGGGTCGGTGGGATCGAACGCGATCGATCCAATCGCGTTCGATCCGATCCCGCTGCCTGACGGGTGCCAGTTCGGCTGCGCGGCGAGCGCATTGTCGGCCTCCCACACGCCGCCGCCCGCCGCTCCGATGAAGATCTTGCAGGCGTTGGCGTGGCACGCCGGCGAAATCGCGATGGCCGTCGTGCGTCCCGAGAACATCACGCCGACGGACCCTCCCGTCGATTCGGACGCCACCAACGCAGATGCGGGGACGCCAGCCGGACCGACCTCCTGCCAGTTGGCGGCCTTTCCACCCGGGAGCCGGGTAATCGCAACGGCGGCACGGGCTGCCGCCAGTTGCTGATCGGTGGCGATGAACGTCGCTGGATAGGCGCGGTTGTCGTAGGCTTCCTGCGCCGCGCCGTCGCTCGACGTCGGTTCACCCCCGTCGGCGACCTTGTTCAACGCCGTCTCGAACCGATCGCGGTCGAAGCTTCTGTAGTGAGGCACATGCGGGCGTTGTTGCGATGCCGGCCGTTTCCACGAGTGCATAGCTGTTACTAGCGCGGCCGTAACGGCCGCGAGAGAGACAACCCCTTTGGCCAGACGGCCTCGAGCGATCGACGGTAGCCGCATGTCAGCGCCTCCTCTGATCGACAAAGTTGAGAGCGCACTATACACGCGTGCGTGCAGACCCGGCGGCGGAAAATCACCTGATCGAGGCATCGTTCGCGCCACTGTCCGCGCCGGCATAGGGCACAATGGAGGCCCGACGATCGTCGGCCGTCATGACGTCAAACAGAACGCTCCTCTTGTTCCTCGTGCCACTTGTCATCGTCGTCGGGCGGGACGTGGTGTCCGCCGCACCGCAGTCACCGCCGCAAACGATCTGGAGCGGCGTGTTCGGCGCCGCGCAGGCCAAGCGCGGTGAAGCGATCAGCGGCAGACGTTGCGCGACCTGTCACAACGCCGACCTCGCCGGCGGACAGGACGGACCGGCGCTGGTCGGCGCTGACGTGCTGCGGGCGTGGAGCGGTACGACCGCCGGCGATCTCTTCGACCGGATCAGAACGACGATGCCGGCCGATGCGCCGCAGAGTCTCAGCCCGCAGGAGACCGCGGACATCGTCGCGTTCATTCTCAGTCAGAACAGGTGTCCCGCCGGAGACAAGGAACTGCCGTCCGAGAAGGAGGCGTTGAATCAGATTCAAATCACGCCGGAACGGAAACCCTAACCACTCCGATGCTTCCGCCAGCTGCTCGGCGGCACTCCGACTATCCTCTTGAACGCCCGACTGAACGCCGCCTCGGATTCGTAGCCAACCCGGTGTGCCACCATCGCGACGTTGTCCATCCCCGTCATGAGCAGGTTCGCGGCGAGCTGCATGCGCCAGTTCGTGAGGTACTGCATCGGCGGCTGACCCACGAATTCAGCGAAGCGCTCCGCCAGCGTTGAGCGCGAGAGTCCGACCTCGCGCGCCAGCAGGTCGAGCGTCCACGGTCGAGCCGGACTGCGGTGCAGCGCGGTGAGCGCGCGGCCCACGGACGGCTCCCGCAGCGCGGCCAGCCAGCTCATGCGCTCCGGCGGCAGCGTCTCCAGATAGCGACGAACGACGTCGACGAACATCAGCTCGCTGAGGCGGCCGAGGATCGCTTCTCCGCCGATTCGCGGCGCGTTCGACTCGGTGATGGCGAGCGAGACGAACGTCGCGATGGCTCCGCCGGCGCGATCGCTGACGCGGATGACGGGCGGCAGCGCGGTCAACAGGGGATTGAATGGTCCGGCGTCGCACGCGAGATACCCGCACACGAGGCGCGCGCCGTCGCCGGCGGCGGCGCCCATCGACATCGTGAAGGGCAGCTGGCCGTCAGTTGGCTGCCGGTACAGCGTGAGGTCTGGTTCCCCGCGCATGCCGGGCGCGCTCGACAGGACGTGCGCGTCGCCGTGCGGAAACACGATGACGTCACCGCGCGACAGTTGCATCGGCGCTTCACCGACGAGGCCTCCCCAGCACCCATGGCGCGTGATCACGTGATACGGGATGAGATGGTCTGCGTCTGGAAAGATCCGGCTGACGATGGATTCGCCCGGCGGCGTTTCGGCCACCCATGGCTCGGACGCGTCGATATCGAAGAAGACCGCGCCAGTCAGCCTGACCGCCCGCAGGACGTCCGACAAGGCGTCCATCAGATGTGATCCGGACGATGGGCAACGCGATACGGACGCGGAGTCATTCGCGGACGGGCGCGCGGTCGCTACACTCGAATCGCAACGTAATCAACATTCTAAATAGTTTCGAAGGAGAAGTTCTCATGTCACTGGAAACGGACGTTCACAATCACATCGACGCGCGCCGAACGGCGCAGCCGGGCGTCGCGAACGCGTCGGCCGCCGATCTGCAGACGATCAAGGAGCGGCAGCGGGCCGCCTGGACCTCGGGCGACTACGGGATCATCGGCACGACGCTTCAGATCGTCGGCGAATCCTTGTGCGAGGCGATCGACCTGCGCGCTGGATCGAAGGTGCTCGACGTCGCGGCCGGCAACGGCAACTGCACGCTGGCGGCGGCGCGACGCTGGTGCGATGTCGTCTCGACCGACTACGCGGTGTCGCTGCTCGAGGATGGGCGCCGGCGCGCAGATGCCGACCGGCTCCCCGCCGTCTTCCAGGATGCGGACGCTGAGGCGCTGCCGTTCGCCGACGGCACGTTCGACGTCGTGCTGTCGTCCTTCGGCGTCATGTTCACGCCCGATCACCGTCGGGCC
>DATFWL010000644.1:0-6566 GCA_035259385.1 Vicinamibacterales bacterium | reverse complement strand
TCCTGCCGGCGCCGCGCATGAAGGGCTGATGCCACAGGTCGGCTCGCCGCGAGTTCGAGCGTGGGCGCCGCGTACTTCAACTCCGCCTTCGCCTCGTCGGTGTCCATCTCGCTCAAGGCCAGCACGGTGTACCAGAAAGGGAATTTCCGCCATCCGTGCTCGCCGTCGCGCACCGATCGCAGGTGCGACGCGCCGCGGCGCAGTCGCTCGTCGCGACGATTGAGCCCGCCGGAGAGCAGGTTCCGCCACAAGCCCACGCTGCACTTGCCGCAGCAGAACAGACCAGGATTCCGATTGCGTGGCTCTTCTGACGCGCGCGCGAGACACCGCATCAAGCCCTCGTCCGCCGCCTCGAGAGCGCGCGAGACGCCGCGATCCCGCACGCGCAGCAGTCTCAGCGCACGCGACGCTTCCTCGCCGAGGATATGACGAGCCGAAGCCGACGTGATGCGCTCGCCGGTAAACAGAGTGATGCCCTTCGAGCGTTCGGACGGGAACCCGGCGAAGGTCCCGCCGTAGGACCCGGGCAGTCCCTGGCGCCCGGCGATCCACCGTGCCACCCTGCTGCGCTCACCTGCCACGAGCGCGCGGCCGTCGAACTGCGCCGCAAGGATGCCATCGACCGTGTCTGAGAGGCTCGTTCGCTTGATTAACATCACCGTTTCGCGGGTGCGAGTCGCTTCAGCTCGTCGAAGACGTTCATGACGACGACGAGCGGCGTGTCGCTGGAGGTGTCGGAATCAGTCACCGGATCCTTGATCATCAGGAAGCGTTTGCTGTCGGCCGACACGTCGAACGTCCGCCCCAGGTTGTTCAGGCCGCCGGCAAAGTACGGCCCCTCGAACAGGCGGCGCGGCGTGGCCGCCGAAAACGTCGCGCCGGGCGATACGGCCGCCGACATCACGCTGGTCAGCACACTGGGCTCGCCGGCGAGGTAGAACAGCTCGCGGCCGTTGCGCGACCAGAGCGGCTTGCTGCCGCCGTCGGTCGACACCTGCCAGCGGCCGCTCTCGGCGTCCGGAAACGTCCGGACGTAGATCTCGTCCCGGCCCGATTCGTTCGACTGGTAGGCGACCCATCGCCCGTCCGGCGAGATCTCGGCGTTCTGCTCCGCGAACGGCGTGCGGATCAGCGGCGACGGCCGGTGTTCGCCGGACAGGGGCAGCGTGTACAGATCGATGGCCGTCTTCGGATCAGACTGTCTGAATATCAGCCGCGTTCCGTCGGGCGAGACGGACTGCGGTGTCTGGCCCGACGCACCCTCGGCGAGGCGTTCCGGCTGGCCGCTACCGTCCGCCGCCTGCGAGTAAAGAACACTGGGGAGCGGGTTCGATTCCGGAGCGGACGCGAAGATAATCCGTCTGCCGTCCGGCGTCCAGACGGGAAAGGAGTCGACGCCGGGGTCGAACGTCAATCGTCTGAGGTTGCGGCCAGCCAGATCCCAGATCCAGATGTCCTTGTCCTGATCGCGGATGTCGAGCGCGACTTGTGTCCCGTCCGGGGACAGTCGAGGGTAGACGTACGATCGTGGCGGAACGGGAACCGCTTCCTCGTTGCCGGCACGGTCGACCCACCATAGCGTCCGCTGCGCGCGGCCCAACGTCGTGCCAGGATCGTAGACGAGAAACCCGGTGCTCGACACGCCAAAACACACTTCACCAATGGCGGGCGTTGATCGCACGCCGTCGACGAGCGGCACCGGCGGCCCGGTCGTGATCAGCCTGCGCGCATCGAACGGAACGGCCATCAGGTTCCCATCCAGCGCGTAGACGATGTGTCCCGACGGCATGTAGCGCGGGTGATACCCCTGGTCGACGATCGTCCGATACGTGCCGGTCTCGAGCGACATCACACCGATGCGCGACTGGTCGAAGCCCGGCGCGCCGATCGTCACCGAGACGAGGATGTCGCGGCCTCCCGGCAGCACATCCGGAGTTCCGTAGCGCCATTGCTTCTGCGCGGACGCGGGTGTGGCGAACTGGATTGCGCTGCCGCCCGCCGCCGGGACTCGATAGAGCGACCAGATCACCCCGGCGCTGCGGGTGAACAGAATGGAATCGTCGGGCAGCCAGGCGCCTGAAGGCACGGCGGTGTCGGCAAGCGTCAACGGCGGTCCACCCCGAATCGCGATCTTCTTCAGCTTGCCGTTCGCCGATCCGGCGCCGGTGAAGAACCCGATCCATTCGCCGTCCGGCGAGAAGAACGGATTGTAGGCATCGTCGGTGCCGCGAATCGGCTGCGCGTCGAGTTGATCGAGATTGCGGAGGTACAGCCGCCGCGTGCCGTCTTGGAGCGCCGCGTATACGATCCGTGTCCCGTCGGGGGAGATGGCGAGATCCCCGCCATACTGGCCGACGTAGCGAGCACTCGCGGGAATGACGAGAGACAAGCGCTGCGGCGGCGCCGCTGCGGGTCGGGGCCGCGCAACGTACGCAACCGCCGCCGTCAGCGCGCTGCCCGCGAGTGCTCCCGCGATCCACGGCAGCGCGCGCCGGGCGATCGATGGCTTCGGCCCGGGCGCCGCGACCGCGGCACTCGCTGCGCTCGCTGATTCCTCGCGCGCGGCGCCGTCGTCGAGCGCAACGCGCGCCTCGCCGATGTCGCGAAGCCGCCGCTTCGGATCCTTCTCGATGCACCGTCGCAGCAGTCGGTGGATGTGCCGGGGCGTGCCCGCCGGCAGGACGCTCCAGTCGACGTCTTTTGTGATGACGCAGGCGAGCGTGTCAGACACTTCCTCGCCGGCGAACGCGCGACGGCCCGACAGCATCTCGTAGAGCACGCAGCCGAACGCCCAGACGTCGGCACGCTTGTCGACCGCCTTCCCACGCGCCTGTTCTGGCGCCATGTACGCGACCGTGCCCAGAATGACACCGAGCTGCGTCGCTGCTGTGAGCGTTGGCGACATCGAGACGCTCGACGGCCCGGCACCCGCGGCCTCGAAGCCTTTTGCGAGACCGAAGTCGAGCACTTTCACGGCGCCGTCCGGCCGAATTTTCACGTTCGCCGGCTTGAGATCGCGATGGACGATGCCCTGCTCGTGTGCGGCTTCGAGGGCGGCGGCGATCTGGCGGGCAATCTCGATCGCTTCGTCGAGCGGCAGCGCGCCTTTCGCAATGCGATCGGCGAGCGTCGATCCTTCGACGAGCTCGAGGATCAGGGCCCGCGATCGCGTGCCCTCCCGCCCCTCCTGCCCCTCCAGCCCCTCCAGCCCGTAGATCTGCGCGATCGCGGGATGGTTGAGCGAGGCGAGTACCTGTGCTTCGCGCTCGAATCGAGCGAGCCGGTCGGGGTCGCCGGCGAATGCCGCGGCGAGCACTTTCAGCGCGACGTCGCGATTGAGCGCAGTATCGCGAGCTCGATAGACTTCGCCCATGCCGCCGGCGCCGAGCGTGCCGACGACTTCATACGGTCCGATCCGCGCGCCGATGTTCAGAGTCAGAGGTCGAGCGGGACATGATACAACCGACGCTGCGCGATACTTGTCCCTTCAGTTTCCTGGGAGAGCACAATGACGTGTCCATCGCTGTTTCGTTACCTCTCGGCAAGTGCGTTGACCGTCCTCACCGCCCTTCCCGCCGGCGCTCAGAGCATCGCCGGCAAGGGCAAGACCGGCCCCGTGCCGAATCCGGTGAATCTCGACACGACGGGGCTGTTCCAGGCCAAGTTCGTGAGCGTCGGCGACGACATGTTCATCGGCGGCCAACCGACGGAAAAGGCGCTGCGCGAGCTCAGAGCCAAAGGCGTGACGACGGTTGTGAACCTGCGCATGCCGGAGGAGATGGCGCGCGTGGGGTTCGACGAGGCCGCGCTCGTGAAGGAGCTCGGAATCACGTATGTCTACATTCCGATGCGCGGCACGGCCGACCATCCCTACGGGCCGAAGGAACTCGACACCTTCGCTTCGGCGATGGCGGCGGCGGACGGCAAGGTGCTCCTGCACTGCACCATCGCCTGGCGAGCGAGCCATCTCTGGGCTGCCTACCTGATTCGTGAGCGGAAGGTTCCGGTGCCAGACGCGCTGAAGCAGACGCGGATGATCAACCTGATGGACGACATGCGGATGGGTAGCGGGGATCAGCAGCCGCTCGAGGGATTCCTCGGACGCGTCGTTCCGGAGATGGGGCATCCAAAGTGAAGTGTCGAGCGATCTGAAGGAGGTGTTCCGGCTCTGATCGCCGGGTTCAGCGAAGAGGGGCAGTCATTGACGGGAGTCGTTTCTGGCCGTCGAACGCGACGGCGTCAGCCGAGTCGTTTGCGATCGCGCCTTCTATGACGCGGCTCAGCGCCACGATCGCCATGATCTCGATGGTGACCGCACGTCCGGCGCTGTCGGCGACGCCAGTGCTGCGCGCCGCCGACGCCCGGATAACGATTGCGTCGCGCACGTCCTGCGACGTTCGGCTGTCCGTGACCATCGATGGCGCAGCGGAGGTGGAGCATCGGCTCGCCAGAGCGGACAATGACCGCCGGCAGCTCGTCAACGTCGAAGGCGCCACACTCGTGGAGCCGATTCGCGATGTCGGCGCGACCGTGTCGCTGCGCGTGCGACCGACGGGCGTGTCGTATGTTCTCTCTTATTCGGTGCAGCACCAGGAGCCGCTGCGGATCGGACTCCTGGACGCGGTGCGGGATCGATGCCCAATCTGGCTGCCAACGATCCCGACCGACGGCCGATCGCGCGCCGTGCGCATGATCATCGAACTGCCGCCGGGCGGCACCGCCGGCGCCACGATGCCCGCGTTCAGCTGGAACGGCACGGTCGGCACCGCGACGCTCGGCCACCTGCCGTCGATCGTGCGCGTGCCGTACGCCGCGAACGGCGAGGCGGTGCCCTGGAGCCTGCCCCGCGCGATCGACTCGCTGGCGATCGGCACGTTCGCCGCCGCCACCGCCGCATGGATCTGGCGCGTCCGGCGCTGACGAGCGACGCATGGGATTCGGCACCAGCTTCTACGGCTTCTTCGCCGCGGCCGCGCTCTGGCTCGTGTCGTACTTCCTGTGGGCCGCAGCGGCGGCGCGGCACGATCGGCGCCGGTCACGACGATGATCGCCGACAGCCGCCTGTTCATCGTCATCGCCGGTCTCTACTTCACGATGGTGGTCGGTGTCTCGATCTGGAGCGCGCTCCACACGCGGACCGAGGAAGATTTTCTCGCCGCCGGGCGATCGATCGGGCCGTGGGTCGGCGGCGGCGTGCTGGCGGCGACGCAGATCAGCGCCGGGACGTTCGTCGGCACGCTTGGCCGCCACTACCTCACCGGCGTCAGCTGGATCTGGATCTGGTTCGGCGTGTGGGCCGGCTGGCTGGTGTCGGCCGTGCTGGTCGCGCCGAAGCTGCGGCGGTTCGGCGCGCTGACCGTAGCGGACTACGTCGGCAAGCGCTTCGCCAGCGAGGGCGCGCGCACACTGGCGGCGGCGCTGATCATCGTCACCTACACGATCTATCTCACGGCGCAGTTTCAGGCGATCGGCGAGATCGCGTCGGCGGTGTTCGGCGTTGCGCCGCTCGTCGCGATGACCGTGCTGCTTGCGAGCACCGCCTTCTACACTGGGGTCGGAGGCGTGCGGTCGAGCTCGTACGTCGAGTTCGTGCAGACGATCATGATGGTGACGGCGCTGCTGTTCGCGGTGCCGGTGGTGATCGCGCATGCCGGCGGCCTGACGGCGCTCGGCCAGTACGTCGGCTCGATCGAGCCGCGCATGACCGGCTGGTGGTTCGGCTGGCGCGAGCTCGTGGCGTTCGGCATGGCGTTCGGCTTCTCGATTGCCGCCGCTCCGTACGAGATGACGCGCTACTACTCGATGCGCGACGTCGCGACGGTGCGCTACGCGATCGGCATCGCGCTGGTGGCACAGGCGCTGATCGGATCGTGCGTGATGATTCTCGGCATCGGCATGCGCGGGCTGTTCCCCTATCTGCCATCGCCGGATCAGGCGTCGAGCATCCTTGCCGCGGTGGTCATGTCGCCGCTGATGGGATCGTTGTTCCTGGTCGCGATGGTGTCGGCGATCATGTCGAGCGTGAACTCGATCCTGCTGGTGACCGGCGGCGCGTTCGCCCACGATCTGTACAGGCGCCTGCTCGACCCGCAGGCCTCGCAGCGCCGGCTGATCTGGGTCAACCGGATCGCGATCGTCGTCCTCGGCGCGGTGCCGTTCTGGTTCGCGTCGCTCAAGCTGACCGACGTGCAGGCGATCGTGGTCGAGCAGGCGAAGTTCATCGCCAGCTTCTTCTTCGTGCCGGTCGTGCTCGGCTTGAACTGGCGGCGCGGCACGAAGGAAGGCGCAATCGGCAGCATGATGGCCGGCTTCCTGGGCTGTCTGGTGTGGCGCTTTACGCTGCAGGGCGACTTCGCGTCGCACGGCATCGATGCCGTAGAGGTCGGTGTCGTGCTCAGCGCACTGACGTTCGTCCTGGTCAGCCGCGCGACGCCGCCGGCGCCCGAGGCGAACCTGCGCATCTTCTTCGAATGAGTTTTCACATCCGCGTAGGCGGCGGCCGCTGCAACGCATCGCTTGATGGAGGCTCTCGTGGCGACGACGTTCACCGTGTTCAAGGACACTGC
>DATFWL010000643.1:0-3423 GCA_035259385.1 Vicinamibacterales bacterium | reverse complement strand
GCGTACTCGCGCTGGTGGTGAAGCAGGGTCTCCAACTCACCATCATCGGCGTCGTCGTTGGGCTCGCAGGCGCGCTTGGGCTGAATCGGCTGATTGCGTCAGTGTTGTTCGGCGTCCAGCCGACGGATCCCACAACGTTGGCGGCCGTGATTATGACGATAACTCTGGTTGCGGCCGGGGCGTGCTGGCTGCCCGCGTGGCGGGCGTCGCGGCTCGACCCTAACGTGGTGCTCAAAGCCGACTAGCGTCGTCCACGCCAATCAGGCAGCGTCTCGAAGCGCCTCCACTCGTCTGAGCCATTTGCCAATCTGGTTCCAACTCGGGAAAACTAGGCTCACCACTACTCCTTCTTCTTACCGCGTCTCGTCGGACCGGCGCGCGTGAGGGATTGACCGCGAGCGTTTCCATCACGAGGCGCGGATGAACGCCCTGGCTGAGAAGGAGTGTTGCCGTTGTGCCGCAATCGTTGCGACCAGGCATCTTATTCGTTATTCGGAACGGCGAACGAGGATCTTCCCAAGGGCGATGGGATCCTCGTTGTCGTTCGGCTCGGAGACGTAGCCGCTCTTGTCGACTCGCTTGGTATCATGCCGGCTCTTCTCGAGCAACCGAGGGTGGCTCGGGCGTGAGGCAGGAGCGACGAGAACAGCGGC
The DNA here is from genome assembly GCA_035259385.1 of Vicinamibacterales bacterium. Taxonomy (GTDB): domain Bacteria; phylum Acidobacteriota; class Vicinamibacteria; order Vicinamibacterales; family CAVVIG01; genus QHWK01. Next base: position 2,770 of record DATFWL010000643.1, on the reverse strand, counting down.
CAGCCTGCGGACTCGTCGTTCTCCTGGCGTGCGAGGATCTGGCCCAAGGCCTCCAGGGCCATCGTCAACTCCGCGGCTGGCTCCTTGCTCATGGAGCGCAGGAAGGCGCCGAGCACCCGGTGCATGATGCCGAGCAATCGAGGACCGTCGTCTCGTCGGGTCGGGAGCGGCGTGATTATCGAATGCCCGACCAGTGCGGCACGCACTTTCCCACGAACGTCCGGCTCGCAGATGACGTCGAACAGCTCGGATGGGATCGGGGCGGGAGCGAGGAACGCGAGCACGCGCGCCGCGAGCTGCACCGGCTCGGTCAGCTCACCGTACGAGATCGCGAGCACTTGCGGTGCACCTCGCACGGCGCCTTGCGGTAGTTCTATGCCGATGATCTCGCTGGTCTCCTCGAGCGTATCGAGAACCTGCTCGCCGGCAACGCGCTCGAGCGCTTCCTCCGGGGTCAGGACATGCAGTTGAAGTGCGCGGTTGAGAAGCTCCAGCGCTAGAGGCAGGGGCCGTTACTTTGACGAACGAGATACTGATGCGGGGCCGCGCGTCGTGATCGTCGACGAACGGCTCGCAGGGAGATTCTGGCCTGATCGTGATCCAATTGGCCGTCGAATCTGTCTGCCGCTCGGCCCCGCAGATAGAACGAAAGCTGACGTATCGCGACGGTAGTCGGCGTGGTCAGGAATGTCCGCCTGGAAGATCTGGCCCGCGATGTTCACCAGGGCGGCGCGTTCTACCATCCATACGTGCAAGGTCCATTAAAGCCCTTCGAGATGCAGCGCAACTTGAACCTCGTGGTGAAGAGCCGGATGCCTCCCGAAGCCACAGCCGGCGCATTGCGGCGCGCGATCGCGAAGCTCGATCCCGATGCCGCGATGTTCGACGTCCACACCATGGCGGAGCGGACCTCGCTGTCGGTCACCTCGCGCCGCGGAATGGTCGTGCTCGCCGCGGTGTTCGGTGGACTCGCGTTGTTCCTGTCCGCGGTCGGCTTGTACGGCGCGCTCGCGTACGTCGTCGTGCAGCGCACCAGGGAGTTTGGCATCCGGCTCGCGCTCGGCGCCACCGCTCATCACATCCTGAGCCTGGTCGTTCATGAGGGGTTTGTCTTGACCGCGATCGGCCTCGGCCTCGGATTGGTCGGAGCAGCGGCGATGCGCCGAATCATCGAGCGCCAGATCTACGGAGTCTCTCCGCTTGAACCCACGGTTGTCGCCGGCGTCGTCGCACTTTTCAGCATCGTCGGGCTCGTCGCGTGCCTGCTCCCGGCCCGGCGCGCGACGCGCGTGGATCCGATCGTCGTCCTGAACGTGCTGTAGTCGAGGGTCGGGGCTGACCACAGGCCGAAAACGAGCGCGGAGTGCGCGGGCACCTGCCCCGAACCCAGTGACGCTGATGCGCTTACATTGACACAGGAAGACTACGATCGAAACCCTGACCCGACACCAACAAGGAGTGCGCACATGAATCCTCGGCGGTTCCTCTTCGTCGGCGCCCTGGTTGGCCTCGCGATCCCCGCACTGCTCGCGCAACGGAGCGAATCGCCGGTCGACTGGGTGCGCAGCCACGCGATTCGGCTCGTCACCGCCGAGGCCGGCCACGGCTTTGCCGATCTCCAGCCGCTCGAGCGGGTCATCGGCGATGCGCGCATCGTGTCGCTGGGCGAAGCGACGCACGGGTCGCGCGAGTTCTTCCAGCTCAAACATCGGATGCTCGAGTTCCTGGCCTCGCAGATGGGGTTCACCATCTTCTCCATCGAAGCGAACATGCCCGAAGCGTACCGGCTGAACGACTACGTATTGAACGGCACCGGCGATCCGGCGTCACTGCTCCGCGGGATGTATTTCTGGACGTGGGACACCGAGGAAGTGTTGGCCATGATCCGGTGGATGCGCACGTTCAATGCGTCGGGCAAGGGGCCCGTCCAGTTCACCGGGTTCGACATGCAGACTCCCACTGTTGCGGCAGAGAACGTCCGGACGTTCGTCGCGACATACGAGCCCGCGTACGTGTCGTCGGTAACGGAGGCCGCGACCGCCGCGACACAGGCGTCGCCGGCACGCGGCGGGCCCGCGTTTGGCGTGGCAACCGCTTCCTTCCCGATCGCGCGGGCCGCCGGAAAGAAGGTGCGGTACAGCGGCTTCATCAAGACGGAAGGTGTCACTCGCGGGTATGCCGGTCTGTGGTGGCGCGTCGACGGTCCGGCGGGCGTCCTGGCGTTCGACAACATGCAGACACGTGGCGTGACCGGCTCGACGGACTGGGCGCAGTACACCATCGAGCTTCCCGTTGACGTCAGTGTGAAGAACATCAACTTCGGCGCGCTGCTGCCGGGCGACGGCACGGCGTGGTTCGACGACCTGAGCATCGAATTGGACGGCGAGCCCTACACGGCAACTGAAGGGCTCGATCTCGGGTTCGAATCGACGTCGCCGAGAGGCTTCTTCACCGGCGGCGAGGGATATCGAGTGCAGCTCGACACCAGCGTCAGCCACTCCGGAAAGCAAAGTCTTCGCATGCAGCACGTCGGCGCAACGACGTCGTCCGCAACGGCACCGGCCGTGACGCCGTCGAGCGCCGCCGCCGCATGGAAGGACGTCGTCGCGCATCTCGAGTCGGGGCGCGCTGGGTACCGGGCGCGTGGTGCCACCGATCTCGACGTCGATTGGGCGATTCAGCACGGGCGCGTCGTGCTGCAGGGGATGCAGATGCGCGCCAACGACGTGCCACGCGACCGGAGCATGGCTGACAACGTCAAGTGGATCCT
>DATFWL010000642.1:0-5393 GCA_035259385.1 Vicinamibacterales bacterium | reverse complement strand
AAACGACATCGCAGGTTACGCGACGCCGATTGTCCCCAAAACTGTCCCTGCCAACGATCGGAGTCGGGTCCGTTCGCTGTCAACGGCATCGACGAGGCCCTCGAAAAACAGGCAACGGTTTTTATCAGAACCAAGCATGTCGGCAACCCACAGCCCTGCCGGCACTTGCTCGCCTGGGCTGGCGATGCCCTCATCCGTGGCGCGGCGATCGGCCCGGCGCTGACGCCCGCTCCGAGAGCAGCCGTCGGCGTCGGCGTGTGCACCGGTCTTTGGAACCGCTGCATGTTGGCATGGCGGAGGTGATTTGAAGTATCACTTAAGGCCCTCTCGCGGTTGCCATAACGCACAACGTTCTCGGTCCCTCGTCGGGACGCCTCCGACGCCTCTCCCTCTTCGACAGCCTTCAGATCATTGACCGGGCGGCGGCGGCCGCTCGCATTCGATTCAGTTACGCTGGTCTTGGCGACGCTCTGCGAGCCGTGCGAATCGTGCTGGAGCTGGGCGGATCGCTCGATGCACTCCAGGTCGAGCCCATGCGAGCGCTCGCGATCGCCACAAGCAAGTCCTCTTGACGTCCATAGAAAAGGCCGCGTGAGACGCGCGTGTCGTTCGCTATGGGTAGAGCGCGGCGGGTTTGATCTCGGCCGGGGACTCGCCTGCTTCGGTCATGCGCGCCACGAGGCGGCTGCGGAGTTGCGTCGACACGTCCCTCGTCTGGCGGCGGCCGGCGAGGTTGACGAGCTGGTCGGGGTCGGAGAACAGATCGTAGAGCTGGTACTCCGTGTAGCTCGAGGAGCTTGGGTGCGACGTGCCGTCGGGTTGAGCGACGACGTAGGCCCATTGCGGTGTGCGTAGGGCGCGCCCGGTCATGGATTCGCTGATCTGGACGAACACTTCGTTGCGCCAGTCGCGCGCGTTGCCCTCGACAAGCGCCATGTAGCTGCGACCCTGGGTGGATGCGGGCGCGCCGATCCCGACCGAATCGAGCAGCGTGGCGCCTAGGTCGACATGGCTGACCAGTTCGTTGACCACGCGCCCACGCGGGAAGCCGGGGCCCATGATCGCCAGCGGGATGTGGATCGAGCTTTCGTGGCCGCTGCGTTTGTATTCGGCGTTGCGTGTCCGGAAGTGGCAGCCGTGGTCGCTGGTGAAAGCGACGATCGTGCGATCGGCGAGACCGGAGCGGCGAAGCTGGTCGCGCAGGCGTCCGACGTTCTCATCGACGCTCGTGAGGCAGCCGTAGTAGTCGGGCAACTGCGCCTGCCAGTCGCCGGGAAAGAATGAGAGGTCGCGCGGGACGAACGCGTTGCGATAACGGTCTGCGTAGCCCTTGGGCGCGACGAAACAGTTGCAGTCGTTCTGGTGGTGCGGCTCGAGATACGACACGACGAGGAAGAACGGCTCTCGCGGCTGCTGCAGGAACCTGAGGACGCGGTCGGTGAGGAAATCGACGCGATAGACGTCTTGGAATCTGATCTCGCGTCCGGCACCGTCCCAGATGCTCCCTTCGTACGGATGCGACGTGCGTTCCAGGACGTTGCAGCCTTCCCACAGATCGTCGAAGCCCCCACGATACTGCGGCGGAACGTGGCCTAGCGTCGCCGGGTTGGCCTGATCTTCGGGCGCGAGGTGCCACTTGCCGATGTAGTTGGCCGAATACCCAGCGCTGCGAAAAACCGATGCAATCGTGACGCTGTCGGTCGGCAGCGACGGCCCGTTGCGCCAAACGCCGTGACGGCTCGCGTACTGTCCGGTGAAGATGCAGCAGCGCGAGGGCGCGCAGACCGGCTGATTCGTGATCGCGTTGGCGAAGTTCACCCCGTCCCGAGCCATTTCGTCGAGGTTCGGTGTCAGACCGAGCGGCGTGCGAGCGTTGACGCCAAGGCAGTCCCATCGGAACTGGTCGGAGATGACGAGAATGACGTTCGAGCGCGGGCGGTGCGATTGCGGCGCCTGCGCGAGCAGAGGAGCGGCGATGACGGATGAGGCACGCAGAAAATCGCGTCGCGACGGATCGCTCTTGCTCATGAGCGGCGTGACGTTAGCAGCGCCGGTTGATAACAGTCAACCCGGCTGGGACCCCGTTTTTCATGGCGAAACTGCCGCACTTCGACGACAGCGCGATTGGCAGAGTGGCGGTACTGGAAATCGCGATCGGACAGGAGCGAGGAGAGGGCTCTATCCCGACGGGTCACCACTTGACATCGTCGCAGTCGACAGCGGGGGACGGCGTCATCCTGAAGGGGTCGCGGCGTTCCTCGAGCACCCGCTTCGCCCACGCCGCATCGACTCCGCGCTCATCGCGTCCACGAATGGCGAACAATGATTCGCCGTGTCGGTGCGCGACTCGATCCGTTACGTCACCCTACGCACTCGCCGCATTTGTCGTGAACCCATTGACGTCAGCCTGATTTCTCCAGGCTGACCTGACTCCCTCAACGCGTACGGCCACAAGCGCTCGCGCCGACCTCGTTGGCGTGCAGAGTATGATCGCGCGTCTCCAGAGCATGAGGCGCAGTGATGATGCAGGCATCGACGCGAGTGCACAGAGGGATTGCGGCAGCGGCGATCCTTGTCGCAGCGGCAACAGGTCCGATGAGAGCTGAACACTACATCGGTCCGGCTCGAGACGGACGCGACGCACCAAGCGCTCAGCAAGCAGGCTCTGGGCGAGGGTCGCGTCCATTTCAGATCGAAGAGGCCATGATCGACCAGATCCAGCAGGCGATTCGGTCGAAGCAGATCACAACCGTCGCGCTCGTCGAGGGCTACCTCAGACGCATCAAAGCGTACAACGGCACTTGCGTGAACGAGCCGCAGGGAATTCTCGGCCCGATCACGACGATCGCGCACGCGCGACAGATCAATGCGTTGTCGACCCTGAACCTCCGTCCGGCGACTCGCACGAAGTGGGGTTTCGATGCTCGAAAGGCGCGCAGCCTCACCGACACACGAGACGATGACCCGAAGATGCCGGATGCATTGGAGGTGGCGGCCGCGCAGGATCGCCAGTTCGCGCACACAGGCACGCTCGTGGGGCCGCTGCACGGCGTCGTGCTCGCGATCAAGGACCAGTACGACACGTTCGACATGCGGACGACGTCAGGCGCCGACGCGGACTACGCCAACGATCGACCACGAGACGATGCGAGCTTCGTGAAGCGATTGCGTGACGCGGGCGCGATCCTGCTGGCGAAGGCGAATCTCGCCGAGTATGCGGTCGATGGCGCGCGCAGCTCGTTCGGCGGGACGTTCTGCAACCCCTACGACACCGAACGCGAGCCGGGTATGTCGAGCGCGGGATCCGGGTCCGCCGTGGCCGCCAATCTCGTGACCTGCGCGATCGGCGAGGAGACGGTGGTCTCGGTTCGCTGGCCGTCGGCCGTGAACAGCCTCGTCGGCCTTGCGCCGACGCGGGAGCTGGTCAGTGCAGACGGGATGATGGGAGCCGGTCTCAACATGAGAGTCGGTCCCATGTGTCGAACCGTGAAGGACGCCGCGAAGATCTTCGGCGCCTATGCGGGCTACGACCCGAAAGACGAGCTCACGGTGACCAGCATCGGTCGCAAGCCCGCTCGCTCGTACGAGAGTTTTGCGGGTACGCGGCGGCTGGATGGCGTCCGCATCGGCGTGCTGCGCGAGTACATGAGCAGGAAGCTGTTCTCGAAGGCCGACGAAGAGAGCATCGATCTCATCGAGCGGGCGATCGCGGATGTTCGCGAGCTTGGTGCAACGATCGTCGACCCCGGGCCGGAGAGCGAGCTCTTCAAAGACTGCCTCGCCCACTACACGCCGGAGCTGATGAACTCCGGATTTGCCCGCCAGTTCCCGCAGCTCTTTCCTGCGAACGCGTCAGGGCCGCCTCCGCCCGCAGCTTCGGCGAGCCAGGCTGATACTGGTGATCAGATCGCCACGTTGGTCGATCTTCGCGCGAACCCTGGACGCGTGCCGCAGGATCTGTCGCTGCGCACGCTCAACGCCGGAGGCATCGGACCGGCCGGTGAAGGCAAGTACATGATGAACCGCTATCTGCGAGAGCGCGGCGACGCGAACATCAAGAGCAATGCCGATCTGATCACGAAAGCGCGCTTCTACACCGATCCGCATTTCCCTGATCGCAAGCAGGCGCGCGAGCAGACCGAGCGGGTGACCGTGCTCGATACGGCCGTCCGGATGCAGGGACGCTTTGCCCTGCAGACGGTCCTGCTGCAGTGCATGCAGGAACAGCGGCTCGATGCGCTGATGTCGCCGATGTCGACCATTCCGCCGCGCAAGTTGACGGCACCGCGCGAGCCGATTGCCAACGGCCGCAATCCGATCGGCTGGTCGCTGATCGGGCAGCAGGGATTTCCCGCAATCACCGTTCCGGCAGGCTTCACCACCGCGGTGTGGGATCGCGTGCCTGACGGCGACTCGACTCGACTCGTCGGTCCGGTCGCTGCGTCGCTGCCGGTCGGCGTCGATTTCATCGCGCGACCATTTGCCGAGCCGCTGCTGTTTCGCATCGCGTCCGCCTACGAATCAGCCACGCGCCATCGTCATCCGCCGTCGGAGTTCGGCCCCGTGCGCGGGCAATAACGAAGGAGCCACCATGTCTGCAGAGAACAAGGCCCTGATCCATCGCTGAGGCCATCGATGAAATGCTTGCCGGCGACGGGATTGTCCATGGGCTCGACGACGGGCAAATGGTGAGGCCGTCCGGTTCAAGAGCTTTCATGCCGCCCATCGGAGTGCCTTTGCCGACGTCAGACGATAGGCAGCATCAGGGCCGTTTCGGTTAACGGAACGCGCGTTCTCGGTCGGAGTCAACCCGTTCCGCTTCGACAGCGGCTTGACGAGTAGCTGGTCGCAGCAGAACCAGACGTGCGAGCTGCACATCAACCGACGACGCATATTTCACGGGAGATCGACGAGTATCGAGCGGAGGGTGTCGCCGTCATTCGCGGCATCATGCCGCCGGCGTGGCTCGAGAATGGGACGAGCCGGCGATGGCATCCTGGCCAATGCAGCGGCGCGTCAGTTGAGTACACGCCGAAGGACACATCCGGACGCTATTACGGCGATTTCTTTCGTGTGGCTGCACGATCCCGATTCCCGGTGTTCGTGCTGGATTCGCCGCTGCCGGAGCTCGCGTCGTGGCAATCACGACAGCGCCGCGGAGTCAACGGCGCACGCCATTCGTTCGTTCAGCCGTCGGATTGAATCGGAAGCTCGATCATCGACGCCTGAGCGGCCGTGGACGCGGCAGGAACGGGTGCGTCGCCGGCGCGTACGACGCGTACTACCACGCCCAGTCCAGTTGAGGAATGCCGCCTTTGCAGAAGATCCCATCGTCGCGGAAACCGGCGATGTTGCTGACGCCAGGCGCCGCCGACATCGGAACCATCGCCTTG
>DATFWL010000641.1:0-10895 GCA_035259385.1 Vicinamibacterales bacterium | reverse complement strand
CGATTGAATCGTCGCCCGCGCGCGTCACGTCAGTCGGCTACGCCGGACGGCGCTGAGCGGAGAGCCACTCGACCAGCGCCGGTTCGGTGAATGCCCACTCCCAGACATTGTGACCCACTCCCGCGTACTCGGTGTAGAACGGATGGCCGCCTGCTTTTCGCAGAGCCGCGATGCGGTTCCGGGACACCGCCACAGGAACGGTGCCGTCGGCATCGCCGTGGAAGTTCCAAAGCGGCACGTGCACGAGCGGCTTCACGTCGTCGGGCGTCGCGCTGCCGCAGCAGATCACCGCCGCCGCAAACACCTGCGGACGATGGGCGACCAGGTTCCACACGCCGGCGCCGCCCATTGATTGTCCGGTCACGTAGAGGCGCCGGCCGTCGATCGGCAGCTCGCGTTGCAGCGCCTCCACGATCTCCAGCGCGAGGCGCGCGCCGTCACCCAGGCCGGCGGTCACGTGAGCCGGCCCGCTCTGAGATGTCTCGTAGTTGGCCCAGCCGCGATCGGTCTGGGGGGCGACGACGTAGCAGGGCAACCGCTGCTGCGTGTCGGGCAGCGCCCAGCGGAGTGTCCCGAAGATATTGCCGAGGCCGAGTTGCAGCACGTTGTCGTCGCCCAGGCCTCCGCTCCCGTGCAGATACAGCACGAGCGGCGCCTTGGCGGTTTCGGACGGACGGAACAGGCGATACGGCATCGTCCGGGAGCCGCGATGGACCCGTTTCTCGAACCGCGTGTCGAGGCCGGCGATCCGCTTTCGACACGAATCGATAAGGGCTGTCCGCTGTGGGGACGTCGCCGCGCCTGGCGCGAGCGGCAGCGGGGAGTCGTGCGGTTCCGCCGTGGTCCAGGCTGCGAGCGGCGCGGCGCCGCACAGGCGAAACAGGTCCCGGCGCGTGAGTCTGGTGAGCAATTTGACAGGCACTCTTATTGTCGCCGCAATGTGACGCGGGAGAAATACGCGTCCGTGCTGGAGTGCGCCCACAGCGCCACGCGACCTCGCGTGTCGCCGAGCTTGAGATCCGTCACGATCAGGCAGGGCTGTTTCGCGCCGTTCACGTACAGCTCTGCCCGAGTGCCGGACACCACGATCCGCATCGCCGTCCAGACGCCGGGCTCGAGATCGACGTACGACTCGTACTTGCCGGGAGTCTGTTCGCGGAGGCGCGGCCACGGGAAGTCGGGTTCTGACGTGTACTGCACGGAGTGGTTCCGGCGCAGTTGATCGTCTGCGCGCCCGTTGGTCGGTCGCAGGTAGAGATTTTCGTAGCGACGCTCGTCGGCCTGGACGTGGAACGCCATGCCGATGAACCCGCGAGCATCGCCGGGCATGCTGCCGCGCGGCGCACCCGCGACCTCGGCATCGATCGTCCCCTTCGTAAACTCCGAGTCGCCGAGGATGGCGCTGACGTTGTCCGCGGCAGTTTGATGATCTGGCGACGGCGTGAGATGAACCGCGCGGCGACCCCGGTAGGTCGTGAGTTCGGCGGTGCCATTCACCAGCTTCAAGCCGGTCAGCGACTGGAACGTCCACTCCTGAACGGCGTCGCCGCGAACTGCGACCAGAGCGACGGAGCCGGTTCCGAGCGCGATGACGAGCAGACACGAGGTGATGTTCATGGAGTCCCTCACATCGGCACGCGAGGTTGACGGGCGATGGCGCCGGGAACGTCTATAGCACACCCGTCCCCCGCGAGGGGCCGCGGGACGACTCGATCTCGATGGCGAGTCGAGTATCCCCAAATTCTTGGAAGGACCCGCCGGCGTCATGTCCGATAGTGGACGCGTCGTCAGAGGGCCGGGACTCCTGAAACGTCAGGACTGTTTCCGTCGTCGAGTCGCCCCAACCCGGGCGCGGCGCGACCGTTTGCCCGATGTGGCCGGCGCCGCCGCGGACGCGGCCAGCGACTGGTACAGCGCCTCGAACATCTCCATTCCCGACTGCAACAGCGCCGCATCGTCGTGCTTGACGCGGCGAAGACCGTCGACCAACCGCCCGACCGTGGCGGTCTCCGGTTCTCCGTAGGTCGCTTGCTTGAGATCGAGATCGTGAACGATCCGTCCGATGTGGCGGACCGCTTGATCGGCGATCGCGAATCGCTCGCAAAACGTCTCGAATGTACAGTGCGTCCCGTGATGGCCGAATTCCGCGTCGAACGTGTCGAAAGGAATCGCCGTCGACCGAGCCGCGGGCGACGCGAATGCGAAGCGTGCTTTCGGGTCGATGAACCGTCGAATCAGCCATGCCGAGGACATCCGATCGACTCCGGGCCGTGGCCGTGTCACCCAGACTCTGCCGTGATAGTCCGTGGCCCGCACTCTCGAGGTCGGTGGTGAATCCATGTTTCGTGTCCTTCCCGTGCGGTGGTCGAGCTCGCGGAGCAGCGTGGCAACCTGCTCACGTTCCGGCGCCGCGAAGAAGTCGAGCGCGACGGTTTCATCGAATCGTTCGCGCAACCGGCGTAGCCGCTGCGTGACCTGACGGCTCGCCGGGCGCGGAGGCCGGCCAGCCGTCCGCTCGAGCAGGTGAGCGGCGTCCGCGCGCAGTTTCCCGAAGTCGCGGCCGCGCGCCGCGCGAAAAGCGCGCACGATCTCCGCCTGGGTCGGCGGGTCAGGCGCACGCGCGGCAAGCACCATCGCCTGTCCGCCGCTGCCGACAATCTCGCGCTTGATCCACTCGAAGTCCTCGCGCGCCTCCGGCGACGCCGGGATGGCATAGCCCGAGTTCTTCAGCAGGACGGCGCCGGTCCGCTGCAGCCGCCGCCAGGCCTGGACGCGCGCGTGCGCGCGGCCGGCCGGCAGAAAGAAGAGCAGCAGCAGCCACTCGCGGGCGGTCGGGTCAAGCGTCGTAACGGTCATATCTTGTTGACGCAATATTCATAACATAGTTAAGCTGCGGCGATGAGACTCCTGACCGCCTGGCGGCGGCGCCGAGCTGTCGCCACTGCCATCGTCGTCACCATCGCGCTCGGCATCGGCGCGGCCACCGCTGTCTACGCAGTCGTCGAGGCGGTGATCGTGCGCGCCCTGCCGGTGCGCGATCCCGCCCGCCTGGTGTGGCTGTGGAACGCGCGCGTCGAGCGCGATCGGGCGCCGTTTTCCGCGCTCGATTTTTTCGACTACCGCGATCAGAACGAGGTGCTCGACGGTCTGGCGGCCTTCACCAACTGGACCGCGAATCTCACCGGTTCGGGCGATGCCGAACGGCTCGAGGGCGTCCGCGTGGCGCCGAACTTCTTCGACGTGGTCGGCGTCCAGCCGATGCTTGGACGGACCTTCGTCGGAGCCGACGCCCGACAGCAGGTCGCCGTCCTGACCGAGCGCCTCTGGCGGCGGCGCTTCGGCGCCGATCCCGCCGCCGTCGGCCGGATCGTGTCGCTGAACGGCGCCGGCCACACGATTGTCGGCGTCCTGCCGTCCGGGTTCGTGTTTCCGTTTCGCGACGCCGAGATCGCCGTGCCGCTGTCGATCGAGACCGATCCGCGCCGCTCGGATCGCGGCGCCGGTTTTCTTCGCGTCGTCGGGCGGTTGAAGGCTGGCGTGTCCGTCACGGCCGCGAAAACCAACCTCGATGCCATCGGCGCGCGGCTCCGGCGCGACTATCCCGACGCGAACGCGAAGAAACTCGGCGTCAACCTGTTTCCACTGGATCGGGAGATCGTCGGGGACGCCCGGGCGCTGCTGTTGATCCTGCTGGCGGCGGTGATCGTGCTGCTTCTCGTCGCCTGCGCAAACATCGCGAACCTGGTCCTGGTTACGACGACGGCGCGACGGCGGGAGATCAGTCTCCGCGCCGCGCTCGGCGCGACGCGCGCGCGTCTCGCCGTCCAGCTCCTGAGCGAGGTCGCCGTCCTCGTCGCCGCGGGCAGCGTCGCCGGCATCTTCGTCGGACGGAGCCTCGCCCGGGTGCTCGTCTGGTGGGCCGGCACGGCGTTGCCGCGGCTCGACGACGTCGCTCTCACGTCGGGCGTGACGGCGTTCGCCCTCTGCGCCAGCGCCGGCGCCGCGCTCCTCTGCGGCGTGATCCCGGCGTGGCTCTTTTCCAGCGCACCGGCACTCGGACTGGCTGACGAAGCACGCACGAGCTCCGCAGGGATCGCGCAAGGACGGTTGCGGCGCATGTTCGTCGCGGCGCAGGTTGCCGCGGCGCTTGTGCTGCTGGTTTCGATGCTGATCACGGTAAGGAGCTTCAATCGTTTGCAGGCTGTCAAGCCCGGCTTCGCGGGAAGGAATGTCTTGTCCGTGCAGCTGGCGCTGCCGCCGGCAAAGTACGCGAGACCGGCGGCAATCGTCAGCTTTGCCGATACGCTTGCAAGCCGCCTGCGGGAGCTGCCCGCCGTTCGCGAAGCCGCCGCGATCTCGCTGCTGCCGCTGAGCGGGCTCCTCTCGACGCAGGACTACCGCGTGATCGGCCAGCCGGAACCGCCCGCTGACGAGATTCCGCAGGCGCATTACCGAATCGTCACGCCGGGTTACTTCCGGGTCATGGGCGTCGCGCTCCGCGGGCACGAATTCGACGACACGGATCGCGAAACCACGCGGCGTGTCGCGATCGTCAGCCGCACGCTGGCCGATCGCCACTGGCCCGGTTCGTCTCCCCTCGGCCAGCACGTTCTCGTCGGTCGGGATGCGCTCGAAGTAGTGGGAGTGTGCGACGACGTCAAGCAGTTCGGACTCGACGCGGCTCCAACCGCCGATCTCTACGTGCCGCTGCGGCAGATGGCGGACGGACAGGCGCCGTTGGTCGCGGCGCGGATGTACTGGGTGGTCGGGACGGCGGATGATCCGATGGCAGCCGCCGATCCGGTGCGTGCCGTGGTGCGCCGCCTCGACAACGACATTGCGGCGTCGAGCACCCGCCCGGTGCTGCAGGTACTCGAGGCCTCGCTCGGCTCGCGCCGGTTCAACACGGACCTCATCGAGATCGCGGCCGCGGCGAGCCTGCTCCTTGCGGTGATCGGCGTGTATTCGGTCACGGCGTTCGCGATGGCGCGCCGTACGCGCGAGATCGGCATCCGGCTCACGCTGGGGGCGCGCCCCGCGCAGATGCTGCTTCCCGTACTGGCCGGCGAATGGGGCGCGATTGCGCTCGGGCTGCTGGTCGGCGCGGCGGGCGCGGGAGTTGTCTCGCAGGTCGTGTCATCGGTGCAGTTCGACGGCGGCGGTGTCGAGCCAGGAGCGATTGCGATGGCCGCCGCCACGCTCGGGGCCGCCGCCGCCATAGCGACGTATGTGCCCGCCCGCCGTGCGATTCATGCGGATCCGGTAGCCGCGCTGCGGGCCGAGTGACCAGAACGCGCCGCGGTCGCTCGGCTAAAGCCTTCGCGCTACGTCCGCGGAGTCGCGCGAACCCTTCTGCCGAGCGATTCGGTGGGTCGGATGTAGCGCGACGGCTTCAGCCGAGCGATTCGCACGCAAGACCCGGAGTGCCTGCGCGGACCGATTGCGCGATAGTAATGCCAGGACGCTGAGTCCGCTCTGGAAGGAAGCGCAGCGATGGCCGCACGCATCGTGAACTCGAACAGCGCGACGATCGAGGCCGCCGACATCGACACGCGCGTGACGCAGTACGCCTGGACTGATGTCGCGACGCATCTCGACGCGCACGGCTGGGCAACGCTGCCGGCGCTGTTGACCGCCGAGGAGACCCGTGCCCTTGCGGCGCTCTACGGCGACGACCGCATGTTTCGCAGCCAGGTGGTCATGGCGCGGCACGGCTTCGGACGCGGCGAGTACAAGTACTTCACGTACCCGTTGCCGGAGATACTGAGCCGGCTGCGGACGTCGCTCTACGCGCGGTTGGTCCCGATCGCCAATCGGTGGAACGAGGCGATGGGCGTCGATGTCCGCTACCCGGCGTCGCACGGCGACTTCATCACGCGCTGCCATGCCGCCGGCCAGACCCGGCCGACGCCGCTGCTCCTGCAATACGGCGAAGGAGATTTCAACGCGCTGCACCAGGACGTGTACGGCGAACATGTCTTTCCGCTGCAGGCGATGGTCCTGTTGTCGGAACCCGGGAAGGATTTCAGCGGCGGCGAGTTCGTCGTGACCGAGCAGCGGCCGCGGATGCAGTCGCGAGTCGAGGTCCTGCCTGTGCTGCGCGGCGACGCTGCGGTGTGGGCCGTGCGCCATCGCCCGGTCGCGGGAACGCGCGGCACCTATCGCGTCACGATGCGCCACGGCGTCAGCCGGATTCGATCCGGCCACCGCCACACGCTCGGCGTGATCTTTCACGACGCGAAGTGATCGGCGTCAGCTTCCCATCAGGGCGTTGAGATCGGCCGTCGTCACCGATCGATCGAGAAATCCGAACTCGCCTTGTTCGCCGACCTCGCGCGCGGCGTCGAGCAAACCGGTCATGGCCGCGCGATACAGCGACGTCGCGAGGCTGATCCGTTTGACGCCCGCCGCGGCCAGCTCCTTCACCGAAAATGACTTCCCCTTGATGCCGACCATGAAGTTGATCGGCTTCGACACCGCCCCGCACACGGCACGCACCGCCGCAAGATCGGGCAGGCCGGGTGCGAACAGCACGTCGGCTCCTGCCCGTTCGAAGGCCTGAAGACGCCGAATCGTGTCCTCCAGGCTCGGATGGGCGTAGAGGAGATTGTGCGCGCGCGCAGTCAGCATGAAGGGAAACGGGAGCGCACGTGCCGCTTCCACCGCAGCGGCGATCCGTTCGACTGCCAGCTGATCGTCGAACAGAGGCCGGTCCGGGTTGCCGGTTGAATCCTCGATCGTGCATCCAACGAGCCCGGCCTGTGCCGCCAGCCGGATTGTTTCGGCGACTGACTCCGGCGCGTCGCCGAATCCCTTTTCCAGATCGGCGGAGACCGGCAGATCGGTCGCGTCGACAATCAGGCGGGCATGCGCGAGCGCCTGTTCTCGCGTCAGCGCGCCGTCCCGGAGACCGATGGCGCAGGCAGACGCCGCGCTCGAGGTCGCCAGCGCCTTGAAGCCAAGGCCCGCGAGCACTCGGGACGAACCGGCGTCCCATGGATTCGGCATGACGAAGGTCCCCGGACCGTCGTGGAGCGCGCGGAACCGCGCCGCCGTTTCGTGCTGGCTGACAGCCATCGAGGTCAGCGGCCCGCCGGCGCTTCCGGCAGTGCCCACGCATACAAGGACGATCCGCCGCCCACGAGCACGAACTGCCGGCCGTCGAGCTCGTAGGTGATCGGCGAATTGCCGACGCGGCCGATTGCCGCATGCCACAGCGTCGCGCCATCCGACGTCCGCAGACCGAGCACGTTGCCGGCGGTGTCGCCGGTGAACGTCAGGCCCGTCGCCGTCGTGAGGACGCCGGCGCCGGACGCGCCGTCGCCGAGATCGTGATGCCACTTGACGGCGCCGGTCCGATAATCGATCGCGCGCAGCACGCTCTTGCCGTAGACGCCGTAGTCGGCGCCGGCCCAGCCGTACGAGCCGTGATCCGGCCGGAAGAAATAGATCCCGTATGCGTCGTGCGCGCTCACGACCAGCAGACCACTGCCCGGGTCGAAGCTCGGCGATCGATAATTCGTGCCGCCGCTTTCATCCGGTGCGACGAGCCGGCCGTCGCGTGCCGGTTCCTTCGCCGGATTGGGAATTGGCCGGCCGTCCTGATCGATGCCGGTCGCCCAGTTTGCCGTCGCAAACGGCGTCGTGAGCAGGCTCCGGCCGGTGGTGCGATCGAGCACATAAAAGTAGCCGTTGCGCGATGCCTGCAGCAGCAGCTGCGACGGCGAGCCGTTGAACGGCGCATCGATCAGCACCGGGACCTCGGCCGCATCCCAGTCGTGCGTATCGTGCCGTGTCGCCTGAAAGCCCCAGGCCATCTTGCCCGTGTCCGGATTGATCGCCACGATGCTGTCGGTCCAGCGGTTGTCGCCGGCGCGCGCCGGCCCGTTCAGCACGGGTGTCGGGTTGCCGGTGCCGACGAACAGCAGGTTCAGGCGCGGATCGTAGGTGCCGGTCATCCACATCTGGCCGCCGGTCGCGCCGTCGCTCGGATTGCCGGGCGTGCCCGGCGGCGGCGTGCTGTAGAACACCCACTGCGTCTTGCCGGTTTCGGGGTCGACGGAGGTCAGCATGCCCGGCAGGTTGTCGAAGTCTCCGGCTACGCCGACGATCAGGTGATCGCGAATCAGCAGCGGCGCGTTCGTCGACCAGTACCCTTTCTTCTGGTCGGCAATCACGACGTTCCATTTCACCTTGCCGCTGTGGGCGTCGAGCGCGACGAGATGGGCGTCCGGTGTGGTGAAGAAGACGGAGTCCTTGTCGATCGCCACGCCGCGATGGCCGATGTGGAAGCCTTCGTTCGCCGGATACGAATAACGCCACAACTGATGCGCCGACCGCGCGTCGATCGCCCACACGTTGTCCGGCGTCGTCACGTAGACGATGCCGTTCGAGACGATCGGCGTCCCTTTGATCTGCGACGTGTCGCCAGTGGCGAACGCCCACACCAGCGTGATCTGATGAACGTTTGCCGGCGTCAGCTGCATGAGCGTGCTGTGCCGGCGCCCGGTGTTGTCGCCGTGATAGGTTTTCCACCCGTCGGTGGCTTCCTGGGCCCAGGCGACGCATCCGAACAGAACCGTCGTCAGGACAATCAAGAACCTCGAACCTGACGTTCGAAATTCGTTCGCAGCCCGCGACGCATTCCAAATTCCAAGTTCCAAATTCATATTTGCTGCTTTCGCTTACTTCAGCGTCTGCAGATACGCCAGCACGTCGTGCACGTCGTCATCGGTGTACCTGGCCAGTTGTTCGGCGTGGGCGTCGAGCGGGTTGTTCACGGTGAAGGTCACGTCCTGCGGGCGCCACGAGCGGTAGCGGCCCGTCGCGTCGGTCAGCGCAATCGTGAACTCGTCGCGATACGCGAGCGTGCCTTTGACGGTCTCGCCGGAGCGGAGTGTGACGCTGACCGTGGCGGCGCGGCTCTTCGACGGATACAGCATCCGCTGCAACAGCTCGAGGCCCTGCAGCCGCTTCGCGACGCCGGCGAGATCGCCGGTCGGCGAGTGGCAGGTCGCACACCGGCCGGTGCCGTTGAAGTAGTCGCGCCCGCGTCCGGCGTCGCCCGTCCGCAGATCCGCGGCGTCCACCGAGCGGCGCGCGCCCGGCGATGCCGCCTTGGCGCCCTGACTGCGGATGAATGCGATGATCGCGGTGACGTCGGCGTCGCTGAGCCGGAACGCCGGCATGCCCTTGTCGGTGCGCCCTTCGCGCAGCAGCGCGCGAACCCGATCGCCGCTCGGATCGTCGCGCACCATTGCCGACCGCGTCAGGTTCGGACCGGTCTCGCCGCCCATCGCATCGCGACCGTGGCAGAAGCCGCACTGCGCGGCGAACACGCGCTGTCCGGCCTGCAGCTGCTCTGGTGTGGCAGGCGACGGCGCCTGACCGACGGGGGAGAGGAGCAGGACAACGGCGAGCGATTCTGTTAGATTCTGCAGCCGATTCGCCATTGCCGCGGAATCTACCATGAACGACGGGAGACGGTCATGAGGCGGACGGTCTGCATGTTCTTCGCTGCGGCGCTGTGGTGCTCGGCCGTGTCGCCGCGCGCCGCGGCGACGACCCG
This sequence comes from Vicinamibacterales bacterium, assembly GCA_035259385.1. Taxonomy (GTDB): domain Bacteria; phylum Acidobacteriota; class Vicinamibacteria; order Vicinamibacterales; family CAVVIG01; genus QHWK01. The sequence goes on along the minus strand of DATFWL010000641.1, from coordinate 1,327 downwards.
CATCATGATCCTCGACGGAGAAAGCGCTGGCCCGTATCATCGCTGGCAGGTGACGACGCCGGTGCTGAAGACGCTGCTCACCGAGACCGGACTCTTCACGGTCGAGGTCGTAACGGCGCCGTCGGCGACCGGCGAGCTCACCGGGTTTCAGCCGTCGTTCGCCGGTCGCGGCGCGATCGTCATGAACTACGACGCGCCGGACGAACGCTGGCCCGCGAGCGTCAAGAATGCGTTCGAGAGCTACGTGCGAGACGGCGGCGGCCTCGTCATCGTGCACGCGGCAGACAACGCGTTCCCCGCCTGGAAGGCGTTCAACGAGATGACTGGCGTCGGCGGCTGGCGCAACCGCACTGAGAGCGCGGGGCCGTACTGGTTCGTCAAGGACGGCGCGCTCACCTCGGACAGCTCGCCGGGCCCGGCCGGCAGCCACGGAACCAGGCTGCCGTACCCCGTGACGCTCCGCGAGCCGAATCACCCGATTACGAAGGGGTTGCCAGCGACGTGGATGCACCAGGGCGACGAGCTGTACGCGTCGCTGCGCGGACCCGGACGGAACATGACTGTGCTGGCGACGGCGCACTCCGATCCGGCGAATCGCGGCACCGGACGCGACGAGCCGCAGCTGATCGTCGTGCAGTACGGCCGCGGCCGCGTCTTTCACACGACGCTCGGCCACGACGTCAACGCGATGAGCTCGGTCGATTTCGCGACGACGTTTCAGCGCGGCGTGGAGTGGGCGGCGACCGGCGCGGTCACGCAGAAGGTTCCGGCGTCGTTTCCGACCGCGACCACCGTGAGCTACCGCGCCGATCTCGCCGCCATGGATCCGCTGTACAAGAATGGACTGAACCCGCTCGATCCGCCGCGACGCTGAGCGCTTCACCTCGCCCGCTTGTCCTTGACCGCCGCGCGGTCACGTGGTAACGATTGCCCGCGTCATTGCACGTCATTCGCACGACGGTCGTTCGTGACCGGCCACCAGTCGAACACGGAGGATTCGCAGGCCAGCAGCACGTCATCACACCAGGTCGAGGTTAAGGAGGATTCGATGGGCCGTCTCTGTGGATACACGCCCGGCGTGTGCGGGACGATCGTCGTGCTCGTCCTCGCATCATCCGCTCCTGCCGCCGCGCAGGCGGTGAAGGGATCTCTGCTCGGCAACGTGAGCGATGCGTCCGGGCTCGTGCTGCCGGGCGTCACCGTGACGATTACCGAGGTCAACACCAACATCTCGTACTCGACCGTCAGCAACGAGTCCGGATACTACGTCTTCTCGAACCTGAAGGACGGCACGTATCGCGTGGTCTCGGAGTTGACCGGCTTCAAG
>DATFWL010000640.1:0-3216 GCA_035259385.1 Vicinamibacterales bacterium | reverse complement strand
TGTTCATGGACGCGCTGAACCTGACCAACAGTGACGACAGCGAGAACGTCCTGAGCCGTCGCGGCGACCAGGCGTCGTCGTTCGGCGTCGCGTCACGGTACGTCTACCCGAGGCGACTGCAGCTGGGAGCCCGCATCAAGTTCTGACCGGGCGGGAAGTCTGACGTTGTCTACTTCAGACTTCCCAGTTTCTCTCGCGCAGGAGTGAATTGGGGGTTCAGCTCGAGGGTCTTGAGGAAGTACGTCTTCGCGTCGCCGGTGCGATGCTCGCGTTCGAGCGTGAGGCCGAGGTTGTAGGTGTAGCGCGACTCGCCCGGATCGCGATCGACCGCCTGCCGGAACGCGTGTTCGGCTTCGGCGAGGTCACCGCCAGCACCGAGAATCATCCCCACTGAGTTCCACTGCGACGCGTCGCCGGGGTCTCGCGCAATCGCCTGGTGGAACGCGTCGAGCGCCTCCTGGAACTTGCCTGCGTCCCGATATAGCTCGCCCAACCGCCTGTGAAGGCGTGGATCGGTTGGAACCGCCGTCACGCCACGGGTCAGCGCGTCGATGGCTCGAGGGCGGTCGCCGGCCGCCACGTCGCACTCGGCGAGCATCAGGTACGAGGCGGCAAACCCCGGAAGGCGCGGGATCGCCCGCTCGAACTCGACCGCCGCCGCCTTCCACTTCCGGAGTCCGACGAGCGCCTGCCCGTAGTAGTAGTGCGACTCGAAGCTGTCGATGCCGCGCGCTGACAAAGCCTGAAAACGGTCGACGGCTGCGTTGTAATCGCGGTCTCGCAGCAGCGTCAACCCCTCGTGCAGGAGCGCGTTGAGGACCTTGTACTCCTCGACCTTGTCCTTTGGATCGGCGCCCATCTCGGCGGGATTCTGTCCCCCGCTCACATAGCCGAGCGCGCCGAGTCTCTCGACGAGCTCGAGCGGAATGTCACCCGGCGGCGCCGCGCGGGCCGACAGCGCCGACTCCTCGGAGCCGAGCTGCCGCTCGAGCGCCGTCCGCAAGGCACGCGCGCGCGCCGGCTCGTCGACCACCAGATTGCGGCGCTCCGCCGGATCGCGCGCGAGATCGTAGAGCTCCGGTCGCGGTGCCAGAACGAATTTCCATCGTCCGTCGCGAATGCTACGGAGATCGCTCCAGCCGTAGTGAATGCGCGGCGTCAACGACTCCGCAAACGCGGGAGCTTCGTCGAGCCCTCGACGGTCGCCGCGCGCCGCGGCTGCGAGGCTGCGGCCGGCGATGGGGAGCGTGCCTTTCGGCGACGGCACGCCGGACAACTCCAGAATCGTCGGAAACAGATCCACGCTGCGCGCGACGACCGGAATTCGCGTGCCCGGCCGGATGCCGGGGCCGCGCATGAGGAGCGGGACTCTCAGCGTCGCCTCGTACAGAAAAAAACCGTGCACCGATTCGCCGTGCTCGCCAAGCGCCTCGCCATGATCGGCCGTCACCGCGACGAGCGTTCGGTCGCGGATGCCGAGACGCGCAAGCGCCGCATCGAGTCGACCGACGAGCTCATCCGACCAGGCGACCTCGCCGTCGTACGGCCGATCGGCATAGCGCGAGGCATACGGTTCGGGCGGCTCATACGGTGCGTGCGGATCGTAGAGGTGCACCCACGCGAACGTGCGCGCCCGCGCATGGCTCTCGAGCCATGCGATCGCGTCGGCGACCGCCACGTCGCCGCGCTTTTCGAGAATGTCCAGGAAGCGGGCTTCGTCGTGAGCATCCGGCCCGAGATCGAATCGATCCGAGAAGGTGTCGAAGCCGCGGGCCAGGCCTGATTGACGGGACAACACGATCGACGACACGAAGCCGGCGGTCTCGAAGCCGGCCGCCTTGAACGCCTCGGCGAGCGTCGGCACCTCCGGCGCCAGCGCGCGCGAGATGTTGTCGCGAATGCCGTGCTGCGCCGGGTACAGGCCGGTGAAGATCGAGACGTGCGATGGTCGAGTGATCGGTGCGGGGACGTTCGCGTCAGGGGCGAGCAGGCCCTCTCGCGCGATCCGATCCAGGTTCGGCGTCGGGACCTCACGATTGCCGTAGCAGCCGAGCCGATCGGCGCGGAGCGTGTCGATGGTCACGACGAGAACGTGCTGCGGGAGCGTCGCGACCGGCGCCGACCCGCGCGCGACGCAGCCGGCGAGGCAACAGGCACCCGCGAGCAGGCCGACGTCAACTCGCACGCCGTCGCTCCAGCTTTCGGCCCTGCGCGGCTTCGCGCTCGGCGTCCTTCGTCCGCCCAAGACGCGAGTACACGTCGGCCAGTACGTAATGGCCCAGCGGGGCGATTTCCGAATCGGGATTCAGCGCCATGCCCTTGAGCGCCGCCGCCTCGGCGCCGGCAAGATCGTCAGCGTCCAGGCGCGCCTTGGCGAGATATAGATACCCGCTGCCGAAATCGGGATTGGCTTCGACCGCCTGCTGGAAGTGGCTGACCGCGTCGCTTCTCCGTCCCGCAGACATCAGAAGCTTGGCGAGGTTGAAGTGGGCTTGGTACGTTCTGCGGTTGCGCGCGATCTCCGCCTCGTACTCCGCAATCGCCTGCCGCGGTTCGCCGCGCGCCTCCCAGACCAGGCCGAGATCGTAGTGAGCCATCGGCTGGTCCGGCTTGTCCTTCAACGCCGCCTGCAGCGCACGCTCGGCATCGTCGTAGCGCTTCAGCTCGATGTAGCATTCGCCCAGTTTGGTCTGGAACGCCGGCCTCTCGATGTTGTCGGCGACCGCACGCTCGAGTGCCGTCTGCGCGCGTGAAAACTCTCCCCGCGTCATCCAGATGTCGGCCAGTTGATAGCGGGCTTTGGCGTCGCGCGGGCTGAGCGCCAGCACGCGCTCGAACCCGGCCTCGGCCGCGTCCGTCCGTCCCGCAGTCTTGTAGGCGAGCGCGAGGTTGAATGCCGCGTTCTGGTTGTCGGGGTCGAGTGCGAGCGCCCGCTGGTAGGCCGCGACCGCCTGGTCGTCGCGCTTGGCCTTCGTGTTCATGTTGCCAAGCATGATGTGCGCCTCGACGATCTCGGGATCCTCGTCGAGCGCCTGGCGGACCTTCTGGATGCCCTCCTCGATCCGCCCTTCGACCGAATCGAGGCCGGCCTGCTTGAGCAGGTTGTACAGCGCGATCTTGTCCTTCGGGTCTCCGCGTGGCCGATCCTCGAGCGCGCGCGGGCTGATGCTGCTGCCGACGTAGCCGAGCGAGCGCAGCCGTTCCTCGACGTCGGGC
>DATFWL010000639.1:0-5967 GCA_035259385.1 Vicinamibacterales bacterium | reverse complement strand
GCGGCGGTAGTCGCGTGGAACCTGGGCACGATCCTGCTAACGCTGCTTAGGCGTTGACGGCGCTGATGCGCCCCCCGCAGCAACGCGCCCCAGGAACTTATCCGCCCACGGAATAAAATACTTCCAGTTCGGGCCATCCGTGTGCCCGCCATCGTGCTGCCGCCAGGCGAGCTGGCCGTCGAGCAACCCGACGTTCACGGACGGCATCTTCTCTTTCTTGTAGTTGTCTGAGGTGCCGAGATCTCTCGCGCCGAGCAGTCGGAACACCGGACCGGCGGCAACGGCCGCCATGAAGCTGCCCTGATGATCGAGCCACTTCGCGTCGCCCTTCTCGGGCACGCCATAGCTGATGAAGGTGGGCCGCGGCGCGCAGAGCGCGATCAACTCGTGCGCATCGACCGGCAGGTCGCCGGCGTTCTTCGAACCGAACGTCGCGTCGGCGGCGCCGTACTTGAGAAAGTTGCCGGCCATCCAGTGGTATTCGCCGGCCGCCGTCAGGTTCTCGACGGCCTCGCCCCAGTTGCGCCGATGAAGCTTCGCGCCGCCCTCACCCGACGATCCGACCAGGACCACGGCAAACCGCTGGTCGAAGGCCATCGTCACCAGCGCTGCCTTGCCATAGCGGGAGACGCCTTCGATGCCGACGCGCTTCGCGTCCACCGCTCGATCGGTCTCGAGATAATCGAGGGCGCGGCTGGCTCCCCAGGCCCACGCGCGCAGCGAGCCCCAATCGTCGGGCTTTCGCGGCTGCCCTTTGTTGGTGAGTCCGATGATGCCCCTCGTCAACCCGGCACCTTCGTCAGCCTGAATGGTCGCGGGCGTGAGGCTCGCGTAACCCCAGCCGTCGGCGATCAACTGATCGGTCGCAGGCGGATCCGATCCTGGCGGCGGCGATGGAGCGCCTGGCCTCGGCGCCGGGCGGAACATGATCATCACCGGCACCGGATCAGTGACGTCGGCGGGCCTGACGAGCGTCATCTGGATGCCGACGTCGATCGACGGGTAGGCCGAGTTGTCCGCGCGCCCGACGAGCTGCGTCGCGATCACCGGCAGCGCGCCAATCGTCTCGCGACCTGTACTGATCGCCGTCCAGTGCACCTGCGGCGCGTTCGCGGGGACGCGGCCGTACACCTCGCGCTCGAAGTCTTCGACGATCTGCGGTCGGCGTTCCATCCACCACGCGGACGCGCGTGTGACCTTCGATCCGTTCTTCAGCGTCAACGCGTCAGGGAGCTCCGGAAACGGGTTGGCGGTCGCTTCGTCGTAGTTGGCGTGATTGGGCGCCTGCTCGCTGCCGCTCGGGCCGGGGCGGAGCGACCTGATGCCGAGCCGCTCCATCATGTCCCGGTGATCGTCGGCGGAAGTCCAGTTGACGGCCGGCTGCGCCCGTACGCCAGCGACGACCGCGATCGTCAGGCCTGCGACGACCAGGCAGCGCCGTCCGCGCATTCGAGGAAGGATGCGAATCGTCGCGGTCATTGGCCTTACCGGGACGCGCCCAGCTTCTTCAGCAGCGCCACCGTGCTGGGGTGGGCGAGCGGGATCGACGGTTCGAAGCCGAGCAAGTCAGCGCCGGCGGGCGCCGCAGCCCGCCCTCTGCCGGTCGTCGAACCGGACGTGGCCGCGGCGATCGGCGTGATCCCGCGCGCGTTCGCCGCGTTCACGTCGGCGCCGCGGTCCACGAGCACTTGAACGATCGTGTCGTAGCCGAGCGCGGCGGCGACGTGCAGCGCGGTGTCGCCGTTCTTGTTCGCGCCACGCACCTCGCTGTTCAGCGCGAGCACCGCCGCGACCGTCTCGCGGACGCGGCTCTCCGGTTCGACCTTGCCGAAGTCGATCGTCTCGATCCCGCGACGGCTCGCGTTCTTCGCCGAGCCCATGCCGGTCGCCAGCATCAGCGCATCGGCGCCGTCGGGCATCACCGCCTGTCGATCGGCGCCGGCCGCGGCGAGGAGCGGCAGGATCTCCGGCTCGAGGAACCGCGCCGCGAGGAGGTAGGGTGTCGATCCGATGAGCGTCTTCGGCAGATTCCAATCGGTGGTGTCGCGGCGCATCGGCGTGCCTCTCGTGATGCGCAGGTCCGGGCTGGCGCCGTGTGCGAGGAGCGCCTTGACGAGCGTGGCATCGCTTCTGAGCACCGCGGCATGAAGTGCGGTGTAGCCGCTGGCGAGGGTGTCGGGATTCGCGCCGTGGTCGAGGAGCAGCGCGGCCAGCGGCCCATGTCCGCTATGGGCCGCGAGCACCAGCGCGCTGACACCGTCCGGCTGCGCATCGTTGGCATCGGCGCCCGCCTTCAGCAGCAGCCGCGCCGATTCGACGTCGCCGACCCGGGCGGCAAACAGCAGCGGCGTGGCGCCGCCGCGCTTCACGGTGTAGTTCAGCTCCTCGCGTCCGGCGCGCTGCGTCTGCTCGTCCACCACCGTCTGGTCGTAGACCAGCGACCGCGCGCGAATGTCGGCGCGGGCGTCGATCAGCACCTGAACCACGTCCGGGTGCCGCTCGGCGACCGCCCACATCAGCGCCGTCTGGTGATGCTCGTGTTCCACGGCATTCACGGCGGCTCCGGCGGCGAGCAGCGTCTTCACCGCCGGCGCGTCGCCGGCGCGCGCGCACGTCATCAGCGCAGTCTCGCCGTTGAGCAGCCGAGCGTTCGCGTCGGCGTGCGCCGCGAGGAGGCGCGCGACCATCGCCGCGCTGCGGTTGATGCAGGCGAGGTGCAGCGGCGTCGCGCCGAGGTCGTTCGCAGCATTCGCCTTCGCGCCGGCGCGGATCAGCAGATCGGCGATCGTCAGGTCGTCACGGTGCGCGGCCCAGTGCAGCGCGGTTGCGCCGTCGGCGGCGGTCGCGTTCACGTCGATCGGCGGCGCATGCGGCTTGAGCAGCTCGCGCACCGCATCCGCATCCCTGCTCTTCACCGCCTCGATCAGCCGCAGGTGGGCGGGCGCGGCCGCGATCGTCGTGCCGGCCCACAGCGCGAACAGCGCGGCGATCGTGACTCTACAGAGACAGCAGCCGCGCATCGATGGGTCCCGTGCTGTCGCCGATCCGGTCGCGATGCACGCCGAACTGTTCGAGGAGCGTCAGATGCAGATTGGCCAGCGGCGTATTCTTGAGCCGGATGTGGCGGCCGCCTTTGAGTGCTCCGGCGCCGCCGCCGGCGAGCAGCAACGGGATGTCGATCGGCGAGTGACTGTTGCTGTCGGCGATGCCCGCTCCGTACATCAGCGTCACGTGATCGAGCAGCGTGCCGTCGCCATCCGGCGTCGCCTGCAGTTTCTCGAGCAGCCTGGCCAACATCTTCACGTGATACGCGTTGATCTTGGCGACTTTCGCGACCTTCTCGGGCTCCTGCTGGTGGTGCGAGATCGGGTGATGCGCGTCGGGCACGCCAATCTGCGGATAGGTCATGCCGCTGTGTTCGTGGCCGACCATGAAGGTGATGACGCGGGTGAGATCGCACTGAAACGCGAGCACCTGCAGATCGAACATCAGGTTGAGGTGATCTTCCCAGCCGGACGGGATGCCCGCCGGATGATCGACCAGCGGGAGCTCCTGGTCACTCTGGGCCTCGGCAATCTGGATGCGCTGCTCCACGCCGCGAATCGCCTCGAGGTACTCGGTGAGCTTGGTGCGATCGGACTGCGGCAGCGCACCCTGCAGCTGCGCCAGCTCCTCGCCGACCGAATCGAGCACGCTCCGCTGGCGCTCGAGGCGTGTGAGCCGCGCCTTCGGATCGGTGCTGGTGCTGTCGCCGAACAGCCGCTCGAAAATCACGCGCGGATTGTTCTGAGTGGGCAGCGGCGTGTTCTGACTCTTCCAGCTGATCGTGTTCGTGTAGGGACAGGCGAACCCGGTGTCGCAGGCCCCTGCGGTCTCGCCCGACTCAATCGCGAGCTCGAGCGACGCCAGCTGCGTCTGCCTGCCGATTTCCTGCGCCAGGATCTGATCCATCGAGATGCCGGCATCGAGCCACGTCTCGCTCGTCGGCGGCGAGACGTCGGTCAGGAACCTGGTGCTGGCCTTTGCATGCGCGCCGCCGGGGCGCCCCGGGGTGGGGATGCACTCCAACCCGCTCACCACGAGCACGCGATCGCGAAATGGCGCGAGCGCGCGCAAGGTCGGCGTGAGCTCGTAGCCGGCGCCGTCAGTCGCCGGCAGGTAGTCCTTCATGATCATGCCGTTCGGCACGTACATCACGCCGAAGCGGTTGATCGGCTTCGCGGCGGTCTTCTGCAGTGCTGACAGCGCCGGCGCCATGCTGTCGAGCAGCGGCAGCGCCAGCATCGATCCGAGACCGCGAAGAACAGTGCGCCGTGGGATTGCCTTCTTGGAAATGAACATCACGCATTCCAATTCCAAATTCCAAATTCTCAATTCCTATTTGCCGGCGCCTCGTGCAGTGGCCATGCTGAACGGCGTGCTGGTGACGATCCCCGCGACGATCGACGACCAGGAGTACTCGGCGCGCGCGGCGCCGCGGGTGATGCCGCGCACGGCCGGCATGTCGTGGTAGTCGAGGCCGCGGCCGATCGCGTAGGCGAGCAGCTTCCCGGTGACCGTGCGGGCGACGTCTTCCTTGTGCGTGACGAGCAGCGTTCGCAACCCGGCCGTGCCTTCGAAGCGCGTTCCGTCGGGGAACGACGCTGACGCGTCGATGGTCGCCCCGTCACTCGCCGTCCGCCACTTGCCGAGCGCGTCGAAGTTCTCGAGCGCGAAGCCGAGCGGATCCATCCGCTGATGACACGACGCGCAGGCCGGGTTCTTGCGATGGCGCTCCATGCGTTCGCGCAGCGATCGCGGGTGACCGTCGGCGGCGGCATCTTCCAGCGCCGGAATGTCGGGGGGCGGCGGCGGCGGCGGCGCGCCGAGAATGTTCGCCAGCACCCATCGTCCGCGCAGTGTCACCGACGTCCGGTTCGGATAGGAGGTCACCGTGAGGATGCTCGATTGGCCGAGCAGCCCGCCGCGGATGCCGTCCGTGAATCGCACCCGCCGGAAGTGACTGCCGTAGATGTCGCGAATCCCGTAATGCGTCGCGAGCCGTTCGTTCAGAAACGAATAGTCGGCCGTGAACAGCTCGATCGCGCTGCGGTTCTCGTGCAGCTGGCTGGCGACGAACAGCTTCGTCTCCTGCTCCATCGCGTCGCGCAGGTTCTCGTCGAATTCGGGATACAACTCCGTGTCCGGCACGACGCCGGGAAGCTTGCTCAGCTCCAGCCAGCGGCCGGCGAAGTTGTCGACGAGCGCGCTCGACCGCGGATCGCGGAGCATCCGCGTGACCTGTTGCTCCAGTGCCGCCGCATCGCGCAGCTTCCCGCGTGCCGCCGCATCCCGGAGCTCGTCGTCCGGGATGCTGCTCCACAGGAAAAACGACAGCCGCGAGGCGATCTCCAGGTCGGAGAGGCGATAGGCAGCGCCCGCCGGAAGTCCCACGGGCTCGCCTTCGACGCGGAAGAGAAAGGCTGGCGCGGCGAGAATCCGCTCGATGCCGTGCTGAATGCCGGTGTCGAAATCGCCGTCAGCGCGACCGGTCTTGTAGAACCGGAGGAGCGTCAGCGTCTCCGCATCGGTGACCGGCCGCCGGTAGGCACGCGTCGCGACCCTTGAGAGAATCGTTCGCGCGCACGGTTCCTCCTCCGATGCGGACTGCGGTCGGCAGACGAACAGCTTGCGCCGGCTCTCCGCGTTGCCCGGTTTCGGCGCTCCGTACGGACCACCGATCGACACGACTTCCACCGCCGGATTCCCGTGGTAATACTCGTTCGTCGTCCGTCCGAATCCGGTCTGGGGCGGCTGCAGCACGCCTTCGGGCTCCCAGAATCGCCGGACGAATGCGACGCCGACCGCGTGAACGCCAGCAGTCACCGGCACGCGCACCTCGAGGTGCCGGTCCGCGGTGTGCATGTATTCCTCGAACTCGGGGGAGCCCTGCGTGTTTCCGGCGAAGTTCTCCGGAGCGGTCATCCC
>DATFWL010000638.1:0-5613 GCA_035259385.1 Vicinamibacterales bacterium | reverse complement strand
GGCTGAAGCCTTCGCGCTACGAGCGACGTTGTATTCGCGCTACGAGCGTCAATGCGATTCCCATCTTACCTTAGCTGCGGATCAGCGCAAGCACCTCGTCGCGCTTCCGCGCCATCAGATCGGCCGTCGTCGCCTCGAGGTTGAGGCGCAGCAGCGGCTCGGTGTTCGACGGCCGCACGTTGAAATGCCAGTCGTTGTACTCGACCGACAGGCCGTCGAGCTTGTACTGGTGGCCGTCGGCGAACTTTGCCGCGATCTGATCGAGCTTGTGCGGCACCTCCGCCATGCTCTTCAGCGCGGTGTTGATCTCGCCGGAGATGAAGTATTTCTCGTTCAGGGGCTTCAGCAGATCGTGCAGGCTCTGGCCCTTCTTCGACATCAACTCCAGCATCAGCAACGCCGGGATGAAGCCGTTGTCCGCGTAGAAATTGTCGCGGAAGTAGTAGTGCCCGGTGACCTCTCCGCCGAAGATCGCGTTGGTCTCGCGCATCCGCCGCTTGAAGAAGGCGTGGCCGACGCGGTTCATCAGCGCCTGCCCCTTGTAGCGCGCGACCGTGTCCTTCACGGCATAGCTGGCGCGCAGGTCGTAGATGATCGTCGCGCCCGGATGCTTCAGGAGGAACGCCTCGGCCAGCAGTGCGGTCACGAAGTCGCCCGACACGAACGCGCCGGTGCCGTCGATGAAGAAGCACCGGTCGGCATCGCCGTCCCACGCGATCCCGATGTCGGCCTTGTCGGCGACGACGCGCGCGACGATGTCGCGGCGGTTTTCTTCGATCAACGGGTTGGATTCGTGTGTCGGAAACGTGCCGTCGATCGTGAAGCACAGCGGCGTGGTCCGGCACGGCAGCCGCGCGAACAACTTCGGCGCCACCAGGCCGCCCATGCCGCACCCGGCGTCGAGCACCACGTTGAACGGCCGGATCACCGCCGGGTCGATGAAGGACATCACGTGCTCGACGTACTCGTCGAGCACGTTCTTCGACGTCACCTGGCCCGGTTTCGCCGCCGCCGCGGGGATGGTGCCACGCTCGATCATCTCGCGGATCTCGACGAGACCTTCGTCGCCGCTGAGCGGGAACGCCTCCCGCCGCACCATCTTCATGCCGTTGTACTGCTTGGGGTTGTGCGACGCGGTCACCTGCACGCCGCCGTCGTGCCCGTCGCGCGCGACGGCGAAGTAGAGCATGTCGGTCGCAATCATCCCGTAGTCGACGACATCGGCGCCCTGCGAGGTCGCGCCGTCGATGAACGCCGCCGCCAGCGTCGGCGACGACAGCCGCATGTCGCGACCGACCGCGATCCGCTTCGCCTTCAGGTAGACGACGAACGCCGCGCCGATCGCGCGGGCGCCGGCCTCGTTGATCTCTCCGGGATACACACCGCGGACGTCGTACGCTTTGAAGATATCGGGGTTGATCTGCATCACTGACATGGCTGATGGCTGAGGGCTGATGGCATATGGCTCATGGTCGATGGGCGACCGCCGTCAGAGGCGGCTGTAATCGGTGACCACCGATTTGTCGCCGAGCACCACGCCGTCGTCGACCAGGGCGCTGCGTCCGATGTGACAGTGGCGGCCGAGGATCGACCGTCGCACGGTCGCCTCCTGGCTGATCCGGTTGTTCGCCCACACGATCGCACGATCGAGGTGGGCGTGCTCCTCGATGTGACTCTGCCGGCCGACCACGCTGTACGGACCGATGCGCGCGCCGGCTTTCACCACGACCCCGCCATCGACGAAGCAGGGCGCCTCGACCCTGGCGCCGTCCTCGATGCGCGCGTCGGGCGAGACCCACGCCGTCCCGGGCGCGGTCACGAACGGCGACGCCTTGTGGCTGATGTAGCGCCCGTCCATGATGTCGCGATGCACCTGCATGTATTTCTCGGGCGTGCCGATGTCGATCCAGTAGCCGCGATAGACGTAGGCGACGAAGGTCTCGCCGCGCTCGATGAGCGATGGAAAGAAGCTGCGCTCGATCGACCACGGCGTGTCCTTCGGGATCCGATCGAAGGTATCCGGCTCGAGCACGTAGATGCCGGCGTTGATGGTGTCGCAGGTGATCTCGTCCGGGTTCGGCTTCTCGAGGAAGCGCCGGACGTTGCCGCGGTCGTCGGTCTCGACCAGGCCGTAGGCGCTCGGGTTCTCGACCGGCGTCAGCACGATCGTCGCCTTCGCTTTGCGCTCGCGGTGCAGCGCGATCACCGCGCCGAGATCGACCTGCGTGAGCACGTCGCCGTTGAAAACGACGACCGAATCGTGCAGCGACTCGCCGGCGTAGCGCACCGCGCCGCCGGTGCCGAGCGGTTGCGGCTCGACCACGTAGCGGATGCCAAGGCCGGTGTCACTGCCGTCGCCGAAGATCTCCTCGATCCGGCGCGGCTGATAGTTGAGGCTGAGAATCACCTCGTCTATCTCGGGCACCTGTTTCAGGAGATCGAGCTGGTAGTGGAGGAACGGACGGTCGAAGATCGGGACGATTGGTTTCGGGGTGTGAATCGTCAGCGGACGCAGCCGCGTACCCTTGCCGCCTGCAAGCAGGATTGCCTTCATGACAACCTGCCGATGTTATCATGCCGGTACGGGCCGTTCATGAACCTCCCGAACTCGCTGACCATCACGCGGATCTTCCTCGTGCCGCTGCTGGTGGTGGTGCTGCTGACGAAGTTCGAGGGCCGGCAGATCTTCGGCATTCCCAACGAGATCGTCGGCGCGGCGATCTTCGGCATCGCGTCGCTCACCGACTGGGCCGACGGCTATCTCGCCCGGCGCCGCAAGCAGATCACGCCGCTCGGACAGATGATCGATCCGCTCGCCGACAAGCTGCTCACGCTGGCGGCGCTGCTCTCGCTCGTGCAGCTCGACCTGGCGCCGGCGTGGATGGTGGCGGTGATTCTCGGGCGCGACCTGGCGGTGACTGCGCTGCGCAGCCTCGCCTATTCGCGCGGGGTCGCGGTGCCGGCGTCGCAGCTGGGGAAGATCAAGATGGTCGCGCAGGTCATCGCGATCCTCGCCCTGATTCTCGCGCACGGCCAGATGCGCGAGTTCTACCTGGACCGGATCGGCCAGGCGGCGCTGTGGGTGGCCGTGCTCATGTCGCTGGCGTCGGCCGCCGACTACTTCCGCCGGTTCACGCGCGTACTGCATCCCGGCGTCGCCGCCTTCCCGACCGCACGCGATCAGCGGTCGGATCGAAAAGCCGGCTGAAGAAAGCAACCGCAGAGAACACAGAGCTCGCAGAGAGAAGAATTGCTCTCAATCTAGATTGAGAGCAGGTTGCAAAATCAGCTCGCTCGCGGGTGGCCGCGAACGGGGCCGCCCCGCCGGGCGCGGAGCCGTGGGCCGGTGACCAGTGCTTTTCTGGCGAGCACCGGTGGGGCTGTTCGCGGACAGGACCCGCCTTGAGCTAATTTTGCAACGCACTCTGAGTTATTCTCTGCGTGCTCTGCGGTCTCTGCGGTTGCTTTCCTTCAGCGGTCTCTATTTCCGCCGCGCGACGTAGTCGCCTTCGAAGACAGCATCACGCGCGGCGGTGATACGCGCCAGCGCGGCCGAGCCGCTCGTGGAGACGACGATCGCCTCGCCAACGCTCACCAGCGGCAGCCCTTCCTTGCGCAGGTCACGGTAGATCGCGTACCGCTGACCGGGCACCACGCCCTGGTCGCTGCCGCGATCGATCAGCGCGAAATCGCCACCGCCGAACGTGGTCCGATCCTCGACGCCGTTGACGATGCGGCCGAGATCGCCGAAGTCGGGCTCGCCGGCCGTGTCGGTTGATTCCGCGCCCGCCGGTACCACGGGCGGGACAAACGCCTCGAGATAGTCGCCGGTGAGGATGTCGCCGCAGGTGTGGTCGATCTGCGCGATGGCGGTCGACTCGTTGGCGGCCACCACGTGCACCCACCCCAGGGTCTTCGCCCCGCGGCCGTACGCCGGCTGATGGTGGTAGGTGCCGAACGAGTTCGGACGCCTCACGAAGAACTGCTGGCCGAGCTGCAGGCCGGCCTTGGTTCCCCCGTCGAGCACCAGCAGATCGTGCCCGCCGAAAATCGCCCGCGGCGCCGAATCCTGCGCGCCGGCGACGTGCTGCGCGTGTTCCGGCTCGGCCGAGAAACTCGGCGGCGGAGCACAGGCCACTGCCAGCTCGATCGACGACATCGCCGGCGACGCGGGCTGTGCGCCTGCCGTCGCCGACGTTCCCGCACCCAACGCTGCCGCCACGACCCACACTGCGCTCCGCATCGTCATCCTCCTGAGGACTTCGCCGCCAGCTGCGTCTTCAGCTCTGTGATCCGCCTCTGGGCATCGGCGAGATACTCGCTCTGTTCGAATTCGGCGACGAGCTTCTCGAGGTAGGGGAGCGCTTCGGCCTCGAGACCCTGCTTGCTCTTCACCAGCGAATCGGCGAGGTAGTAGTAGACCGCATCGCGGCCCGTGTATTCGGGATCGTCTTTCAGGACCGACTTGAACCGATCGATCGCGCCGGCGTACCACTTCTGGCGATAGTAGAAGTACCCGACCAGATAATCCGATTCGCTCAGGCGATCCCGCGACTCGCGCAGCCGCTTCCTCCCTTCGGGCATCAGGTCGCTGGTCGGATACCGCGCGACGAACGCCTCGAACTCCTTGATCGCTTCGCGGGTCTCGGTCTGGTCGCGCTGCGGATGGCGCATCTGCCGATAGTGGGCCATGCCCAGCTTGAACTGCGCGTAGTCGGCGCGGCGATGCGTCGGATAGAAGGACAGGAACTCCTTGAACTCGTTGATCGCGAGGACCAGCGCCTCGGCCGTGCCTTCACCAAGGTAGGTATCGCCGATGCCGAGCTTCGAGTCCGGCCGGTACGGGCTCTGCGTGTAGGTTTCGGTGACCTGCTTGAAGAACTCGCGCGCGGTCAACCACTTCTTCGAGTTGAGCGCCGCCGTACCCTTGTCGAACAGGAACTTGTCGGGCTCGCTGGTGCCGGCAGGCACTGCGTTGCGGGTCCTGGTGGCGCACGCCGCCGCGATCGCGATCACCGCGACCGCGGCGAGCAACCGCGTGCGGGCAGCGAAGCGAGCCGGCGTCACCGGATGATTTCTGTCAACCACTGATGTTCTGCCGTCAGCCCTTCTTCGAGGCCGACAGTCGGGACGAACCCGAGGTCCGCGTGCGCCAGCGAGGTGTCGGCGTAGGTGTGGCGCATATCACCCTTCTGCGCCGAGTCGATCCGCACGACCGGCTTGCGCCGCGCGACGCGACCGATGAGGTCGAGAACCTCGTTCACCGAGACCCGCGAGCCTCCTCCGATATTGTACACACGGCCCGGGACCCCTCTCGCGGCGGCCGCGATGTTGGCGGCGACGATATCCTGCACAAACGTGAAATCGCGTGTCTGCTCGCCGTCGCCGTAGACCGCGATCGGCTCGCCGAGAATCGTCGCGCGCAGAAATCTGTGGAACCCCATGTCCGGACGCTGCCGCGGTCCATAGACCGTGAAGTAGCGCAGCGAGACGGTCGGGACGCGAAAGTTGGCGTAGTACAGGTAGCAGAGCTGCTCTGCCGCGAGCTTCGAGACGCCGTAGGGCGACACCGGCTGGGTCATCGCGTCTTCACGGAACGGCATCGGCGTGTTG
>DATFWL010000637.1:0-36087 GCA_035259385.1 Vicinamibacterales bacterium | reverse complement strand
CCTTCCTGCCCCTCCCCTCCGTCCCATCCGTCCCATCCGTCCCGTTTGGCCCGCGTATCCTACCAAGGTGCGATACCCGTGGGTTCTGCTGCTCACGTCAGCTATCGCCGCGTGCGGCGGATCAGCGCCAGCACCTCCGGTCGTGAATCCTCCGCCCGGCGGCGAGACGATCAACGGCAGCGAACGCATCGGATGGGATCAACCGGCGGCAGACGCGGTGGAGCTCGCGACGATCAGGTATGCGATCTACGTGGACGGCACTCGCAGCGAAGCCTCCGGCGTGATGTGCGCGACCGCCGCCACCGCGGCCGGCTTCGCCTGCACGGCGCGGCTCCCGCCGTTGACGCCGGGCGCGCACCTGCTGCAGCTCGCGTCGTTCGTCGCCGACGGTGGCGTCCTCGAGAGCGCGCGGTCGACGGCACTGCCGGTCACCGTCGTCGCGACCGCGGCGGATCGCTCCACCAGGGTCCTGGCGCCCCATCCGGATCGCGCCCCGATTGAAGGCAGCACGGATCGTAGCGCGGCGGCTTCAGCCGGACGTCAGGTCGTTCTCGACGGAATCGTCGATGTCACCGATCTCGCCATCGCATCGGATGGATCGTTGTTCGTCGCAGAGCGCGGGGGCGCCGTCCGATCGCTCGCCGCCAATCGCGTCGAGCCGCTTCGCCTTCTCGCTCTCGAATCGCCGGACGCCGGCCGGCTGGCGCGCGACGGTGCCGGAGCGTCGAGCCTGCATCTCGGAGATGGCGCCGAGCTCCTCGCGCTGGCAATCGACCCGCAGTTCGGTGCCTCGCACTTCGTGTTCGCGATCTACGCCGAGCGCGGTCGCGGCGAGTCCGCGACGTTCACGCTCGCGCGGTTCCGCGACGCTGCCGGCACGCTGGCAGACGAGGCGGTCCTGCTCGATCGCATCCCCGCGTCGGCGTCGCCACGCGCCACTCTCCGATTCGGTGCCGATGGCAACCTGTACGCGGCCTTCGATGCAGGCGGCGATCCGCGCCGATCGGACGACCCGGGCTCGTTCAACGGCAAGGTCCTGCGCCTCAGGACGGACGGAACGACGCCGCGCGATCAGCCGTCGCCTGTCGTGCGCGGCGGACTGTTCTCACCCGCGGGGCTGGCGTGGACTGCCGGCTCGCGCGACCCTTGGGTCGTCGATCGGCGCGCGGACGGATCGGCGCGGCTGGTTGAAGTCGGCGGACGCGATCGAGCCTACCGGCTTCCCGACGGCGCTTCGCCTTCGTCGGTCACCGGGACGCGTGACGGGGATCTGCTGATCGGATCCGCCGGCAGCGGCGTGCTGCGTGTTCGATTCGACGGCGCGCAACCGATCGGCACGGAGCGCGCCGTCATGATCGACGATGACGTCCGTGCGCTGACGCTCGCGCCCGACGGCGCATTGTACGCGGCGACGCCGACACGCATTCTGCGCGTCGGCAGTGAACGGTGACTGTCCCTACAGCTTAACGCGACATCTGCAGCTTGAGCGGCGACGGCGAGAACAGCGGCGCCACCAGCGGGATGCTCACCGTCGAGACGCCGGTCGTGTGGTTGAAGGTCGTGATCGGACGGCCGGAGCCTGCGGTGCCCTGATCCGCCTGGTTGGCGCTGAATGTTCCCGTGAAGCGCGAAATCGAGCCGCCGTTGTTCACCACCACCGCGTAGGTGGTGGTGCCGGTCACGTTGCACGCGGACCAGTAATCGACGCGAACCGTATAGGTGCCGTTCGGCGCCGCGCCGCTCCAGCGCACATTCTCGTTGTTCTTGTTGTCGATCGCGCAGGCGGCGTTCGAATCGACGTCGAGCGCGCCGCCGCTCATCACGGTGGCGTTGGCCCAGTACACCTCGCTGCCCTGCGGATCGACGACGTGAAGGTCGACGTCGCTGGCCGTGTCCCACGTCAACCCGACCTGCACGCCGCCCGACTGGCCGGACACCGATTTGGTGGACGTCACCGTCGGACCGACCAACCCTGCCGGGTTCGCGACGGCGTAGGCGAGCGTGAAACGCGAGCCCGAGGACACGTTCGCCAGATTCGTCAGCAGCAGCACGCTGGTCACCGGCGCCGGCAGCCGCAGCTGGAAGTAGCCGCTCGCCGCGTCGAGCGCGCCGAAGCGGGCGCCGCCGAGATCGGCCGGCGCGATGCCGCTGGTATTCGGCACCGACACGTACACGGTCTGGAACTGCGACGTGCTCTGAATCTGCGCGAGGTCCGTGCCGTTCGGGATCACGGTGCCGCTCGTGGTCGCCGTAATCGTCGGTCCGCCGTTGGCGGCAGGCGGCGAGCCCGGCTGCTGCGTCGCCTGCGTGCCGTCGGACGCCTGCACGCCCGTGATCACCGTCGTCACCGCCGGCAGCGTGGGCGCCGGTGGCGGGGTGGGCGTCGGCGACGGATTCGACGGCGAGCCCGAGCTGCCGCAGCGGATCGTGATGATCGCCGTCGTCAGCACACCCAGCGCTCGGAGGCACCTGTTCACGCGCATGGTACTGCTCTCCTCGATCAGCGGACGCTCGTCTGCTGAATGCAGATTTCGTGGCCGGATTCCCGATCCGGAGTCATCGAGTTGCGCGACGTCGCCGCGATTGAAAAGGCGGCGATCCGCGCCGGGCCGACCACTGCAACGCCGCTGCCGCGACGCTCCGCCGGCGTCGACACGGCTGCGGCCGCGCACTCGACCGTGCGGTCAGCGATATCATCGGCCGGCTACGCCGGGAGCGCATCCGATCCGCCGGTCCGGTGAAGCTAGGCCGGATCGATCGAGAGGATCTCGACCCTCGCGGTGCGGCCGCGGAGCGTGACTTCGCCGAGCGGCGTCGCCGCGATCGGCGGAGCGATCCGATCATAGGTGGCACGGCTGACGATGATCTGATCGGGCTGTGCGAGCCGCTCGAGCCGCGCAGCCGTGTTCACGACGTCGCCGAGCACGGTGTACTCACGCCGTCGCGCCGAGCCGACGTCGCCGGCGATCGCGACGCCGCTGTTGATCGCATAGCGCACGTGGAGCGGACGTCCGCCGGCGGCGTTCAGCTTCGCGACCGATCGCCGCATCGCCTGCGCCGCGCGCACCGCTCGCTGCGCGTGATCGGCCTGCTCGACCGGCGCGCCGAAGACGGCCAGGATCGCGTCGCCGATGAACTTGTCGACCGTGCCTTCCTCGGCGAAGATTGCCTCGGTCATCTCCGAGAAGAAGCGATTCAGCAGCGCCGCAACCTCCGTCGGCGCCAGCGTCTCGCACAGCGTCGTGAAGCCGACCAGGTCCGCGAACAGGACGCTGATGTCGCGATCCTGCGCGGCCAGGACGTCGGCGCCCTCGCCGTGGCCGTGCGCCATGATCCGCTCGACCACGGCCGGCGAGTGGTAGCGCTGCAACCGCTCGCGGCGCTCGCTCTCGTCGCGCAGGCGCGCCGCCAGCCGGCCCTGAGCGATCGCGACCGCCGCGTAGTTCGCAATCGCGGAGAACAGCTCGAGATCGGCCTCGGTGAACTGCCGCGTGACCGGATTGTCGACGTAGAGCAGGCCAACCAGTTCCTCGCCCGCGTACAACGGCCCGCAAATCAGCGATCGCACGTCGCCGAGCAGCACGCTCTGCGACGTGTCGAACCGCGGGTCCTGGTGCGCATCGGAGGTGAGGACGGCAATCCGCTGCGACAGCGTCATGTCGCGGACGGTGCGGCTGATCTGGACCGGCTGCGCCGGCTTCCCGTCGGAGCGCCGCACGATCTGGGAGGTGAGCGCCTGCGTGCCGGGCTGCGCGAGCGCGAGGCATGCACGCTCGGCCGGGACATGCGCGAGCAGCAGGTCGATCACGCGATTCAGGATGTCCTGAACCGGAACAGTGGCGACCAGCGTCCGTGCCACTTCCGACAGCAGATTGATCAAACGGGGCGCCTCGACGATGCGCACGGCCGAATTCGGCGGCGACGTATCGCCAAGCGTCCGGAACATCGTGTGTTCGCCGCCGATCGCGTGCACGGTTGGCCCTGCCGCCGGTGCCTGCGCACGCTGCTCGATCGTCGCGGTCACATCGCCAAAGCTCAGCTGCTCGCCGCCGCGCAGCGTCGCGTCGCGAACCGGCCGGCCGGCGACGTAGGTGCCGTTGCGGCTTTGCAGGTCGCTCAACTCGACCTGGTCGGGTCCGACCACGAGCCGGGCGTGTTGACGCGAGATGCTCTCGTCGTTGATCACCACGTCGCAGTTCTGTCCCCGGCCGAGAATCGTGCGCCCCTCGCCCAGCAGGAATTCCTGTCTGGCGCCGCGTTGGGTGACGATGAGGACGAACATCTGTGGAATCTGCGCAGCCGCGGAAGGCGGCGGTATCATAGCAGGCCGCCGCGAGTTATCCGAACGGAGCCGTTTCGATGCTGACCGTGTGTTCGCGCACGCACCCGGGCACGGTGCGTACGATCAACGAGGATTCATCGCTGCTCGAACCCGATCTGGGCGTGGTCGCGGTCGCCGACGGGATGGGCGGCCATAACGCCGGCGAAGTGGCGTCGCAGCTGGCGCTCGACACCATCCGATCGTTCCTGAAGAAGAGCGCGTCCGGCGACGACATCACGTGGCCGTTCGGCTTCACCCCGACGCGGTCATTCGCCGCCAACCGCCTGATGACCGCGATCAGGATCGCCAACCGGCGCGTCTTCCGGGCCTCGGAAGAGCGCACCGAGTACACCGGCATGGGGACGACCGTCGTCGCGGCGGTCGTGGAAGGAGCACGCCTCGCCTACTCGGGCGTCGGCGACAGCCGGATCTACTCCTTCGACGGCCGCGAGCTGCGGCAGATCACGAAAGACGATTCGTGGGTCGAGATGCTGAAGAAGGAGTCCGGGCTCGACGCGAGCGCGTTCGAGAAGCATCCGATGCGTCACGTCCTGACCAGTGTCGTCGGCGCGCGCCCCGAGCTCGACGTCACGGTGGACGAGCTCGATCTCGTCGACGGCCAGACGATCATGTTGTGCACCGACGGGCTGCACGGCGCCCTGAAAGACCGGGATGTCGCGGCGGTGCTGCGCAGCGAGGCGGATCTCGATCGCGCCGCCGCGCAGCTCGTCGAGATGGCGGTCCAGCGCGACGGCAAGGACAACGTGACCGTCGCGTTCGCCCGATATGGACGCGGGCACTGACAGGCGCGGACCGCATCCACGTCGGTGACGACACCGAGGAATATCGCGCGATCAAAATCCACGAGTCGTCCCGGTAGACGGCGCCGACGCTACCTGGGCGCATATCGCGTCGCCGCACCGGTGCGCGCGTTCGTCACCGTGAACGAGCCGTCAGCACGGGCGCTCACCTTGAGCCAGTGCGCGGAGGAGGTGTCGAGATTCGCGATGCGCTCGTCGGCGAAGTTCTCCGCGCCGGCGATCTGCGATGTGTGAAGCTGATAGACGTCGCCGGCGTTCGGCGACGTGTGCAGCGTCCTGAACAATTCCGGCGCTCCGCCTTTCATCGGACCGTTGTTGACGATCGACACGCGCGGGCGGAACGCGGCAAAGGTCGCGGGATCGGCGGCATCGAGGCCGCCGTGGTGCGCGACCAGGTACACATCCACCGCCCCGACCATGTTCTCGGGACATGCCAGCGCGTGCAGCGGCGGTCCGGTCAGATCGCCGAGGTCGAGGAAGCGGAAGCTGCCGAACTGGAGGCGCACGCCGGTCGAGCGCGGGTTCTCGTGCGGTTCCTGCGCGGGCGATGCCGCGGCGCATCCGACAGTGCGGCCGCCGGCCCCCGGCAACGGCGTCTTCACCGTCACACCGGCGCCGCTGAGAACCGTCGCCTCGACGCCTTTCAACGGAATCCGATCGCCGGGCGCCGGCTCGAGGTGCTGTCCTTTCGCGCGCACGGCCGCGTAGCGGTCGAACGCCGCCAGCGTGCCGCGCGACGTCTCTTCCGCGACCGGCAGCACGCGCCCGTGATCGACGAACGTCCGGATCGGCAGCACCTGCGCCAGCTCGACGACCCCGCCGTCGTGATCGGCGTGAAAGTGCGTGATCAGCAGGTAGTCGATCCGAGTGACGCCGGCGTCGCGCGCCGCGGCGAGGATGCGCTGCGCGTCGCGCGCCCTCGCCGGATCGCCGGGCGTCGCGTCGAAGCCGCTGCCCGATCCGGGAAATCCGGTGTCGACGAGCAGCGTTTCTCCCGCGGGCGTGGCGACGAGCGTCGCCTGTCCTCCTTCGACGTCGACGAAGTAGATGTCGAGTGTGTCCCGCGCCGCCTGCATGCGCGGCGCCTCGCATAACCCGAACGCGATCACTGCGGCCGCGATCAACAGTCCGCGCACTCGATCCCGCCGAAACGCACTCCTGCCCTCCGGGTCCTTTGTCATCCTCTGCGTCCTTTGTCCTCTGCGTCCTCTGTCGTCCTCTGTGTCCCTCGTCCCATTTCGGTGTCATGCTCTCCGCGATGCGCATCGGACTCGTCGTCACGGGCGGCGTCGATGAGTCGGCGCGGGAGCGTGTGGTTCCCGCGCTGCTGTGGCTGGTCGAGCGTCTCGCCCGCCGTCACGACGTCCACGTGTTCGTGCTGCATTATCACCGGACGCCGCGCTCGTATCCGCTCCTCGGCGCGACGGTGCACGATCTCGGGCGCGTGGACGGGCCGCCCGGGTTCCGCCGGCTGCGGGTGACCGCGCGTCTGCGCCATGCTGTCGCGGCGCACGGACCATTCGACATCCTGCACGCGTATCTGGGCATGCCGGCCGCGGTGGCCACTCGCGTCGGTCGCATGCTGCGAGCGCCGGTGGTCGTCACGTTCGACAGCGGCGAGCTCGTCGCGATCGACGACATCGGCTACGGCCTGCAGCGGCGCCCGATGGATCGCCTGGCGATTGCCGCGGCGCTGCGTCGGGCCGATCGCGTCACCGTCTGCACTACCTATACGGCGTCCATGCCTGCGCTCGGCAATCGCCCGGTCGACGTAGTGCCGATCGGCGTCGATCCGGCGCGCTTTCCTTCGACACCACGGGCGGATGGACCACCCTGGCGGCTGCTGCGCGTCGCCAGCCTGAACCATGTGAAAGACTATCCGATGCTGCTGCGCGCGATGACGTCGATTGCCGCCGCGCTGCCGGAAACGCATCTCGACATCGTCGGCGAGGATACGTTGTGCGGTGCCGTGCAGGCGCAAAGCGGAGCGCTCGGGCTGGATCGCCGCGTCACGTTCCACGGATTTCAGCCGAGCGACGCGCTGGCCGGGTTCTATGCCCGCGCGCACGTGCATCTGATGTCGTCGCGACACGAGGCTGCAAGCGTCGCGATGCTCGAGGCGGCGTGCGCGGGCGTTCCGACGGTCGGCACGCGCGTGGGCTACGCTACCGACTGGGCGACCGAAGGGCGCGCCGTCGCGGTTCCTGTCGGCGATGCGGATGCGCTGGCCAACGCGACGATCGCGCTTCTGCGACATCCGTCGCACCGCGAGCAGGTCGCCTCGGCCGCGCGCGCGTGGACGCTTGCGCACGACGCAGATTGGACGGCGGCGGAGTTCGAGCGAATCTACGGAGAACTGCGAGGGGACTGGGGGACCGGGGGACTAGGGGACTAGGCGACTAAGGGACTGGGGGCTCGTTGCCTCTCCGGTTCATCCCACTGCAGCCGGCAGCGGCGACTCCTCCGTTTGCGGTTCCGGTTCGGCGGCGCGACGGAGCGGCATCCAGATCGCCGCTTCGCCGAGGGCGACACTGATGGCGGCGCCGGTGCTCCCGATGGCAGGAATCAGCGCGAGGCCGGCGACCACCTCCAGCGCCATCGCGACGAGGCTCCATCCGACCACCGTCGCTTCGCGGCCGGCGGCGTACAGCAGAATCTTCCGGCTCGAGTTGCTGAGCGCCGGCACGAGACCAATCGCCACCCACATGAGCGACGGCGCGGCTGCACCGAACGACGGACCGAAGATGAAGCGCATCAGCGGCGCCGCGAAGAAGAGGCTCGTCATCGCGCCGGTGGCGGTCGCAGCGAGGAGCAGTCGCTCGAGCAGGCGCGAGACGCGATGCGCTTCCTCGCGATTGCGCTCGTACTCGTGCGACAGCACCGGGAGCGCGCCGGCAAAGATCGCGCTCGGGGTCAGCTTCGCCACGCGCCCGACGCGTGACGCGGCGCCGAACCAGCCGAGCTCGATCGGCGCGGCGAGGTAGCCGAGCAGCAACGGAGCGACGCGCGCCTCCAGATTCGCGACCAGCCCGGTGACGGCGAACGGCAGGGCGCGGCGCAGCGTCGCGAGCAACGGCGCGGCGGCGAGTCCCGGGCGGGCACCGAACACCGTCCGCCACAGGACGGTCGCTGTCACGATCTCCGCGAACTGCGTCGCGATCGAGACGCCGACCAGGTCGGCGATTCCTCCGCCGGCGCGCAGCGTCACCCACGACGCGCCGACCTGGAGCGCGAGCCAGCCGGTTTCGAGCCCGAGCACCGTCGGCAGCCATCGCGCCTGCGATCGCAGCAGCGACCCGAAGCAGCCGTAGGCGGCGCCGGCGACGCCAAGCAGCGACGCGAGCCGCAGACCGACGATCAACTCGGGATCCCGGGTCAGCGTCGGTGCGGCAGCCGCGAGCGCGATCGCGAGCGCCGACGCCAGCGTCAGCCGCAGCGTCAGCGCCGCGGCGAGCAGCCTGCCCGGGTCCGTCTTGCCACGCGCCCCGTCGCGCGTCAGGAGGACACCGAAGCCGAGATCGGCGGTCACGGTCACCATCGACGCCCACGTCGTGCAGAGAATCCAGCCGCCGAAGCGCGCGGCGCCGAGCCCGCGGCCGAGCACCAGCGACAGGCCGAAGCCGATCACGGCGCGCGCGAGGTTGGAGCAGATGAAGGCGGCGCTCAGCCGCGCGATTCGTGCCAGCGCGCCGCCGCGCGGCTGCGTCATACGGCCGAGACTCCTGGCTCGACGATGGGACAGCCGGCGATCCGGCGCGCCAACCCGGAGTCGGCGATCTTCAGGGTCTCGTCGACGCGAATCGGCCGCGGCACGACGCGCCGCGCCTCGAACGCCGGCGCGAGGTCGGGATCTGCGACAAGGGGTCGGCCGTCGACGACGACCAGTCGGACATCGCGGCGCGTCGCGGCGAGCAGCGCCTCGAGGATTTCCACAGGGGGTCGGGAATCGTTTTCGCGGCCGACAGTGTTTTCCACAAGGCGTCGGGAATGGTTTTCGCGATGTTCATCGCGTTTCGGCCCGTTTTCTCGCGCGGACCCTCGGTTGGCGACCGCCGCCACGCCGGAAACGCGATTTTCGCCCGAAAAACCGCGCGAAAAACGATTCCCGACCACCTGTGGAAAACTGCCGACTCCTTGCAGCATGACGAGGTCTGCCACGCCGCCGACGCTCAGCCGGCCGATGCGCGGCTGGTGCAGCAGCGCCGCGGCGCTCGTCGTCACCATCGCGAACAGTTCCTCCGGCCTCACTCCTTCGGCGTCGCGCGCCACCCGCAGCTCGTCGAGCAGATCGCGCGAGCCGGTCACGCGCGAGTCGGTCCCGAGCGCAATCGCCGGCGCCTGACCGTTGAGATCGAGCAGCTCGCGAATCGGCGCCGTCCGCCCGAACAGAAATTCGTTCGACGCGGGACACCAGACCAGACCCGCGCCCGCCTGCGCGACGCGGCGCCACCCGCTCCCGTCGATCGCCACGCCGTGGACGATGACCGTGTTCGGCTTCAGGCAGCCGAGCGCCTCGAGGCGCGGCAGCTCGCCGCCCGCGGCTTCGTCCACACCCTCGGCGAGGTGCACCATGAACGGCGCGTCAGCCGGCGTCGCCCGCGATCGTTCGGCGACGTCGCCGCCGGGTTCGCCACGCGCGCCCGCCGGCTGCCGCTCCAGCTGGAAGGAATGCGCCCAGCCGTAGCGGCGGACGATGCGGATCGGAATCGTCCGCCGCAGCTCCGGATAGAA
This sequence comes from Vicinamibacterales bacterium, assembly GCA_035259385.1. GTDB lineage: Bacteria > Acidobacteriota > Vicinamibacteria > Vicinamibacterales > CAVVIG01 > QHWK01. The sequence goes on along the minus strand of DATFWL010000637.1, from coordinate 26,214 downwards.
CGGATTGTGATGGGCGACAGTCGTCACCCCGGCGAGCAGGTTCTTCAGGGCCCCGATGAACAGCCGCTCGCCGAGCGGATGCGCCCGACCGTCGCGAATGGCCGGATCCGCCGAGAGGCGCGGACGCAGATCGTCAATCCACTGGGACGCGTTCAGGTACCGCTCGCGACACTTGAGCCGTCCGTAGTGATTCAGCTCGAGATGATCGTGCGCGTTGACGAGCCCCGGCAGCACGACGGCACCCGCGCCGTCGATCACCGTGTCGCCGGCGCGCGGCGCATCGCCGAGACCGAGAATACGCGATGAGAAGCGCAGCGTCCCGGCCACGCCGCCGTCCGCGACGACACGGACGTTCACGAGGCACACGGCATGGGCGAACATCACAGTTCCTTCACCGCGTGGAACACGACCACGACCTGCGGATTCCCCCACCGGCGGCGGAACGCTTTCACTCCAGGCTCGGCGTCGTCGTTGAAGCGCGGCTCGCGAATCGTCCGCACTCGCAGTCCGGCGTGCTCGAGCGCAGAAAGGTGATCGTCAATCGAGTGCGCGTGGAACGCGACATCGTGCAGCGCTCCGGCGGCGGTGCGGAACGTCCGGCTCCATCCGTGGTGCGACCACGACGGGTGAAAATCGGAGTACACGAGGTGACCACCGGCGGTGAGCACGCGCGCGATCTCCCGCGTCCACGCCTCGAGATCCTCGATGTCGCCGACCATCAGCGACGCATTGACGACGTCGAACGACGATCGCCGGAACGGCAGATGACAGGCGTCACCGCACACCTTGCCGGCGCGCTCGCCGCGGGTGAGCATCGCGATCGAGAAGTCCACGCCCGCGACGACCGCGGCACCCGTCGCGCGCAGCAGCGGCAGATAGCGTCCGGACCCGGTGCCGACGTCGAGCGCCCGGAACCCGCGCAGGTGGCGGAGCATCGCCTCGACGACCGACTGCTCGACGCGCATCAACGGGTTGTGCGCAACGGCCGGATAGGTGTCGGCCCACAGATCGTAGGCGGTCCGCGGCTCGAGCGGCGCAGCCTTCATCAGAATCCCGTCGTCTCCGGCCGCTGATACCGGATCAGCCGCTGGAGCGCACGCAGCTCGTAAGGCGCGTGGTACCACTTCAGCCGGTAACGCAGGCTGCTCGCCATCCTGAGCGCCCGGCGATGCCAGCCGGTGAGCGACATGTCGGTGGTGGTCGGGTAGTACGCGTTGATCACGCGCTCGAAGTTGCGGATCTTCTTCCGGACTTGCGCGTCGATCCACGGAAGTCCGTCTCCGCGCCGCATCGCGAGCTGCTCCGACGCCGCCGACGCCCATGCGTCGAGCGTCGCCGGGAAGGCAAACCCGTGGCGCTGCGCCTCGGCATAGAGCGGGCCGTCGAGCGGCACCGGCGTGTAGGTGTAGAGGATGATTTCGGTCGCCGGATTGATCCGCTTCACCGTGCGGATGAACTCGAAGGTCGCGGCGACGTCGCCGAGCGGATCCGGCGGGCTGCCGAGCACGAACGAGAATTCGGGAACGATGCCGTAGTGGCGTGTGCGGCGCGCGAGCTCCAGGGTCAGGCTCGCCGCCGCCCTGCCACCCTTGTTCATGCGGGCGAGCGCCTCGTCGCTGCCGGCCTCCGCGCCCGAGAACAGCATCTTCAGACCGGAGCGCGCCATCTTCTGCCAGGTCGCGTCGCTGTACTGCATCAGCGTGTCGACGCGTCCCAACGCCCACCACGCCATCCCGAGATCGGCGATGCGGTCGGCGAACTCGGCGACGCGGGCTTCCGAGATGAAGAAGTCCATGTCGTGCATCTGCACGCCGTCGACCGCGTAGCGGTCGGCGAGATGCCGGAGCGCGCGCTCCATCCGCGCCGGCGACTGCGCGACCCAGCGGCGGTTCGACATCGCCACGACGGCGCAGAAGCTGCACGCGAACGGGCACCCGAACGACGAGTTGTGGGCGGCAGTACGACGCCCCAGGTAGTTCGCGTGGATGTAGCGCTCCATGTCCACACGGTGGTACGGCAGGTCGGGCAGCTCGTCGAGCGGCGTGATCGGGCCGGTCGGGTTGTCGACGATCGACGCCGGACGATCGGCTCCGGCCGGCGAACCGCGCCACGAGAGTCCCGGGACCCTGTTCAGAATGCCGCCCGACCGAAGCACCCTGATCAGCTCGGGGAGCGCCAGCTCGCCCTGCGATCGGATCACGAAGTCGACGTAGGGTGCCTGAAGGACGGTGTGGGCGTGTTGCGTCGGAAAGTAGCCGCCCCAGACGATCGGCACGTGCGGGAGCGCAAGCTTCACGCGGCGGCAGGCCTTGACGGCGTTCGCCACCTGCGGCCCCGGCATCACCGTAACGCCGAGAATCGGCGTCCGCGACGGGTGCACGTCCGCCAGCCGGGCGATGATCTCGGCCGCCGGATCCTTCGTGACGTTGCCGTCGACGAGCGTCCAGCGCTCGCCGTGCGCGTCGAGCACCGCGGCCAGCGCCATCAGCGACAACGGCAGCGGCTGCTTCCCGGGCGTCGTCGACAGCGGGTTGAACAGCACGATCATCGCGCCACCCACAACCCGAACGCGGCCGGGGCCCGGCGCAGCCGGACCCGCGCGATGTGGCGGCGCAGCCGCCACGCCAGCGGCCCGCGCGACGGCACGAAATGCGGCCGCAGGTTCAGGCGATTCGCAATCGCGCGAAGCGTGGCGAACGTGACGTAGCCGATGCCCGGCTGCACCGCATCGATGGTTCCGCAGACCACCGTGAAGCGCCGCAGCATGTCGCCGACCATCCGCGATCCGTCGCCGTCGGCGCCGAACATCGGCGAGTCCATCACCACCAGCGCGCCGCCAGGCGCCAGCATGCGGTGGGCGCGTTCGAGGGTCGTCGACAGATCCGGCGCGTAGTGCAGCGATCCGTTGAAGACGACGAGGTCGAACTGCGCCGGCGCGAACGGCAGCGCGTCGAAGTCGGCCTGCACCGCCGCGAACTGCCGGTCGTAGAAACGTGCCGCACCGAGACCGTCGGCGTCGTCGTCGAGCGCATCGACGGCGACGGCGCGATGGCCGAGCGCCGACAACCGGTGAGACAGCCAGCCGCTGCCGGCGCCGAGATCGAGGATGTGCAGCGGCAACGGTCCGGTGGCCAGCACGTGCCCCAGCAAGTGGTGATAGGTCTCGCGCCGAATCTGCCAGTCGTCCGCATGCGGATCGTCCGGCCGCACGGTCGGGAGTCGGCGGTAGTAGTCCGGCGCCGTCACGCGATGGCCTTCCTGCTGCCGCACCACGCGGTATTGCCGGATGAACGGCGCCAGCCGTTCGTGGCGCGCTGGCGTGAGGAATCGCCATACGCCGGCGCGGCGCACGTAGCGGTTGCCGCACGCCGTACAGACGACCGCTTGGTCACCCTCGGCGGTCACGTCCGCCGCGCATTCAGGGCACGCGAAGCGAGGCAGCCACACGGGTCAGGCCTTTCGCATCACGATCAGAAAGTGATCGCCCCACGCACGAATGCCGGGGCATGCTCCGAGCCCGTCGTCGATCCGCTGCAGCGCGGACACCAGCGCAGGATGGCGGGAGCAGAAGGCGTCCATGTACGGCGGCGGGACGAACAACCCCAGCGCGCGGAGCGCGACGCGCGTGAACCCGGCGATTTCGAAGATCCGCTGGAACTCTCCGGGCGTGTAGTAACGCGTCCACACCGTGCGGCCGTCGAGCGGCACCGGCGCGAGCCCGCGCGTGAAACGGATTCGGGCGCGGGCGAACTGGCCGCGCGCGGCGTGGACGGCGATTTCCCACGGGCAGACGCGGCCGATCACCGACGCGACCAGGATGCCGCCCGGCCGGATCCGATCGGCGATCATGTGCGCGGCGGCGTTGGGCTGCGCGACGCAGTTCAACGGCCCGAAGTTCGAGTAGGCGGCGTCGAACTCCAGCGACACGGGCGCCAGACGATCGAGATCGTGGATGCCGAGGTGGTGCACCTCGACCCGCTCGGCATGACCGTTGGCATGCACGCGTCGCCGCGCCTCGCTGACCATCGCCGGCGACCAGTCGATCGCGGTCACGCGATGCCCCTGCGCCGCGAAGCGATCGGCGTCGCAGCCGGGTCCGCAGCCGAGATCGAGCAGGTGCGACGCCCCCGACACGTGGGTGTCGACGGCGGCCCAGACCCGCGCCCTCATCGCGCGGAGAACGGCGTTCTCCGCGTTCGAGCGGTCGTAGAACGCGGCGACGCCGTCGAAGGCGCGCTGCGTGTCGAGGAGTGCGTTGGAGACGATCACGTCCACGGGGCGCTCCTCCATGAGGTGTTCAGCGAGCACACACAGCGCACGCACACCGGGTTGGCGCCGATGTCGAGCCGATCGCGGAAGCGGCGCAGGTTGTCGCCGACAATGGTTTCGAGAGGTGCCTGCCGGATGTTGCCGACGGGCTCGTGAAAGAAGCACGGCCGGACGCTGCCGTTCGCCTCGACCACCACTGAGACCCACGGCGCCGTGCACGACACGGTGGGAAACGGCGCGTCGCCGCGCAGCGCGGCGTAGTAGCGCGGCAGCCGCCGCAGCTTGTCTGCAGACTCGGACACGAACCCCGATTCGAAGTCGCTCGCGTAGGCGGCAATCGTGCGATCGACGATCCGGGTGAACTCGACGACCTCGTCGGCGTCGAGCGCCAGCGCCTGCGCGTCGGGAACGGTCTCGCGGCCGAACGCATGCGACGACAGGTCGGCCGGCAGGAACGAGATCGCGTCGAGACCGATCTGCCGCGCGTGATCGATCAGGCGCGGCAGCTCGCGGAAATTCGCGCGGTGCAGCGTCGCGCGCCCCGTGATCGGCACGCCAGGCGCCTCGCGGCGCAGCCGCGCGACGCCGCGCGCGACCGTCCCCAGTGCGTTCACGCCGCGGATCTGCTCGTAGAGCGCCTCGGTCGTCGCGTCGAGCGACACGCAGACCCGGCTGAATCGCCGGCCCACGCGATCGGCGAAGCGCTCGAGCAGCACGCCGCTGGTGAGCAGGTGCAGCGTGATGTCACGCGCCAGGAACGCGTCGGCGGCGTCGAACACCTCGGGCCGGAGCAGCGGCTCGCCGCCGGAGAAGACGACGACCCGCGTGCCGAGCGGCGGCAGCGCCCGCGCCAGCCCGCGGATCTCGTCGATCGTCAGATCGTCGGCGCCGCTCTGCTTCCACCAGTCGCACGTCACACAGCGGCTGTTGCAGCGGCCGGTCGGAAACAGAATCAGCAGCGGCAGCACGAACGTGCGATTGGTGATCCGGCCGAGCCGGACCAGCGTGGACGTCGTCAGAGCGCCGGGAGCGAGATGGGCAGCGCGCATCGGGCTATTTGAATGACGACTGATCGGTCGGTATTGCCGCCGCCTGCGGCGACAGCAGCGGGATGAGCGGTGTCGGCGGCGCCGCTGCCGTCAGCCGCGCCAGCCGTGCGAGACGGCGGCGCAGGCGCGTGACCTGCAGGCCCTGATACACGGCCTGCGCCACGGCACGCGCGTGACGGCGGCCGAGCCGCCACGGTCGGGCGATGACCCGCCCGATCAGCGCCGCCGACTTGCGGGCGCGGAACTCCGCGTGGACCAGGGCATGAAGGGCGCGGTAGAAGTCCGGAACATAGGTGGCGTGGTACATCATCGCGAGGTCGTTCGAGTCGACCCAGTTCTGCTTCTGTCCGAGCTGCGCCTGGACCCGCTGATAGAACGTCGTGCCGGGGAGCGGGTACGAGACCGACACGCCGATATCGTCGGGCGCGCACGCGCGCACCATGTCGAGCGTGCGATCGATATCGTCGCGGGTCTCGCCGGGATAGCCGAACTGGAGGAAGAAGCCGACCTCCACGCCGGCCGCGTGCAAGAGCCGCGTCGCCGCCGCGATCTGATCGACGCGCGTGCCCTTCTCCATCGCGTCGAGAATGCGCTGCGATCCCGATTCGGCGCCGAGCCACGCGGTCCGGCACCCCGCCGCTTTCAGCGCCACCGCGACCGCCTCGGTCACCTGGTCGGCGCGCAGCAGGCACTTGAACGGGATCACCGCGTCGCGCGTCCTGACGAGCGCCGCGAACCGCTCGATCCACCCGGGCTTCAGTCCGAAGATGTCGTCCGCGATCCAGAGATGATCGGGGGCGTAGGTCGCCTTCAGCCATGCCACTTCCGCCGCGACGTGCTCCGGCGAGCGCGCGGTGTAGCGCTGGCCGTAGATCGGCTTCGCACACCAGTTGCAGTGATACGGACAGCCCCGCGTCGTCACCAGGTTCATCGAGAAGTAGCCGTGACGCGCGCGCCAGATCGCGCGATAGCGGTCGACGTCGACGAGGTCCCACGCCGGGAACGGCAGCGTGTCGAGGCCGCGGATGATCTCCCGCGCGCGGGTTCGCACGGCGCGGCCCGAAGCGTCGCGCAACCACAGCCCGTCGATGTGCTGCAGCGGTCGGCTGCGCTGGCCGGTCAACGTCTCGAGCAGTTCGACCAGCGTCATCTCGCCTTCGCCGGCGACGACGACGGCAGCGCCGCGATCGAGGTAGGTGGCCGGATGATCGGTGGCGTCTGCGCCGGCGACGATCGTGGTAATGCCGCGCGCGCGCGCCGCGTCGATCATCGTCAGCGCGGCCTGCCGCATCCGCAGCAGGCACATCTTGCTCAGGTAGTTGAAATTGTCCTCGTAGATCACCGCGAAGCGCGGCCGCTCGCGATCGAGCGCCGCCGCCCATTCGGCCTCCGACGCGGCGAGCATCGCGTCGAACAGCGCGACGCGGTAGCCGCGCTCGCGCACGCAGGCCGCGGCATACAGCGCGCCGAGCGGCGCGTACGGCTGCTGCGCCTCCCACAGCTTGGGATCGAAGCGGAGGAAATAGGCCTGGCCGAACAGGACGTCGGTCCCGTACGAACCGGCCGCGGGACGATGGACGCCGGATTCGGCGTGCGACAGCGCGGCGGCACCCTGGTGCGGCTCGGCGACGGGCGCTCCATCGGCCGGACTCCGATCGTGCATCGGAGGCGCCAGGCGTCGACGCGCGCGGAGCCGGCCGGCTTCCCGGTAGATGTCGAGGCTCTCTCGTGCGGCCCGATCCCACGAGAAGCGCGCTGACCGCTCGACGCCCGCGGCGGAGAGCGCCTCACGCCGATCGCGGCTGTTCGCGAGCGCGACGAGCGCGCGGCCGATCACATCCGCGTCGACGCGGTCGAGCGGCATGATCGCGTCGCCGCCGACTTCGGCCAGCGCGCCGGTGCCGCCGGTGATCACCGGCGCACCGCACGCCATCGCCTCGATCACCGGCAGGCCGAACCCCTCGTACAACGACGGGTACACGAAGAACTCGGCGAGCGTGTAGAGCGCCGGGAGATCTTCGAACGGCACGTAGCCGGTGAAATTGATCGCGTGCGCGACGTTGGCGCGCGCGATCTGATCCTCGATGCCGCGCGACAGCCAGCCGTACGGTCCGACGCAGACCAGCTGATGGCTGAGCGCGCCCGCTTTGCGCTGCGCCGCGAACGCCTCGATCAACTTCGGCAGGTTCTTCCGCGGCTCGATCGTTCCGACGTAGAGGATGATCCGTTCGTCCAGGTGATAGCGCCGCCTGACCCGCTCCAGCTCCACGGCGTCGTCGACGCGGCGGAACGCCGGCGCCGCCGCTTCGTAGACGACGTGCACGCGCGCGGGATCGATCTGGTAGAAGCCGACGATGTCGCGCTTGGCGCTCTCCGACGGCGTGATGATCGCGTCGGCGCGGCGCGCGGCGATGTCGACCAGCGGCCGGTTCAACAGGACGCGCCGCGGCGGGTGCAAGCGCGGGTAGAGCCGCAGGCTCATGTCGTGAATCGTGACCACCGTCGGTGTCGGCGACAGCAGCGGCAGCATCCCGTTGGTGAAATGCACGACGTCGGCGTCCACCTGCCGCAGCGTCGTCGACGCGAGCGTCTGCATCCAGACGAGCCGGGGGACGTGCCGCGCCGGAGTCGCCACACGGACGCGCGGCGGCAGCGGCGCGGTCGTGTCGATCGCCCGGTTGGACACGACGATCAGCTCGTCGTTGATCGCGGTCCGCGCGAGGTGGTGCAGCAGGTGCTCGGTGTAGTAGCCGACACCTGTCCGTCCCGGCCTGAGCGCGGTGCCGTCAAACGCGATGCGCATCGAGCCGACTCTCCACGCCGTTCGCGCACGCGACGGCGTACCCCAGGGTGAGCGAGAACAACACGTAGGTCGGTGCGAAGCTGACGAACGAATCGACGGTGGCATGGAGCGCGATCGCCGCCGCGGCGGCGGCGACGCCGGCCACCACCGCGTTGCCGCGATCGGCGGCCAGCCGCAGTCCCTGTGCCACACAGCCGGTTGCGCGCCAGAGCAGCCAGGCGAACGCGGCAAACGCGAGCAGGCCGCCGCCGGCGAGCACTTCGAGGTACATGTTGTTGCTGTGCGTCCGCGTGTCGGCGAACGCCAGGCCCGCGTACGATCCATACGCGAGCCGGAAGTTGTCGGGGCCGACGCCGACGAACGGATGCGCGGCGATCATCCGCGCGGCCGCGCGCCACAGCTCGAATCGTCCGGGCCGCACCGTCGGCTTCGGCGGCGGGATCGACGCCAGCGCGGGCGCGTCCACCGCCTCACCGGTCACCGCGACGCGCGTGATCTGATGCGATGCCCCCGGCTCGGTGCTGAACCACAGCCGTCCCTCCTGCACCAGGTCCCACTCGAGCCGGTAGCGTCCCGGCTGCCGCGGCGGCCGTACCCGTGCCGCGACCGCGACGGTCTCGTTCGGATCGACGACCTCCGTGAGGCGGGTGCGCGCGCCCTCGAACACGACGAAGCGATCGCCCTCGGCACCCAGCCAGTGATACGAAAAGAGAATCGGCGGGTTCGCGTCCGAATCCCAGGAGAGGCGTCCGGTGTTGGTGACGGTGACCGGCACCGCGGCGTTCTGTCCGGTCGCGAGCTCCACCTCAGCGGGCGCAGAAATCCGCGCTCGGTACCACGAGTCCTGTCCTTCCGTCGTGAGGCGCAGCCACATCGACTGCGCTGAGCGCGACGTGGCGAACAACCCGGCGACGACCATCGTCAGCGCCGCCACGAGGCGGACGCCGCGATCGGCGCCGCGCCAGGTCGCACGCATCGCGATCACCATCGCGAGGCTGGCCGCCATGGTGATCAGGCCGGCACGCGTGAACGTGACGACGATGCCCTCGGCGACCACGACCAGCGCCGCGAACACCGCGGCGACGGCGACGACGCGGCCACCGTCGAGCAGCGACAGCAGCACGCCGAGGCCGAGCGCGAACACGACTTCGAGGAACATCGACGCGATCGTCGGATACTGGAGCGGACCGCCGGCGCGCACCTGCGCGCCGACGGTGGCGACGCCGGGCCGGAACGCTTTCAGCCAGGCGAGCACCGGCGCGACGCCGAGAAATTCGAGGATCGCCAGCACGGCGACGATCAGGCCGACGCCGACCGCCAGGCCGAGGACCACGCGGAGTCGGCCGCGCGTGGTGACGCTGTTGACGGTGAGGAGGTACACGCCGAACGCGGCGGCGAGGCGTCCGGTCATGTGAAGCGCGTTGATGCGCGACACCGGCGAGGCAAGCGATGCGATGAGCATCGCGGCGATGAGGGCGGTCCAGGGCGCGGTGAGCGGGGTGCGCCACTCGGGGAGTGTCCGGGTGCGGACGATCGCGAGAGCCCAGCCGGAGAAGGCGATCAGGAGCGCGGTCTCGAGACTGCTGATCGACTGTCGCGGCAGACGCAGGATGGGTTCGGTGAGCTCGAAGGGGGCAGCAAGCGTTAACAGGACGACGCCCGCGACCAGCGTAAGGCTTCCCATGGAATGGTGGGTCCGGATGGCGAGCAAACGGATTCCAAGATCCTTGCCACGCGCGGCGGGACATGGACCGCAAGGCACGCCTGCTGCATATACGATGCATGCCTGCGGCATATACGATGCGCGCATTCCCTCAAACGCCAAAGAAGGGTGGCCGGTTTACGGTGGACGAAAGATCGTTTCGAAACGCGAAACTACGACATGCGTTTCTAATCGCCTATAAGGCGTCGGCGGATCTCGCCGCAAAAGGGTCGCTGTTCGTCGTCACCGTCGTGGCCGCGCGTCGTCTGTCGCCGCAAGACTTCGGCGTCTTTTCTCTCGGATCGACACTCGGGTGGATGGCCGCGGTCGCCAGTGACTTCGGCATTCAGCTGCACGTCGCGCGCGCGGTCGCGCGGCGTCCCGAAGAGGCCAGCGCGCTGTTGAGCGCGTGGCTGCGGGTGCGGTGGGCGACGGCTTCGGGCGCGCTGGTCGCCGCCGGCGCGGGCGCGGCGCTCGCGCCCTCGACGCGCGCGTACGCCGTGCCGATCGCACTCTTCGCGCTGGTCTACGTGTGCAGCGGCCTTGTCGAATTCCTCCACTACTTTTATCGCGGCCTGTCGCGCAGCGACGTGGAGTCGACGCTCACCCTGTGGCAACGGGCAGGCACGCTCGGGTGCGGCGTGCTCGCGCTGCTCTGGCGTCCGAGCGTCAGCGTGCTCGCGATCGCGATGCTCGCACCGGTCGTTCTGACGCTGGCGGCGAGCCTGCGCATCGCACGATCGTTTGCACGCGCGTCGGCGCCCGCGAGCGAACGATCGACCGCCGGCGGCATGTCTCGCGCGATGCCCGCTGCGCCGGCGCCGATCATGGTCGCGCAGGCCGTTCGTCGGGAGATCTGGCCGATCGGCGCCGGGATCGTCCTCTCCGCTGTTTACTTCCGTGTTGATGTTTTCCTTGTTCAACTGTGGTCGGGCACTGAAGCGGTCGGGCTCTACAACGCCGCGTTTCGTCTGGTCGATGCACTGCGGCTGTTTCCCGCGGCGGTGATCGCCGTGGTCCTGCCCTCCCTGTGCCGCGCCGCCGATCTGCGTCCGCTTGCGCGCGCCGCGGCGCCAGTTACACTCTCGGCTGCTGCGGTCGCGGCCGTCCTCTGGATGGCGGCGGACGTCTTAATTCCGGCGCTGTATCACGAGCGCTACGCGGCGGCGATTCCGGCGTTCCGGATCCTGCTCCTCGCGTTTCCACTGATGTCGCTGAACATGGCGCTCACACATCAACTGGTTGGCTGGGACGGGCAGCGCGCGTACGCGGCGCTCTGTGCAGCGGCGCTGACGTTCAACCTCGCGGTGAACGCGCGGTTGATTCCCGCCTGGTCGATCGACGGCGCGGCCTGGACCACGGTCGGGACGGAATTGTTCCTGACCGCCGGCTGCGCGGTCGCCTTGTGGACGACGCATGGACGGGTCCGCCGGAGGGCCGGCGTGGCGCCCGGGCCGCTTCCTGAATCCGTGGCGGCAGGATCATCATGACAACGCGGGAACTGGCGATCGCGCGCAGCGTGATCTACGCGTCGCTCTTCGACTATCCGATCACGCTCGATCAACTGCACCGCGCGCTGCTGGAGTCGGATCAGTCCGCCGGCGAAATCCTCGCGGTCTACGACGGCAGTCAGACGCTGCAGCACATGATCGACTATCGCGACGGCTTCTTCTTTCCGGCCGGCCGCATCGATCTCATCGCCGAGCGCAAGCGCCGCGAGGCCCTCAGCCACGCGTTCCTCCGCCGTCAGGAACGGCTGCTCCGGCTCCTGTGCGCGATTCCCTACACACGGCTGGTGGCGCTGTCCGGCAGCATCGCGCACCTGAACCTCGAGCCGAACGGGGATCTCGATCTGTTCGTGATCACCAGAGGACAGCGCGTCTGGACCGTGACCGTCGCCGTCCTCCTGCTGGCGAAGCTGCTGCATCGGCGCCGGGTCGTGTGCGCGAATTTCGTCGTTGCCGACTCGCACCTCGCGCTCGAGCAGCAGGATCTGTTCACCGCCAATCAGGTGATTCACCTGCGGCCGCTGATCGGCGCCGACCTGCTCGAGGCGTTCACCGCGGCAAACCCGTTCGTGAAGCGCCTCTACCCCAACGCCGCGTGCGCGTCGACGCCGCCGTCGCCGATAATGGTGGGTGGGCGACTGTTCACGGCGATGAAGTCGGTGCTCGAAGCGATCCTGCGCGTGCCGTCACCGCTCATCGAGGTGATCTGCCGGCGGCTGTACGCCGCACACCTGCGCCGCCGCGCCGGGTCGTGGCAATCGCCGGACCAGGTGCAGCTGCGGTCGGACTACCTGAAGCTGCACACGCAGAGTCATCGCGATCGCGTCATGCAGCGATTCAGCGTGGCGCTCGAGCTTGCGCACGGCCGGGCCGCGCGTGAGATGGCGCCGCTCGCCGCCGCCGGCGGACGCCGCTGATCCGGATCGTCGTCCTCATCGTGGTCGTAGCGGCGACCCAGGCTCCGCCCGCCGGCGTCGCCCTCCCTCTCGTCTGGCACGTCGAACACGATCGCGGCTCGAGCGCGGAGATGTCGCGGGCCGACGCGTCCACGCAGACGCTGCGCTTTACGCTCGGTGCCGGCCGCGCGGCCGATCAATTCTCCGCGCTGGTGGGCGCGATCAGCGGCGGACTGGCCGCGTACCGGAGCGTCACGTTCAGCGGCCGGGCGGATCACCCGATGCGGATCGGCGTGCATCTGCGTCCGCGCGGCCGGGACAATCCGCCCCGGTGGCAGCGGTCCGTCTACCTCGACGAATCGCCGCGGACCGTGACGATCGAGTTTGCCGACCTGCGGCCGGTGCCGCGCACGGTCGCCGCCGCCGTACCGCTGGATTCGATCGACGCCGTGATGTTCGTCGTCGATACCAACAACACGGCGCCGGGAACCAGCGGCGTGGTCACGATCGGTGGACTGGTCTGGAGGGCGTTAGACTGAACGCGTGTGTCACGCGCGAATTGGACGACGATGACACGGCGGCCGCACTCGGACGACCTGTTCGAGATGTTTCCCGACCTGCCGTACATGCGCCATCGGACGGCGGAGGAGCAGGTCGCGCAGGTGCGCCGGCAGGTGGACGCCACGCGCGAGCGCGCCAGGCGCAGCATCGCGCGGCAGCGCGAAGCGGCCGCGCGCGTCCGCGCCGCCATCTCAGCGCGTCGTCGCCGCTGAGGCCGTGCAGGCGCGCGGATCGCCCGACGCCATGCCGCGGCTGAACCAGGCGGTGCGCTGCGCCGACGATCCGTGGGTGAAGCGATCCGGCATCACGTGTCCGGTCGCCATCCTCTGCAGCCGGTCGTCGCCGATGGCGCCGGCGGCGCGAATCGCTTCGTCGGCGTCGCCTGGATCGAGCTCGACATGTCCCGCCTGGAAACGGCCGCTCTGCGACGCGGCGTGTCCCCAGACGCCAGCGAAGCAATCGGCCTGCAATTCCAGCGCGACCGACGCGCTGCTCTCACCGGTCCGGCGATCGCGCGCGGCGCGCTCGCTCAGACCGAGCAGGTTCTGCACGTGATGACCGAGCTCGTGAGCGATTACGTACGCCTGGGCGAAATCACCCGGCGCGCCGAAGCGGCGTGCGAGCTCGTCGAAGAAACCGAGATCGAGATACACCTTCCGATCGGCCGGGCAATAGAACGGCCCGGTCGCCGACTGCGCGAAGCCGCATGCCGATCGAATCGAGTCGCGGAACAGCACCGTACGCGTCCGCTCGTACTGCGCCCCGAGACGTTCGGCCCACATGTCCTGCACGTCTTTCGTGACGGCGCCCACGAAGTCGGCGAGCTTTTCTTCCGCAGGAGAGCTTTGAACCTGACCCGAAGTTCCGGCGCCCGATGACTGCGAGTCAGTACCCAGCAGCGAGAACAGGTTCGTTCCGGTGACCCAACTGAGCAACAGCAGGACGACAAAACCGCCCAGCCCGATCGGCACGGCGCCGCCGCCGAAGCCCGACCCTCCTCGCGCGTCCTCGATATCGCCGCGATCGCCAGTCCATCTCATGATCGTGCCCCCACCAAAACGAAGGCCGCCTTCCACGGCTGCCGGCAGTCGGCGCCGCGCGCCTGGCACACGACTGGCAGTGTAACGGATAGGAGCGATCAACGCTTCGGAAGGTGATTGCCACCGCGGGACGAAGTCTCAGGCACGGCGGCGCACTATACTGCGCGGATGCGTGTCGCTCGCGCACTGAGTGCGCTGTCAGTTGCCCTCCTGCTGATTTCCTCAGGCGCCCGCGAGCGCGTGCACGCGCAAGGCGGCGGCTTCGATCCTTCACGATTCGGCAACCTGCGATGGCGAAGCATCGGTCCGGCCAGCACCGGCGGCCGCATCGACGACTTCGCGGTCGCCCGCGTCGCCGGACAGCCCGACTCGATCTACGTTGCGGCGGCCAGCGGCGGCATCTTCAAGAGCACCAACCAGGGCACGTCGTGGACGCCGATCTTCGATCGGGTGGACGCGATGATGTCGATTGGCGCCGTCGCCGTCGCGCCATCGAAGCCGAACGTCGTCTGGGCGGGCACCGGCGAAGCCAACAATCGTCAGAGCTCGTCGTGGGGCGACGGCGTTTGGGTATCGAGCGATGCGGGGCGCACGTGGCACGCCGCCGGCCTCGCCGACACGCGCCACATCGGCCGCATCGTGATCGATCCGACGAACAGCGATGTCGTGTACGTGGCCGCCACCGGCCACCTGTGGGGATCGAACAGCGAGCGCGGCGTCTTCAAGACGAGCGACGGAGGCAGGACCTGGCAGAAGGTGCTTTACGTGGACGAGCACACCGGGGCGACCGACCTCGCGATCGATCCACGGGATCCGAGGACGCTCTTTGCGGCGACCTACCAGCGCCAGCGAAAGGCGTGGGGCTTCAATGGCGGCGGGCCGGGAAGCGGCATCTATCGCACGCGGGATGGCGGCGCCACCTGGACGAGGCTGACGACCGGCCTGCCGGCCGGCGACAAGGGGCGCATCGGCCTCGACATCTTTCGCGGCGACCCGCGCGTCGTGTTCGCGGTCGTCGAAGCGGGCGGGCGCGACGGTGGCGTGTATCGCAGCAGCGACGGCGGCGACACCTGGGAAGCCATGACGTCGCTCAACCCGCGTCCGATGTACTTCAGCCAGATTCGCGTCGATCCCGCCGATCGCAATCACGTCTACCTGCTGGGGTCGAACCGCGGCTTCTACAGCTCTGACGACGGCGGACGGACGTTCCGCGACGTGTTCAGTACCGTCCATTCGGAAGATCACGCCTTGTGGGTCGATCCGGGCGATCCGAATCACCTCATCGTGGGCGGAGACGGCGGCGTCTCGATCTCCTGGGATCGCGGACAGACCTGGCTGTTCCGCGACAACCTGCCGGTCGGCCAGTTCTACGAGATCAGCGCCGACATGCAGGACCCGTACGTGATCTGCGGCGGACTGCAGGACAACGGCCACTGGTGCGTGCCCAGCGCGACGCGCAACCGCAACGGGATCTCGAATCGCGACGCATTCAACATCGGCAGCGGCGACGGCTTCTACGCGCGCATCGATCCGACCGACTCGCGCACCGCGTTCATCGAGTCACAGGAAGGACGCGCCAACCGTGTGAACCTGACGACGCTCGAGCGCCAGGCGATCGCGCCGCTGCCGGCGCAGCGCCCGGCACGCGGCGAGCGCGAACGGTGGAACTGGAACACGCCGATCGCGATGTCGTCGTTCGATCCGAAGGTGATCTACATCGGATCGAGCACGCTCTTCCGCTCGGCCGATCGCGGCGGCACATGGAAGGCGATCAGCCCGGACCTCACCGCGAACATGAACCGCGACGCGCTGCAGATGATGGGGGCTCCGGTTCCCGAGCACGCGCTGTCGCGGCACGACGGTGTGACCTCGTTTTCGACGCTGACGACCATCGCTGAATCGCCGCTCGACGCGAAGCTGCTCTACACCGGCAGCGACGATGGACAGGTGTTCGTGACGCGCGACGGCGGGCAGAGGTGGACGAACCTGACGTCGCGCATCGGCGGCGTCCCCGCCGGGACCTACGTGAGCAGCGTGATCGCCTCGCGCCACGCTCCGGCACGGGTCTACGCGACATTCGACGGGCACTACAACGACGACTACAGCGCCTACGTCTTCGTGAGCGACGACTTCGGCCAGACCTGGCGATCGATCGCCACCGGCCTGCCCGCCGCCTCGGTCCACCGCCTTCGCGAGCACCCGCGCAACCCACGACTGCTGTTTGCCGGCCACGAACGAGGCATCCACGCATCGATTGACGGCGGCACCACCTGGACATCGCTGAACCTCAACATGCCGCCGGTGCCGGTCGACGACATCCTCGTTCATCCCCGCGAGAACGACCTCGTCGTCGGCACGCATGGACGCGGTATCTGGGTGCTCGACAACATCGCGCCGATCGAGGCGTTGACGCCGGACTCGGTGACGAGCGACGCGTTTCTCGTCACGCCCGCGCACGCCCGGCTGCTGAGCATCTACACGCCGCAGGCGTGGTACGGCGCCGGCCAGTTCTTCGCGCCCAACCCGGAGGTCGGCGCGACGATCGACTACTACCTGCGCAACCCCGCGCCGGCCGGCGTGGTGGTCCACGTTGCCGATGCTCATGGCATGCTCCGCACGATCACGGGATCCGGCCGAGCGGGCCTGAATCGCATCGTCTGGGACATGCGTTTGGAATCGCCGCTTCCGCAGGAGGCGCGTGGGCCGGGCGCTGGCGGCGGACCGGGCGGACCTCCCGTCGGCCCGCTCGTGCTGCCCGGCGTCTACACGGTGACGATCGACGGCGCGCCGCGCATTCTGAAGGGCGAGCTGAAAGTGACCGGCGATCCGCGAGTCGGCTTCTCCGACGCGGATCGGCGCTCCCGTCAGACCGCGCTGATCGACCTGTATGGGTTGGTCAAGGCGCTCGGATCCGCGCGTTCGGCTGCAGCCAGCGGCCTCGCGCGCTCGGATGGCACCACGCACGCAACGCGTCCTGGCGGCCCCGATCCCGCGGACACGCTCCGCGCGGTGCAGGCGCGGATTGACGCGCTCATCAACTCGGCCAGTGGGTTGTCGCGAACGATCGAGGGGTATTCGGGCGTGCCGACTGCCGATCAGCGGCGTCAGATCGACTGGGCGTTCGACGATGCGCGGCAGGCGATGGACGCGCTGAACCGTGCGCTGCAGACGGAGGGCGCCGCAAGCGCCGAGCAGCTGAGCATTCCAAGGCGGCAGTAAGCGACTCGGGGCTCGCCCGGCGCCGCGACAGGTTGGCCGCAGTCTTGAATCGACTGCCACGGCATGTTCGCGCGCTTCGTCTTTGCCACCGCTGTGGCGGCCACGTCTCTGTTCTCGAGCTACGAGCCGCTGACGCTCGAACTGAAGGCGCCGTTCAACGATCTGTTCCGGCACGCGCGCACCGACGAGGAGTACGAGGTCACCGGAACCCTGACCTACCACGACAATGAACGCCCGGTCATCATCGACGGCGTCACGATCGGCGTTCGCGGCAACACCAGCCGGCAGGAAAACGAATGCCCCTTTCCGAAGCTGAAAGTCCGGCTGCCCGACGCCGCGGCGCGCCGCGCCGCTCCGCCCTTCGACGGGCTGAGCTCGATCAAGATCGGCACGCACTGCGGGGAGGCGCCGGACGACGGCATCACGATCAAGTACGGGCGCCTGCCGAACGAGCACTCGCCGGCGCGCGAGGTCTTCGTGTATCGGCTGCTCGAAGCGGTCGGCATGCCGGCATTGAAAGCGCGCGGCGCGAAGATCACCTACATCTATAGCGATCCGCGATCCGGCCAGTCGCCGCCGCAGGACCGGCCGCTCGTCCGGCAGGCGCTCCTGCTCGAAGACACCGAGGCGGCTGTGAAGCGGTTCGGCGGCACGCACGAGATCGACGAGAAGAACTTCACGAATGCGCGCACGCAGTTCGCGCCGGCGGATACCGTCCGGCTCGCGCTCGCCGAAGCGATGATTGGCAACTTCGACTGGTGTCTGCGGATGGTCGACGGCGATCGGTACCGGTGCGACGGGCGTCACCCGCTCTGGAACATCGCGGCTGCGGCGAGCGGCGACGGCAAGGCGCGGCCAATCCTCTACGACTTCGACGTCTCAGGGATCGTGACCGGCCATCACCCGTGGTTCGAGAACGTCTTCAATGCCGCGCTCGCGGAAACGAAGTCGCCGGCCGAGACCGAGGTCCTCGCCCAGGTGCAGCGGACGCGATCGCTGTTCACGCGCGCCGAGCTCGATGCGGCACGGCGCGAGTTCGTCAGCCGCAAGCGGGATGCGTACCGGGTGCTCGAGCAATCCGGGCTCGACGGCGGCGGCCACGCCATCGGTCAGCAGTATCTCGACAGCTTCTACCGCTCAATCGAAACGGACGAAGCCTTCTATCGCCCGGTCGTCGCCGTACCGAATATGCGGCTGTACGCCGGCGAGGATCGTCAGGTGGTCTGTTCCGCCGCCGGCACGATTCCGCCGGGAACGCCGGTGAGCGAGCCGCTGAAGAAGAGCGGCACGCTCGTGCAGGTGTGGATTCTCGATGCGCTCTGGCACTGGGCGGCGCCGGCGAAGTGCGACGCTGTGCGCCGCGGGCCGCTGTGGATCGAGGCGGACGCGATCAGCCGGGACTACCCGAAGTAGGAGTGTGGGACCGATGGGCCCATAGGGTGGGTTGGTCCCACACACCTTACTCTTCACGGATCGCCGTCATCGGATCCAGCTTCGCTGCTCGCCGGGCCGGCACCCATGACGCCAGCATCGCGATCGCCGAGAACAGCAGCGCAATCGCCACGAACGTGATCGGATCGGTGGCGTTGACCCCGACCAGCATGCTCTTCATGACGCGCGTGATTATGAACGCGCCGGCGAGCCCGATGAACATCCCTGCCACGCTGAGCCGCAGCCCCTCGCCGACGACGAGGTTGACGATGCTCCGACGCGGCGCGCCGAAGACCATCCGCATGCCGATCTCCGACGTCCGCTGGCGCACGATCGTCGCGAGGACGCCGTAGAGGCCGACGGCCGCGAGCACGACGGCGACGGCGGCGAAGATCGCAATCAACGTCGCCGTGAATCGAACCGGCGCCATCGCCTTGTCGACGAAGACGGTCATCGGCTGGATTTCGGCGAGCGGCACGTGTGCATCGATCTCGGCAACGGCCGCGCGCACTGCCGCAGCCATGGCCATCGGATCGCCGGTCGTGCGTACCGCCCAGCGCGACGCGAAGCCGTGGCCGAAGTGGCCGTCGGGGACGAAGAAGGCCTCCGGGCCCGCGACGGCGAGCGACGAGTGTCGCTGATGCGCGACCACGCCAACGATCTCGTACCACTCGGATTCAGGCGTCGTGATTCGCAGCAGCAGGCGTTGCCCGACAGCCGACTTGCCCGGGAATGCCAGCGCCGCGAGTTGATCGTCGACGACGATCTGGCGCGGGAGATCGGTCTTCTGATCGATCTGGTTGTCTTTGGGCGTGAACGTGCGGCCGGCGATCAGCCGCGTCCGCATCGTCTCGAAGTAGCCAGGAATGACGGCATGAAAGTTCGCCTGACGATACTTGGTCGGATCCGCCGCGGCCGCGTCGGTCCCCCAGCGGCCGGCGATCAGCAGCCCGTCGAGCGGCAGCGGTGTCACCGCGCTCGCGCCGACGACGCCGGGAATCGCGCGAAGCCGCTGCTGCACCTGGTCGATGAACACGGCGCGCTGTTCGGGATCGCGGGCCTGCGCCTGCAGGATGAACGTCAGCACCTGGTTGGGGTCGTAGCCAGGCTCGATCGCTGACAGCGCGATGACGCTTCGCAGCATCAGGCCGGCGCCGATCAGCAGGATGAACGACAACGCGACTTCGGCCACGACGACACCGCCGCGCAATCGCCGCCCGCCGCGCAGAGCGCCCGTCCGCCCGATTGCGCGGAGCACTTCCATCACGTCGGCGCGCGACGCGCGCAGGGCCGGGACGAGACCGCACAGCACCGCGGTGGCGACGCCGGCGACGACCCCGAAGGCGAGCACGAGCGAATCCATCGCCACCGCGTCGAGGCGCGGCAGATCTGTCGGCGCGATCACGAGCAGCGCGTCGACACCCCATCGCGCGAGAATCAAGCCGAGCACGGTCCCGACGGCGGCGATCACCAGGCTCTCCGCCAGCATCTGCCGGATCAGGTGGCCCCGGCCGGCGCCAATCGCCGCGCGCACGGCGAGCTCGCGGCTTCGTGCGGACGCGCGAACGACCAGCAGGTTGGCGACGTTCGAGCACGCGATCAGCAGGACGAACACGACTGCGCCCATCAGCGACAGGATCGTCGGCCGCACGTCGCCCACGAGATCGTCGAACATCGGGACCACGTGGAAGTACAGCCCGGACGTCTCCTTGATTGCGTAGTGCGCGCGCAGGTCGGATGCGACGCGGTCAACCTGCAGCTGCGCCTGATTCACCGTGACGCCCGACTTCAGTCGAGCAACCACGCGGAAGAGGACGTTGTTGCGGTTGGCGGTCACGAAATTGATCCGCGCCGCCGTCCACATCTCGGGCGCGCTTTCGATGTTCACGCGCGGCGGAAACAGCATTTCGAATCCGGGCGCCAGCACGCCGACAATGAGCGCGCGGTTGTTCCCGAGCTGAACCTCCCTGCCGACAACCGCGGCATCGCCACCGTAGCGACGCTGCCAGAACGCGTGGCTGATGATCGCGGCCAGCGGCTGCTGCACGGCTGGCGTCTGATTCGGCTGTGCCGGCGGCGGCGTCGCGTCGTCGTCGATGAAGTCGCGGCCGGCAACGATTCGGGCGCCAAGCGTGCGGAACAGATTCGGCGTGGCGCCGCCGACCCGGATCTGCTCTGCTTCTCCGCCGGCGTCGGCGATCGGCACACGGCCGGGCGGGATCATGCCGGCGATGTTTTCGAAGGTCGCCGACGACTGGTCCTGCAGATCGCGAAGATCGGGCGGCGAGAACGGCCAATCGTTTACGTGGCGCGCGCGCAGCTCTCCCCAGACGAGGACCAGCCGGTGTGCGTCCGCGTACGGCAGCGGCCGGAGCAGAACCGCGTTGACGACGCTGAAGATCGCCGTGCATGCGCCGATGCCGAGCGCGATCGTGATGGTGGCAACCGCCGTGAAGCCGGCGTTCTTGCGCAAACCCCGCGCCGCGTAGTCGAGATCTTTGAACCAGGTGTCGACCATAGCCTCGGATTCGGGGCACGTTCCGTGCCCGTCGTCAGCCGCGAAGACTCGTCGATTCCGGGCCTTTGCCGCGCTGACGCGAGCATGACGCGCGCGAACGCGGGACGCTACTGTCCGGAATCGGACACGCGAACGAGCATCTTCCCGAAGTTGCGACCCTCGAAGAGACCGATCAACGCTGTCGGCGCCGCGTCGAGACCGTCGACGATGTCCTCGCGGAACTTGATGCGGCCGTCGCGTACGAGCGGCGTCACCTCGGCGAGGAAGGCGGGAAAGCGATCGTAGTGATCGCTGACGATGAACCCTTTGATCATCGCGCGCTGAACGAGCAGCGGCCGGAGGTTCGGCCCGCCGGGATCCTCGGTGGCGTTGTACTGGGAAATCATCCCGCACAGCGGAATGCGGGCGCCACGGTTAATCAGCTTCAGTATCGCAGCGAACACGGCGCCGCCGACGTTCTCGAAGTAGACGTCGACGCCGGATGGACAGACGTCCCGCAGCGACGCCACCAGGTCGCCGGTCTTGTAGTTCACGCAGGCGTCGAAGCCGAGCGTGCCGACGACGTAGTCGCATTTCTCGCGCGAGCCGGCGATCCCGACGGCGCGGCAACCTTTGATCGTCGCGAGCTGACCGACGATCGATCCCACCGCGCCCGAGGCCGCCGACACGACAACGGTCTCTCCCGGCTTCGGTTCTGCGATGTCGTAGAGGCCGACGTAGGCGGTGAACCCGGGCATCCCGAGCACGCCGAGCGCGGTGGAGGGCGGTAGACCGCCGGCGTCGAGCTTGCGCAGGTCCTTCGCCGGCCCCGCGGCGTACTGCTGCCAGCCGTCATAGGCGGCGACGATGTCGCCTTTCCGAAACGCCGGATGACGCGATTCGATTACTTCGCTCACCGTGTGGCCGCACATCACGTCGCCGACGTTCACCGGCGCCGCGTACGAGGGCGCGTCGCTCATCCGACCGCGCATGTACGGATCGAGCGACAGGTAGAGGGTCCGGCGCAGCACCCCGCCGTCCGGCACGGTCGGCATCGGCGCGTCGGCGGCTTCGAAGTCGGCAATGGTCGGCATGCCGGACGGCCGCGCCTTGAGGCGGATCTGTCGATTCATAGGGCGGTGATCGTAGCGCAGCCCGGCGGTCGGACCGAGCGGCGAATTTACTTGACATGTCAATTATTGACCTGTAATCTAACCGTTCGTGTCGAACGCGTCAGAGACCGTCGCGACGCTGATGCGTGCCGCCGACCTCGCCCGTCGGCACATGAACGCCGTGGTCGAGCCGCACGGGCTGACGCTGCAGCAGTTCAACGTGCTGCGGATCCTGCGCGGCGGCGGCGCCGACGGCCTGCCGACGCTCGAGGTGGCGAGCCGCATGGTCGAGGAGACGCCTGGCATCACCCGGCTGCTCGATCGACTCGAAAAAAAGGAACTGATTCGGCGGCAGCGCTGTCCGAAGGATCGACGCCAGCATCTCTGCTGGATCACACCCAAGGGGCTCGCGCTCCTCCAGAAGATGGACGCGCCGATCGCGCGGATCCACGAGGAGACCTTGAAGGGACTGCGCAGCAGGGATCGCGTCGCGTTCACGCGGCTGCTCGGCGCGATGCGCGCCGCGCACGAGTAGCCGCGGTTTCTTGGCTTCGTTGGTTCACCTATTCACTGTTGAGGTGTTGACATGACTGCAACCACTGCTGCCCCGGGCCTCCGCACGTTCACGATCGACAGGGCGCACTCGGAAGTGATCTTCCAGGTCCGTCACCTGGTCACGAAAGTTCGCGGCCGCTTCGCGGATTTCTCGGGCACGGTCGTTTTCGACCCGACCATTCCCCAGGCGTCGTCCGTCGGCTTCACCATCGACGCCGCCAGCGTCGACACCAACGCCGACGATCGCGATCAGCATCTGCGCTCCGACGACTTCTTCGCGGTCGACAAGCATCCGACGCTCACCTTCGTCAGCTCCCACGTGACGAAGAAAAGCGACGACCGCTTCGACGTCGAGGGCACGCTGACCATTCGCGGCGTCGCCAAGACAGTGACCCTGCCGGTCACGTATCTCGGAGAGGCGAAGGACCCCTGGGGCAACACGCGCGTCGGCTTCGAAACCGAGCTGACGATCAACCGGAAGGACTTCGGGCTGATGTGGAACACGGCGCTCGAGACCGGCGGGTTCCTCGTCGGCGACGACGTCAAGATCAGCGTGTCGGCGCAGGCGATCGCGCAGTGAGGGATGCTGGAGCCGCTGCAGAGGCCGCCTACTGGGGGACGATCACATCCCAGGTGTCCTCGGCGCGCTGCAGGATCCTCGGCTCGTCGTCGATCAACAGGTAGCCGGCTTTGACCAGGGCGTCGGCTGCCTGTTCGACCTGCTTCAGATAGGCCGCCTTGGACGAGTAGCGTTCTTCGATCGAGCGTCGCGGATCGCGTGCCGCGTCGCGAGCGGCTCTGGTCGGCGCAAACGGAATCGACGAGCCGAGCAGCGACACCAGCTCGCCGGGCGCGCCGATCTGGGGCTTGCGAAAGTTCCAGCCGGTGTAGGTGGCCAACGGCACGGCGACATCCGGCAGCCGGATGCCGGCGCGATCGTTGCCGTCGGCGTCCACCTGCGGCACGAGCAGCGGCAGTGGCGCGCCTGCGCCGGCGCCGTTGGCGATCAGCCCGTTGGCGGCGCGCGGACCTGCCTCCAGGGATCGCGGCGACGCGACCTGTGGCAGCGCGGGCCACGCGACCGAAGCGGCGGCGACCAGCGTCTCGTCCTTCAGTCGCGGATACTGGCTTGCGGGGGGCGCCGTTCCCTCCTTCACCCACTTGTTCATCGCCAGCAGCAACGCCCGCATCGTCCACCAGTAGTCCACCGGATTGTCCTGCTGCTGCCCGTTGTTCACGGACGGGGGGAATCGGCTCGGCGAGTGCTGCGTTCCGGCGAAGAAGTAGATGCGCACGTTGTCGGGCAGCGTCAGGTCGGCAGTGCCGTCGGGAGTGGTATGAATCAGCGCCGCGGCACGCCCCGTGCCCCAGTACTCGACCGAGGTGTCGGTGTAGAAGATCTTCGGCGCGTGTCCGGAGATGCGCGGGTTGTCGAGTGAGCCCTCCTGCGCACCGCTCACCGGATCGCGAAGGCTCGCATCGGCAAACGGGAACGACGTCGCGCTGTGGACCGCAAGGCCGGTCGGCTTCGACCACCGCGCATTCACGTCGAGCCGCGCCGCGCCCGCGATGTGCGCGATGACGGCGTCGAAGACCTGCCGGTCGTGCTCGTCGGTATTGAAGCCTTCGTAGAGAAAGCTGCGCAGAAACCGGCCGCTCTGCGACGAGCCGAAGCCGTACGCGTAGCGCACCGTCGCCAGCGCGTCGGCCCCGTGCTTCAGCCACGCTGCAGTGTCGCGGACGGCGACGAATCCGAGTCCCGCGACCGGTGGATTCGCGGCGCGATAGCGCACCTCGTAGGTCTTCCCCGCGACGAACCCGCTGTCGAGCGTGACGGTGTGGCCCGCGATCCGCCACTGATCTCTCGGAATCGGCTCGCCGTGTCCGCCCAGATATGACGACCGCACCGTCAACCGGCTGTCGGCGCCGGCAGGATCGACGGCGTCGTAGGACGCGAGATCGGTGACCGCCGTTTCCTTCGTCTCGCCGTTCGGCGTGAACGTCGCCTGCACGACGCCGGTAATCGGCTTGCCGCGATCGGTCGCGACCGGCACGTGCACGCGCATCGCGTTGGGCCGCGCGGCGACGTCGAACTCCCAGCCGACCCACACGATCGTGTAGCCGAAGCGCATCAGAAAGCGATCGCCGAGATCGTTTTCGGACGCCGGATCGGGCGAGCCGCCGCGGTTGAATCCGTTCAGGACGACTTTGTTGCCACGGTTGAGGATGTCCACCAGCGCGACGCCGTTTCCGGGCGTGGCCTTCGGCCGGAGGATGTAGAGATCCGCCGAGAACTCGACGAGACCGGCGGCGTTGACCGGCGCCTTGTCGAGATCGACGACCAGGCGATTGCGCGGCGCCTTCGGATCGACCGCGAAGTGGATCGTGCCGACGATCTTCTCGTAGCCGGAGATCCCGACGTCCGCGCGTCTGGCGACGTCGACGCGCGTGACCTCCGCACGCGCGACGGCGCACGAGATCAGCACGAACGCCGTGGCCAGGCGGAACATCCGCGTCATTGGAATCTGAAGCTGTTCACGAACTGGTTGAACGCGGCATCCCACTTCGCGACCGTCTGCTCCGGCCCGGTCAGCTTGATGAAGTACGGTCCATTCGAGGTCTCGACCACGCCGGCGCGCATCCGGAACCGCGGGTTGTTGTGATGCGCGGCGGAGCCTGGCGACATTTCCGCGGTGTAGGTCCCGCTCACGTCGACGAGCGAGACGGTGAGCCCGTTCACCTTCCGCGACTGCTTCTTCGCGACCGCGCTCGATGGCTTGCCGTCGGCCTGCTGCATCTGGCCGATCCAGCGCTGCATGTTTGCATCGACGCTGCCGCCGCTGCCGCCGAAGTAGTACACGATCAACACCGCGTCTTCGGCGTCGCCGGCCGCGCGCGGCAGCATGAATTCCGCGACGCGCATCGACGATGTCGGCGGCGAGGATTTCCAGCCGGCCGGAGTCGTGAACGTGAGTCCGGTGGCGAGCAGCAGCGCGAGAACCTTCATCGGGCGAATCCTAGCACGGGGGAAAGCGCCCGCAGTGCACGCGGACCGCGCAAATAACCAGACCGTGGTGCGAGACCGTCAGAGAAGGGATGCTCTGCGTTCTCTGTGGGCTCCGTGGTTGCTTTCCCTCAAAAGCAAAGGGCAGGAAAGCCCGTGACGGCCGTCCTGCCCCTGCCTGCCATGTCTGTTGCCGTATGTGTGCGTGTCGTGGCTAGTGAATAGTCATTCCCTCCTGCGCGCCCCAGCCGCGCCTGGCCTGCCAGTCCTCGTCGAGAATCGTCCACAGCGTCTGATCCAGATATTCGCCGTTCTTCAGGAACGACTTGCGAAGCAGTCCTTCCTGCACCGCACCGATCTTCCGAAGCGCGGCGTTGCCGCGCCCGTTACGGACCGCGGCCCTCGCCTCGAGGCGATGAACGCCGACTCGTTCGAACGCGAAGCTCACCAGCAGTACAGCTCCTTCCTGGAAAATCCCGGTGCCCCAGTACGGTGACCCGATGGCAAATCCCCACTCAGCGGTGCCGAACCCGGGTTCCAGCTCGCGGAGCTGGAAGATCCCGATCGC
>DATFWL010000636.1:0-3207 GCA_035259385.1 Vicinamibacterales bacterium | reverse complement strand
GAATTCGAAGTTCGGACCTTCCACGATGGCGTCGACCGGACAGGCCTCCTGGCACAGACCGCAATAGATGCACTTCACCATGTCGATGTCGTAGCGGGTGGTGCGGCGGGTGCCGTCGTTCCGCCGTGGACCGGCCTCGATGGTGATCGCCTGCGCCGGACAGATCGCCTCGCACAGTTTGCACGCGATACAGCGTTCCTCGCCGTTGGGATATCGACGCAGAGCGTGCTCACCGCGGAAGCGCGGTGAGATCGGTCCCTTCTCGAACGGATAGTTCAAGGTCGGCTTGGATTTGAAGAAGTAGCGCATGGCGAGGAAGAACGCCGAGACGAACTCCGTGAGGAAGACTGCGCGGGCGGCCAGATCGAGCCTCATGGTTCCAATCCTTTTGCTAGCCGTCGAACATGCGTCCGATCCAATAGCCGAGCGCCGCAAAAGCCAGCACGTCGATCGCGAGCACGATGCGCCGCACCGCCGACAGGCTGACGTCGTCGCCCTCCGGTGGGTCGTGAGTTCGTATAGCCCGCTCCAGCACGCCGACGAACAGATGATAGATAACAGCCGCTACCACGGTGCCGGCAACTGCGCCGATCAGACCCGCGAGCGAGAGATCGATCATGGTGCTGCCCCATCATCATGGTGCCAGCCCCGTGTATTGGAGCACGCCCGCCACGATCACCACCATGGCGAGGGAGGCGGGCAGGAACACCTTCCAGCCGAGTCGCATGAGCTGGTCATAGCGATAGCGCGGCACGATCGCCTTCACCATGGCGAACATGAAGAACATGAAGAAGGCCTTGAGCGTGAACCAGATCAGGCCGGGGATCCAGGTGAACGGCGTGACCGGAAACGGCGGCAGCCAACCGCCGAGGAACAGGATCGTCGCCATAGCGCACATCGTTGTGATCGCGATGTATTCGCCGAGGAAGAACAGCAGGAACGGGGTCGATGAATATTCGACTGCGAAGCCCGCCACGAGCTCGGACTCGGCCTCGACCAGATCGAATGGCGGCCGGTTGGTCTCCGCCAGCGCCGACACGAAGAAGATCACGAACATCGGGAACAGCGGCAGCCAGTACCAGCCGAGCAGGCCGTACTTGCCGTTCTGTGCTTCGACGATCTGCGTCAGGTTGAGCGAGCCGGCCATCAGCAAAACCGTGATGAGGACGAACCCGATCGAGACCTCGTAGGACACCATCTGCGCGGCCGAGCGGAGCGCCGCGAGAAACGGGTATTTCGAATTCGACGACCAGCCCGCCATGATCACGCCGTAGACCATGAGCGAGGAGATGGCGAAGATGTAGAGGATGCCGACGTTGATATCGGCGATGACCCAGGACTCCACGTCCTGATTTAACGCTTTGTGGACCGGGATCACCGCCCAGGCGGAGAGCGCGAGCACTGCTGTGACGACCGGGGCCAGAAGGTAGACGCCTTTGTTGGCGCCGGCCGGGATGATCGGCTCCTTGACCGCAAACTTGATCAGGTCGGCGAACGACTGCAGCAGCCCCCAGGGCCCGACCACGTTAGGACCGCGCCTGATCTGCACCGCCGCCCAGATCTTGCGGTCGGCGTAAAGCACATAGGCGGTCACGACCAAGAGCACGACCAGCAGCAGCAGGCTTTCCAGGACGATGACCAGGACCGGCCAAACGTATTCGTTGAAGAAATCCATCATGGCCGTCACTCCGCCGCCGTCAGCGCGGCCTGACCTTCCGCGATGACCGAGCACTCGGCCATGACGGCCGACGCGCGCGCAACCGGGTTGGTGAGATAGAAGTCGTCGACCGCCGGTGCAAAAGGCGCCTTGTTCGCCGTGCCGCCGATGGCGGCCAGCTTTTCGACATCTTTCGGATCGCCGGCCGCAATCCGGTCGACGCGCTGCAGATGCGGGTGTGCCTTGAACAGTGCCCGCCGCAACTGCGCGAGCGAGTCATAAGGCAGGGTGCGTCCCAAGATCTCCGACAGCGCGCGCAGGATCGCCCAGTCCTCACGCGCGCTGCCCGGCGGGAACGACGCCCGCGCCGCCATTTGCACCCGTCCCTCGGTGTTGACGTAGAGGCCTGACTTCTCCGGATAGGCGGCGCCCGGCAGGATCACGTCGGCGCGGTGGGCGCCGCGGTCGCCGTGCGTGCCAATATAGACGACGAAGGCGCCAGGTTCGATCTCGATCTCGTCGGCGCCCAGCAGAAACAGCACATCGAGCGTCCCGGGCGACGCCATGCGGAGCGCGTCCTGACCGCCAGGACCGGGCAGGAAGCCCAGGTCGAGTGCGCCGGTGCGCGACGCCGCGGTATGCAATACGCCGAACCCGTTCCAGCCGTCGGCGACCGCACCTGCCGCCAGCGCCGCCTTGGCGGCGAGCGAGAGAACCGCCGCGCCGTCCTTGCGCGCCAAAGCGCCTTGGCCGACCAGCCAGATCGACCGTTTGAGGTCGCTGGCAGCGGTGACCGTCGCCAACGTCTCAGGCCCGGCGCCGAGATACTCATAGTCGTAGGTGAGATCGGCCCGCTCGCCTATCAGGGCGACCCTGAGATTGCCGGTTCGCCAGCGCTTGCGGATGCGCGCGTTGATAATCGGCGCTTCCCTACGCGGGTTGGAGCCGATGATCATAAGCCCGTCGGCCTGGTCGATGCCGGCAATGGTCGGATTGAAGATATAGCTCGCCCTGCCCCACTTCGGATCGAGCGCGGAGCCGTCTTCGCGGCAATCCATGTTCGCGACCTCGAGCCGCGTCATCAGATCCCTGAGAGCAAAGATCTCCTCGACCGCCGCCAATTCGCCGACGATCGCGCCGACCCGGTTGGCCTCTGCCGCCTTCACTTTCGTGGCAATGGCCGCGAAGGCCGCCGACCAAGACGCCGGCCGCAACATGCCGTCGACGCGGATGTAGGGCTGATCAAGGCGCTGCGTGCGCAACCCATCGACAACGTGTCGGGTTTTGTCGGAGATCCACTCCTCGTTCACGTCGTCGTTGACGCGCGGCAGGATGCGCATCACCTCGCGCCCGCGTGTGTCGATGCGGATCGCGGAGCCGACCGCATCCATCACGTCGATCGACTCGGTCTTGGAGAGTTCCCAGGGCCGCGCCGCGAACGCGTAGGGCTTCGACGTCAACGCACCGACCGGGCACAGATCGACGACATTGCTCTGCAGTTCCGAGGTCATGGCGTGTTCGAGATAGGTCGTGATCTCCATGTCCTCGCC
>DATFWL010000635.1:0-5959 GCA_035259385.1 Vicinamibacterales bacterium | reverse complement strand
CACGACAACATGCAGTTCCTGGTGTTCTGCACGGCGGTGCTCCGCGCGGTGAACAAGTGGCAGGGGCTGCTGCGCGCCGCAATCGCGAGCGCCGGCAACGATCATCGTCTCGGCGCCAACGAGGCGCCGCCGGCGATCATCTCGGTCTTCCTCGGCGACATGCTGACCGACATCTTCGAGCAGATCGAGAAGGGCGGCGCCAAGTCCACCAAGCACGGCGGCGAGCTGGACACCGGCGTCATGGTGCTGCCCAAGCTGCCGCGCGACGCCGGCGACCGCAACCGTACCAGCCCGTTCGCGTTCACCGGCAACAAGTTCGAGTTCCGCGCGGTGTCGTCGAACCAGAGCATCGCGATGCCGAACATCGCGCTGAACGTGGCGGTCACCGAGTCGCTCGACTACATGGCCACCGAGCTCGAGAAGTCGGTGAGCGGCGGCAAGACGCTCGAGCAGGCGGTCGGCGAACTGCTGCCCAAGGTGATCAAGGAGAACAGGCGGATCATCTTCAACGGCAACAACTACTCGAAGGAGTGGGAGAAGGAGGCCGGCAAACGCGGTCTCCTCAACTTCAAGAACACCGTCGACGCGCTGCCGCAGCTCACCTCGACGGAGGTGGTCGGGGCGTTCGAGAAGTACAAGGTGCTCAACGAGCGCGAGGTGCACGCGCGCTACGACATCATGGTGGAGCAGTACATCAAGACCGTCAACGTCGAGGGTCAGCTGATGGTCCTGATGGCGAACCGCTACATCCTGCCGGCCGCGCTCGAATATCAGCGCAAGGTCGCCGACAGCGTCGCCGCGGTGAAGACGGCGGGCGGAAAATCGATCGCGGGCAAGAAGCTGCTCGACTGGCTGACCAAGAAGGTGGACGAGTTCAAGCGCCGCGCCAACGTCCTCGAACAGGCGCTCGGGCACGAGAGCAACGGCCCCGCGGAGAAGCACGCCAAGCACTTCCGCGACGTCGTGATTCCGGCGATGGCCGCGTTGCGCGAGACGGGCGACGAGCTCGAGCTCGAGATGCCGCACGAGACCTGGCCGCTCGCCACCTATCGCGAGATGCTGTTCATCAAGTAAGGACGGACGGGACGGATAGGACGGATGGGACGGAGGGGAGAGATGGGACCGAGGGGGCCTGTCTCTCTCCCTGCTGCCCGACCCGCCTGACCAGCCCGGCCCGCCGACTGCCCCAGTGTCCAGACTGGTGCCACGTGCTGGTATACTGAGCCAGCAGCCATGCCGGCAACGCAGAAGATCACCGTCGAGGTTCCCGCCGATCTGCTCGAGCGGGCGCAGAAGGCCACCGGCGAAGGCGTCACCCAGACGGTCCGCGAAGGCCTGCGCGCGCTTGCGTCGCGACACGCGCAGCGCGAACTGACGCGGCTGCGCGGTAAAGTGAAGTTCACGATCGACCTCGACGCGCTGCGCGAGGACCGGTGACGCGCACGGCGATCGACTCGAGCTCGCTCATCGGCTATCTTGCCGGACGCGATCGCGCCGACACTCGCCTCGTGCACGCGGCGCTGGAGCGCGGCGACGCCGTCCTGCCGCCGGTGGTGGTCACCGAGGTCCTGTCGCAGCCCGGCCTGCCGACCCCGGTCGTCGACCTGATTCGTTCGGTGACACAGCTGCCAGTCACCGATGGCTACTGGGAACGCGCCGGTGACGCGCGTGCGCGCCTGCTCGCGAAGGGCCGTCGCGCGCCGCTGGCCGACGCGTTGATCGCTCAGGCGTGCATCGATCACGATGTGCCGCTGGTCACGCATGACGCCGATTTCCGGCAGTTCGCCGCGGTGACCACGTTGCGAGTGCTGCCGTGAGCACCTCCGGCGGCGCGCGGCCATAATCCGGCGGTTTCGAGTTCTCCGATGGCAAAACGAAAGACACCCGATCTGTTCGACAACCTGGACGCCGGCGGCGCAACCGACGGCG
Source organism: Vicinamibacterales bacterium (assembly GCA_035259385.1). Lineage (GTDB taxonomy): Bacteria > Acidobacteriota > Vicinamibacteria > Vicinamibacterales > CAVVIG01 > QHWK01. Next base: position 4,030 of record DATFWL010000635.1, on the reverse strand, counting down.
CCGCCACGGACGCATCGGCGCGGCAGGCGCTGCTCGGCGGCGGCAACGGACACGGGCCCGGCAGCACCGCTGACGTCGCGCTGCACGAGGCGGCGCAGGCGCGCTATCTCAACTACGCGCTCTCGGTTATCACTGCCCGCGCCCTGCCCGACGTCCGCGACGGCCTGAAGCCGGTGCAGCGCCGCATCCTCTACACGATGTGGCAGCAGAACCTGACCGCCGACGCGAAGCACCGGAAGTGCGCCAAGGTCGTCGGCGACGTGATGGGCAGCTTCCATCCGCACGGCGACGCGGCGCTCTACGAAACCCTGGTCCGCATGGCGCAGGCTTTTTCGCTGCGCTACCCGCTGGTCGATGGCTCCGGCAACTTCGGCTCCCTCGACGGCGACAGCGCCGCGGCCATGCGCTACACCGAGTGCCGCCTGACGCGGATCAGCGACGAGATGCTCGCCGAGATCGAGCAGACGACGGTGCCGTTCCGTCCGAATTACGACGGCACGAAAACCGAGCCGGTCGTGCTGCCCGCGCGCATCCCGAACCTGCTGGTCAACGGCACCACCGGCATCGCCGTCGGCATGGCGACGAACATTCCGCCGCACAACCTCGGCGAGGTCTGCACGGCGCTGGTCAAGCTCCTCGACAACGACGAGCTGAGCAGTGCGCAGCTCTGTCGCTACATCAAGGGCCCCGACTTCCCCACCGGCGGACAGATCCTCAACGCGCCGGAAGAGCTGAAACAGATCTACAAGACCGGCTCGGGATCGGTCCGGCTGCGCGGCACCTGGGACATCGGCCCGGAGACGCGATCGACCAAGACGGTCTACATCGACAGCATCCCGTACACGGTGAACAAGGCGCAGTTGGTCGAGCGGATCGCCGAGATCGTGCTCGGCCGCAAGCTGCCGCAGTTGCTCGACGTGAAGGATCTCTCGACCGAGGACGTGCGGATCGCGCTCGAGATGAAGAAGGACGCCGACGAGAAGATGATCATGGCGTACCTCTTCAAGCACACGCCGCTGCAGATCAATTTCGCGGTCAACCTGACCTGCCTGATTCCGACCGAGAACCCCGAGGTCGGCCGCCCCGAGCGGCTCGATCTCAAGCAGATGCTCTGGCACTTCCTCCACTTCCGGCTGGAGGTCGTCACCCGGCGGCTCGAGCACGAGCTGGCCGCGCTGCGAAAGCGCATCCACCTGCTGGAAGGGTTCGAGAAGGTGTTCGACGCGCTCGACGAGATCATCCGGATCATCCGCAAGTCGGACGGCAAGGCCGACGCCGCCGAGAAGATCATGAAGCGGTTCGAGCTCGACGCCGAGCAGACCGACGCGATCCTCGAGCTGAAGATCTACCGCCTCGCGCGGCTCGAGATCCTGATCATCCGCAACGAGCTCGAGGAGAAGCGCAAGCGGGCGCGCCAAATCGCGGCGCTGCTCAAGGACGAGGACTCGCGCTGGAAGCTGGTGCGCGGCGAGCTCGAGGAGGTCAGCACGAAGTACGGCGACAAACGGCGCACCGCGATCGCCAGCGACCACGCCGAGCCCGAGTACAGGCCCGACGACTTCATCGTCGACGAGGACAACGTGGTGATCGTCTCGCGCGACGGTTGGGTGAAGCGGCAGAAGGAAGTGAAAGACCTCTCGACCACGAGGCTGCGCGAGGGCGACGCGGTGCTGGCGGCGTTTGCCGGCAGCACTCGCGCGAGCTGCGCCTTCTTCTCGAACTTCGGCGTGGCGTACACGTCGCGGTTCATCGACGTGCCGGCGTCCACCGGCTACGGCGAGCCGATTCAGAAGCAGTTCAAGCTCAAGGACGGCGAGCGAATCGTGGCCGCGATGAGCCTCGACCCGAGAGCGGCGGGTGCGATCGTGCCGAAGCAGGAAGGCGAGGCCGCCGCGGTTCACGCGGTCGCGGTCTCGAGCGACGGTTATGCGCTGCGCTTCAACCTCGACGGGTTCGTCGAGCCGAGCACCCGTTCGGGGCGCCGCTACGCGCGCCCGGCGGAAGGCGCCGGGATCGTCAACGTCGCGCGGCTGGCGGGTGGGGAGATCCTGATCGCGGCGACCGCCGATGCCCGCGGGATTCTGTGCAAGGCCGAGGAGGTGAATTTTCTCGCCGGCCCCGGCAAGGGCGTGCTGCTGATCAAGCTGGCCGACGAGGACACGGTCATCGGCGCCATCGCCTCCACCGGCGATCGCGACCTGCTCACCGTCGAGACCACCCGGGGCGGCGAGCAGACGATCAGCACCGCGAAATACGAGGTCACCGGGCGCGGCGGGAGGGGCCGCGAGCTGCTGCAGCGCGGCGGCTTCGCCCGCGTCCTGTGGCCGATGCCCGACGCACCGGCGCCCCTGGCCGCCGCCAACGGCAACGAGAAATGAGGGACTGCAGTAAAATGAAGCGGACGCCTCACCCCGGGGCGGTCAGCTCGTCTGCTGCGAACTTCTGGCCGGCCCCGCCGGCCGCTGCCGGATCGAGCTCGTTCAACTGATTCGCAGAACGTAAGGATCTCCGTGCCACAGGATCGTCTCAACGTCGCGGTCTTCATCGACTTCGACAACATCGAAATCGGCGTCAAGAGCACCCTCAACGAGCACTTCGACGTCGGCCCCATTCTCGACGCGATCAAGGAGCGCGGCGAGGTGGTCAGCAAGATCGCGTACGCCGACTGGACGCGCGCCGGCGAGTACAGCCGCGCGCTCACCCAGCACGCGATCCGCCTCGTCCAGCGCAACCTCACGCCGGGCGGCGACAAGAACGGCGCCGACATCAACATGGCGCTCGATGCGCTCGAGATGGCGTTCACCCATCCGCACATCAACGCCTATGTGATCGTCGGGGGCGACAGCGACTTCCTGTCGCTGGTCGAGAAACTGAAGCAGTACGACAAGAAGGTGTTGGTGGTCGGCGGCCGCGCCTTCACCAGCATCATCCTGCAGCGCAACTGCCACGAGTTCATCGCCTACGAGAACCTGACGCGCAGCAAGTCGCCGGCGGCGAAAGGCGAGGCGCCGCGCACAGCCAGGGCGAGCGCGCCGCTGGCGCAGGCAGTCCCGATCGTCCGCCGCGCGCTGAAAATTCTCGCTGACCGCGAGGTGTCGCCGCAGACCGGGCTGCTGAAGAGCACGCTGCTCCAGCTCGATTCGACCTTCTCCGAGCGCAACTACGGCGCCTCGTCGTTCCTCGACTTCGTCGAGAAGCTCGCCCAGGCCGGCCTCGTCGGCCTGAAGCACTCCGGCCGCAGCGTGATGGTGGAGTTGAACGAGAGCTTCGACGAAGGCGCTGCCGCCGCGCAGCCGGCCGCGGCTGCCGCGCCGGGCGCCGTCGCGGCCGAGCCGGCCCCGGCCGTCGAATCGCAGCCGATGGAGAGCACCGAGGCCGGCGTCAGCCGCGCCCGCTCGATTCTGGCAGCCGCGACCGCCGCGCGTTGGCCGATGTACCTCCGCAACGTGAAGCAGATTCTCCGGCAGGCCGAGGGCGGCTTCGACGAACGCCGCTACGGATTCGGCGGGCTGCTGGATCTGCTCAAGGCGCTGCAGCGCGAGGGCTTCCTGCGCGTGGAGCGCGATCGCCGCGGCGGTCTGCGCGTCTTCCAGGGACCGATGATGCAGAGCGCCGCGGTGCGGGCGATGCCGGGACTGCCACAGGAGGAACCGATCGAGGTGGTCGAGGCCGAGCCGATCGAGGCCCAGCCCGACCAGATGGTCGAGAGCGTCGAGCCGCTGGAGATCGGGCAGCCCGAGCCGATTCCGATCGACACGACCGCGGAACTCCTCGGCCGCGCCAAGGCGCGCAAGCCGCGCGTCCGGGCGCAGCGGCCGCTCGGCGTCTCCACTGCCCGCTCGCCGCGCGCCCGCGAGAAGGGCGCCGCCAAGAAGGCGTCAGCTCGGAAGGCTTCCCGCAGCCGGAAGAGTGCAGCCAGCGGCGGCGGCGATTCAGAAAGCTGACCGGCTGGAATTTGGAATCAGGAATTTGGAATGTAGAATTCGCGTCACGCCGTCACGCCGCGTCGTGATCACGAATTCCAAATTCC
>DATFWL010000634.1:0-3592 GCA_035259385.1 Vicinamibacterales bacterium | reverse complement strand
GAAGCGGGACTCCCGCGCGATCCGGAATGGCGAGCCGCGTTCGTGGCGTATCTCGAATGGGGATCGCGGCTGGCGGTCGAGAACTCGCAGCCCGGGGCGAGGCCCCCTGCACACATGCCGGTGCCGCGGTGGTGGTGGGTCTGTGATGCGACGCCGGGATCGCGCGTGTCGGCGCTCGCGCCGCCAAACGATGAAATGGCGACGTTTCGATCGTCGAGCCCAGCGCCGGCGAAGCCAGTCCCGATGCCAGCGCACCACCGTGTCGGGCTGGACGAACACCAACGCCGTGCGCCAGTTGCGCCAGATTCGAGCGAGAGCCATCCAAAGAAATCGGTCGCGCGCCCGGAGGCGGCATCGCGTCGTTCGTGGTAGGCCGCCAGTTGTTGCCGCAATGCGAGGTTTTCTAGGACCAGTTCCCGATGGCCGCGAAGCACCGACTTGACTGCGCGGACGACCACGATGAGCGACTCCAGCATGCGGGATCGTGGCTGGAGTTTGCGCGAAATTCAACTCGGACGAGTTTTGGCGAGGTCAATCCATCCGTCCTGAAAGTCGTTCCGCCCGCTCGGTCACCGCCCGGCGATTCGACGCAACTGACGACCAGTTTCTGGACGTGCCCGAATGCGACGCCGCTTCGTGAGGCTCACGCCGTGTGAGGGTGGTGTTGGCGCGCTCCATGATCTCTGGTCGCCGTCTGTTATTTCCCTTGCACGCTGCCGACCCCTGCGCGACAATCTGCCGCCGACACCCGCGTCATCCGCGCTGTCGAAGGGGGCAAGGGCTGACGCCGGTCCGAGAACGGGCGTCCGTTAACCGAGCGACCGCCCTGGTGCTGTCTCTCGTCTATCGTCTTTCAGATTTATCGGTGACCAAAGAATATCGACGCTTCGAGCATGCACATGATGCTGGCGTGTTGCAACGGCAAGCATTTTTCCAAACTGCAGCTCGAAGTCTGCGAGGCGAGTGTTCCCGCTGTCGTGAGAGTCGTGAGTGGAGGATGGGAAAAAGCGATGGGTCACTTTCATAGACTAGCCGGCGGCGAACGGATCTCTCAACAGAGAATCACGGTTTCCGGCGACTCGATCACCGTTGGATTTTGGGGGTATCTCGGTTTCAACGGAAGCGAATTGACTGTTACGTCAAACACCGCCGGCGTGAGCCCGGTCAAGGGTAAAGTTACCGGTGACAGCCGCGAATGGACAATCAAGAGCAGGGTCTCTGCACAGGCGAGGATCTCGGCTCTGTATACGGACGAATTTGGCACACACACCTGGGACTGGTTTGAAGTGTCGTTCGGAGCCGCGAAAGGCGCTCCGGGCCCGGTCAGTGGGAGAAAATACACGAACAATCCCAACGAGGTTCCGACTCAAACGACAACACCGACCGCGCGCGACGTCGTGGATCTGCTGCGTTCTTCCTGGAGCGATCTCACTAACAACGGCGCACGCACGCTGACCGCGCAGTTCATGCACGAAACGGGTGGGGGAAGGAATTGCTATAACTGGAATCTGGGAAATGTGAAAGCAGGGGCAAATGAGCCTCACATGTACCTGCACGGTCCATGGGAGTGCTTCGGCTCGGCAGCGGCTCAGGCCGACGTGAATCGAGGTCTCTCTCATTTCGCGACGGCGGAAGAGATCAGAAAACGCGGAATGGCATGCGCAGTGGGCAAGGTGGCGGTCGTGTACGATCCGCCGCATGTGCAGTGCCGGTTTCGCGCTTACAGCTCTCTTCAAGATGGCGCGCAGCGGTGGGTTCAGCATCATCAGGGCACCGCGCGGCGAAACGCCAGCTTTATCACCGCTCTAAATGCAGGCGACATTCCCGCCGTCGCACATATTTTGAAGAGCGTCCAGTACTATAGCGGAGACGAAGGAGCCTACGCGCGTGCGATGACGCAGTGGAAGGCGCAAATCGACCAGCAATTGGGTTCCCGATGAAGAAGCGCACGGTTGTGGTGTTGCTCATGGCGCTTTCGTGCTCTCGAACGGAGCGGGCGGACAAAAGGGAGGCTGCGAAGTCGTCCCCGCCGAGCGCGGCTGCGGTGGCGCCAAAGCCGAACACGGCCTCAGAATCGGCAGCTAAAGAATTGACCGTTGCCACAAATGGCGACCCGTTTGGTCTTCGTTTTGAAAAGGGGATGCTCGCGTTTTGCGACAAACGCGGTCCGCGAAGGCTGGACCTGGATACGGGCCGAGAATCTGCTCTTGACAAGAGCTGTCCGAGTAGCGACGAGCCGAACGTCGCGTGCAGCGAGCTGAATCTCAACATTGCTGTCCGGGCTCCCCTTGCTGAATCAAGCGATATCGTTGACTTCGATGGCTGGTCCGTGGCGCTTCCAGGTCGAGTTCACGACTGCGCCGCTGACGGCAAGGTAGTCGCGATCGTCACCGGGTCCAGTCTCGTCGTTATCGATACGGCGAAGGAAACAACCAAAGAAATTCGCATGGAGGGAGGCCAGCGCGTGGCGATTGATTCAGCGTGGGTGGCATGGGCGAAGGCCTCAGAGCTGCGGGTACTGCCGCGGCAGGCTTTGAAGTAATTCGCGCGGAAATGCCGCCGTGGAAGCCACGGAAACGGTGTCCACCGCGGTTGGCATTCTCGCTGAGGAACGCGAGCCCCGGGACTCGGCCGCCGATCGGCCTATCAAAATGGAACGATCGGCGGAGATAGCATCGGAACGATCAGTCACGCGCAGCGATCGAAGAGCAGCGGAACGACGCGGCGACGGCTCTGAGAATCCCGTTTGCTACCCTATCAGGCCGTGGCGAAGTCGCACTCAGATCGGCAGGCGGCGTGAGCGAATGCGCGGAACGTGAGCGATCTGAAGATCGCCTTCGCGTCGACGTGCTAAGCCAGTATGTGATTCTCGTGTAGCGTGCGTTAAGTCGATTTGTGTAAAATAGCGGCTTCTCCTCTAAGAAAAGCCGCTATTTTACACAGGGCGACTAAACGCACCCTACACCATCGCGATCGGCTTGCCGACGATGATGTGCTTGCCAGCGCGCGCCGATTCGACGGTCAAACCTGGAATGTCGACCACCGGCGCCGCGATCTGAACGATGTCGACGCTCTCGCGCGCGAGCAGCTCGCCGTAATCGGCGTAGCCGCGAATGCTGAACGTCTGCGTGAACTCGTCCAGCTGCCTCGCATTGGTCCACGCAGCGGCGACGAGTTCCGCGCGTGGATACTCGCGCAGCGAGCGCGCGAGGCCGTAGGCCGAATACCAGTGGCCCGGTCCCAGGATCGCGACGCGCCAACGCCGGCTCATTCGACCGTCACCTAGTAGCCGATCGCGAGGCCGTCTTTGCGGTAGTCCGACGCGCCGGACAATGCGCCGGTCTGCGGATCGATCGCGATGGCCTGTCCGCCTCCCATGAGCGCACGGTGAAGGATGCCCGGCGGCGGGAGGACGCGCTGATGTCCCCGGCGCACGAGATCGGCGATGACAGGCGCGGTGAGCTCGTCCTCCATCATCACGCCGCGGCCGCTGATGTAGCGCACGCGCGGCGCATCGATCGCCTCCTGCAGGTTCAGCCCGCGATCGATGAGATTGATCAGCACCTGGACGTGGCCCTGCGCCTGCACGTCG
>DATFWL010000633.1:0-9493 GCA_035259385.1 Vicinamibacterales bacterium | reverse complement strand
AGCCGCGTCCGCCGCTCACTGGCGTCATCAACCACATCTCTTTCGGCGTCGCGCCATGGGACACCGACAAGGTGAAGGCCGAGCTCGAGCGACGCGGCCTGAACCCGCGGCCCGACATGGTCGGCGAGAACTTCAAGAGCTTCCACGTGTTCGATCCGGATGGATGGGACCTCCAGATCAGCAACCAGACCCGCGAGAGTCACAACAGCTCCGGCGACTGAGGACCGTCCCTGTCACTGAATGTGACACGGATCCCGCATATCGCCGGCGTGATGCGGACCCGTCCCAGGCTCGCGCCGCCTCTGCGTGTGGTTGTCACGAGCCAGACGAAATCCGCCCGTAAGTGCCGCTGCGGGTGTAGTATCTCGCAATCGTGATTCTCCGCTTCTGCAGCTAGCCAGGGAGGGACGCATGTCGCACGACGGCCTGAATCGGAGGGCGTTCTTGAGGAACGCCGGGATGACCGCGCTCGCGGGCGCCGTGGGATCTGGCACTTCGTTCGCCGGTCCGCTTGCCGGAGCCGGCGTGGCGCTCGCCGCGGCGAACGGCACCTACGATTTCGACACGCCGTACAACCGGTTCGGCACCGACAGCACCAAGTACGACCAGCAGATCCGCGTCTACGGCAAGGACGCGGTTCAGGTCGGCATGGGCATCGCCGACATGGACTTCAAGGTCGCGCCGGCGATCACCAAGGCGCTGATGGAGCGGATCCAGCACGAGAACTGGGGCTACCTCGACATGGGCGGCGCGCTCGGCAAGTCGATGAACGAGCACATCGTCTCGTGGAACAAGAAGCGGTACGGCATCACGGTGAATCCGGATTCAGTGGTGATGACCACCGGTGTGCATCCCGGCATCGTCGCGACGCTGCGTGCGTTCTGTCCGATCGGCAGCAAGGTGCTGTTGAACACGCCCACGTACAACGGCTTCTACGGCGACCTCACGGCGACCAAGACGGTGCCGGAAGAAGTGCCGATGCGGCTGTCCAACGGCCGTTACTCGATCGACTTCGACGAGTTCGAGCGCCACATCAGCGGCGACACCAACGCGTACATCCTGTGCAACCCGCAGAACCCGACGGGGAACACCTGGTCGCAGGAAGATCTGTTGAAGCTCGGCGAAATCTGCCTGAAGCATCGCGTCGTCGTGCTGGCCGACGAGATCCATTGCGACTTCGTCCAGAAGGGGCAGAAGTACACGCCGTTCGCGACGCTGCCGGACAAGGCGATCGTGAACAACAGCATCACCTTCAAGGCTGCGAGCAAGTCGTTCGGCCTCGCCGCGATGAAGTGCGCGTGGTTCTTCTCCACCAACGCCTCGTTCATCGAGCGAATCAAGCCGTACAACCGCGCCGACCTGACGACGCTCGGCATCATCGCGAGCCACGCCGCTTATACCGGCGGCGAGGACTGGCTGAACCAGTGCGTCGAGTACATCGACGGCAACCACGACTACGCGGTGTCGTACATCAAGTCGAACATCCCGACGATCAAGCTGCAGGCGAAGGCGCAGGGCACCTATCTCACCTGGCTCGACGTCACCGAGGTGGCCGAGCGGATCGGCGCCAGGCAGATGGCCGACGAAGCCAACAAGAAGCTGAAGGACGGTGCGAAGCCGCTCTCGCCGGAGCAGATGGTGGAGCGCTGGTTCGTGCGCCACGCGAAGGTGCACATGAACGCCGGCAACTCCTATGGCCTCGGCGGGGCGAACCACATGCGGATGAACATCGCCACGTCACGCAAGACGCTCGAGCTGGCGCTGAACAATCTGGCCGGCGCGCTGAAGAATCCGTCGCCGGATCGAACGCTGCTGAACGACTAGAGTGGCGGAGTGTAGGCCCATCGGGCGGGAGGGGACGGACCGATCGGTCCTGCCCTACCCAGCCCGCGGGCCTATCGGTCCCACACTCGACCCCGCGGCTTACTTCGTGCCGCCAGCCGGACCCGGGTTTATCGGGATCATGATGTGCGCGCCGGGAGTGCCGGGCAGCATCAGCCACGGCCTTCCATTGCCCTTCAGCGCCGCATCCCGCTGGCTTTCGGTCGAGACGCCGACCGAGTCCGGTGTCGCGTTCGGCACCGACATCACCCACAGCAGCTTGATTCGGCCCGGATCGTCCGAGTAGCGGTACGACATCGTGCCGAACGGGGGCGGCTTCAGGCGTCCGTCTTTCGTCGCCGCCTGAATCTCCTTCGTCACGTCGTCATCGGACTTGCCCTGCGCCCGCAGCTTCGCCTCCATGTCGCGGCGTGGCGCGAGCACCTTGTTGTAACAGCGGACGAAGCCGTCCTTCGCCTTTGGCTGACACTCGACGAAGTTGGTGCCCTGGCGGAGCACCATCCGCTCGCCCGTCTTCTCGTCGTAGCTGACCACGCTGGCGCCGGCCTTCAAATCATCCGGCAGCGGCTTGACCGCTTCCGCGATCTTCGCCTCCTTCGACTGAGCCGGCTGCGCATGCGCAGCCAGCGGGCTCGCCGCGACGAGCGCCGCGGCAGCAAAACCGATCACGTGCTTCATGACTCCTCCCGTGATGACTAGGAAAGCAACCGCAGAGACCGCGGAGCGCGCAGAGTATATTTCCTTTCTGCGAACGCTGCGCGCGCTGCCGTTGCTTCACCGCCTGACGATCAACCAGCGTAGATGAGCGTGTAGCCCCGTTCCTGCGCGCGATTCACGGCGACGACGCCCGCCGGCACGATGTGGCTGTTCGGGACGAGGTTCGCGGCGAAGTCCTTGTAGATGGCGGTGGCGTCGCCGCCGCCGCCCTGGGCCAGCTGTCCGGCCGCGAAATGCATCGCCATGTCGCACACGGCAAAGTGCGTCCCGCGCGTGATCAGCGCGTCGATGGTGTTGCCGAGATTCGGCAGGGTGAGCCCGTAGGCCGACGAGTTGAACAGGTTCGTCGTCGGCGCTTCCTTCGTTTTCGGATCCTTGAAGTCCAGCATGGCCGACATCGCCTTGCCATACTTCGCCCACATCGCGTCGGTGAAGGCAAACGGCGTCGCGAAGTGGCGCATGACCACGATGATGCCGAGGTCTCCCTCGCCGACCTGATAGGCGGCCTTGTTCGCGGCGTAGAGGTTGCTCGCGAACAGCACCGCTTCGCCGGCGCCGTTGGCCGTGACACCGTCGACGACCATCCGATGCTTGTTCGGAAGGGCGTCCATCCAGTCGTCGGTCGCGTGGCGTGTTGCCTGAGGATGGCCGCCTGCGGGTGTCTGCGCGTGCGCAGTGATCGCGCCGGCGCCCGCGGCAGCCGCCGTGGCGCCCAGACCGGTGATGAACCTGCGGCGATTCGACTTTCTCTGTGTCATTGGTCCTCTCGCTCGGGGGGCTGCGAGGATCCTAGACCAATCCGGTGTCGCGCGGAAACCTGATTGGGTTCGGGGGTTCTGGGTTCGGAGTTCTCGGTTCCAGAACCAGAACCCCGAACCCCAGAACCCCAGAACCAGAACCCCGAACGGCGAACCCCGAACGCCGAACCCGATCACTCGGTCCGTAGCGCCACCAAGGGATCGACGCGCGAGGCGCGGCGGGCGGGGAGGGCGCAGGCGGCGAGCGCGACCAGCGTCAACGCCGCGGCGACCGACACGAAAGTGAGTGGATCGCGCTCGGGGACGCCGAACAGAAGGCTCGCCAGCGCGCGGCTCAGCGCGAGCGCGGCCGCCAATCCGGCGCCGATGCCGAGCAGCCCGACGCGCATCCCTTCCCGGACGATCAGCCGCACGACGCCGCGCGGCTGCGCGCCGAGCGCGATGCGCACGCCGATTTCGTGCGTGCGCTGCGTCACCGAGTACGCCAGGACGCCGTAGATCCCGATCGCGGCGATCGCCAGGGCCACCGCGGCGAAGATCGCGAGCAGTTGCGCGTTCAGCCGCGGCTGTGCGGCGTTGTTCGTCACCCACTCGTCCATCGTGCGGACGTTCGAAAGCGGCAGCTGGCGATCGAGCTCGTGAACCTTCTGGCGCACCGCCGGCAGCACGCCGTGCGGATCGCCGTCCACGCGGATGACCACCTCCATCAGCCCGGCGACGCGCGCCGCGCTCGGATAGTAGAGCGACGGCGATTCCTTGTTCAGCGTCGTATTGCGCACATCGCCGACAACGCCGACGACCGTGAAGACCTTCGTATCCGCGCGACGATGGAGCGTGCGGCCGATCGGATCGTCGTCGCCCCAGAAGGTGCGGGCGGTCGCCTGGCTGACGATCGTCACCGGGCGCGTCGCCGAGTTGTCGGCGTCCGTGAAGTCGCGGCCGCGCAGCAGCGGAATCCCCATCGCGCGGAAATAGCCAGGGCTGACGATCCGCCAGTCGATTGGAATCTCGGTCTCGGGCGGCAGCGTGGACTTGCCGGCTGTCGCGACCGGTGTCTGCGTATAGTTGCCGACACCGAACGGAACGCCGCTCGACACGGCGGCCGCACGCACGCCGGGAATCGTCTGCAGCGATTCGATCAGCGATCGATAGAACGCCGGTGCCGTCGTGTCAGCGCTGTAGCGCACTGGCGGCGGCGCGAGCTGAAACGTCAGCACGCCGCGCGGCTCGAAGCCGAGGCGGGCGCGCTGGAGCTGGAACAGCGTCTGCACCAGCAGGCCGGCGCCGATCAGCAGCACCGTCGCCAGCGCCAGCTCCGCAGCCGCCAGTCCGTTGCGCAGCCACGGCCGCGCAGCCCCGCCCGACGAGCGGCCCGCCTGTTTCAACGCGTCGTGCACATCGGCGGCCGCCGATCGCCACGACGGTGCCAGGCCGAAGAGCAGCCCGGTGGCCAGCGTCACCCCCGTGGCGTACAGCAGCACGGTTGCATCGACGCCGACCTCCGGGATCGGAAGGAGGTTCGGCGGCAGCGTGCTGTTGATGATCTTCACCGCCCAGACGGCGAGCACGATCCCGATCGCGCCGCCGGCGCAGGACAACGTGATGCTCTCCGCCAGCAGCTGGCCCAGCAGGCGGCCGCGGCTCGCGCCCATCGCGGTGCGAATCGCGATCTCCTTCTGCCGGGCGGCGGCGCGCGCCAGCAGGAGGTTCGCGATGTTGGCGCAGGCAATCAGCAGCACGAACGCCACTGCGGCGAGCAGCACGAGGAGCGCCGTCTGCAGTTGCGTGCTGACGAACGCGTTGTAGAAGGTGATCACTCGAGCGCCCCAGTCCTTCATCTCCGGGTACTGCTGGCTGAGGTGCGACGCGACCGTGTTCATGTCGGCCTGCGCCTGCGCGACCGACGCGCCGGGCCGCAGCCGGCCGACGACGAAGATCGTGTGGTTGAGACGGATCTCGCGTCCCGGATCGATCGTCAGCGGCGTCCAGATGTCACCGTTGGTCAACACCGTCAGTGCCGCGGGCGCGACGCCGACGACGGTGTAATCGACGCCGTTGAATGTGAGCGTCCTGCCGATCAGCGCGGGGTCGCTGCCGAAACGACGTTTCCACAAACCTTCGCCGATCATCACCACGCGCGGCGCGCCCGGCTTCGCTTCGTCCTCCGTGAACGCGCGGCCGGCGATCGGCGACAGGCCGACGATCGGCAGCAGCGACGGAGTGATGGGGCTGCCGGTGAACTGTTCGGGTTCGCCGCTGCCGCTCAAGCTGAAGGTGCCGAAGCCGATCGCCGCGAGCTGCAGCGTCTGCGTCTGCTCCTTCCACGACAGGTAGTTCGGCGCCGACACGCCGAAGGTCGGCAGGTGCATCGCGTCGTTCTTCTCGACGACCTGGACGAGCCATCCGGGATCGGCGAACGGCAGCGGCCGGATGATCACCGCGTTGACGACGCTGAAGATGGCGGTGTTCGCGCCCACGGCGAGCGCGACAGTGAGGATCACCGCTGCGCTGAATACGGGCGCGCGGCGAAGCGTCCGGATTGCATAGCGGAAATCGTTCAGCAGCAACGGTGCACGCTCCTCTCCCGCGCGCGACTGTATCACGCCCGGACGCAGCCGATTCGTCTCGGCGTCGTCACGAATCCGGTCGGCGTCCGCTGGCGGGGAGGACCGCTTGATCGGGACACCAGCCGATGATCGCGAAGGTGATGGGGGCGCAGAAGACCAGCAGGAGCCGCATTCCGATCGCCGCACGGAACGACGTTCGATCGTGCCGCCGATCGCGTTACGCATTTCGACGCGCAGGCGATGCGGCATCGGCGATGTGATTCAAGTCACTACACGAACATGTAGTGCCATTGTGTCTCAGGCTCATCAAACCTACTTGCACGCGCGGTGCGTCGCGGCGCATGTTCGTTCAGACTCTGGCGCCGATAACATGCGCTGACAGTCGCGACGTTGTCTGGTGTTGGCTTACGCACGTGAAGGAGAGAGTGCATGACGAAGAGAGCGGTAGGTACGATGTTCATTCTGGCTTCGTGGATGGCGATTTCCGTGGCGGCCGTTCGAGGTGACGAAGGGAGCCGCGTCGAGTTCGAGCTCACCGACGAACCGGGCGCCTGGTATCGCAGCGTCGCCGGGCCGATTGCCGGCTCGAATTCGCTGGCAGTGGCGACGCCAGGCACCGAGGTGCGCTTCAGCGGCAAGTCGCACACCGTGCACACGATGACGAGCCTCCTGTTCCCGACCGGCGCCGCCAACATGCCGTTCGACACCGGTGCGCAGAAGGGCGACGCCTCGGTCGTGCTGCAGACCCCCGGACTCTACGTGTTCGTCTGCAAGATTCATCCGTACATGCTCGGCGCCGTCGTCGTCGACAATCCGCAGACGCCAGGCCTCGACTTGGGCGAGACCATCACGCTGGTGAACGGCATCACGGTGCCGACGAGCAGCGATCTCGCGACCCGTCTGCTGCGCACGTTCTTCATCGCGACGAATCCGGCCAACTGGCAGAACTTTGCGTCGGCGGCGCCGTGGCACATCACCTATCCGAGCGTCGACGTTCGGATCACCGGCGGCGCTGTCGTGAACCTGGCCACGGTCCTGAGCCAGCGTTACGGCAACGACGTCGTGCTGCCGCCGGTGTTCAAGCCGGCCACTCCGGGTGTCGGCGAGGTGTGGGTGGACACGCAGTTCGAGAAGACTGCAGGAAAGGACAAACCCGGGACCGCGTCGCGCGTCGACGCGACGACATGGAACGTGCTCCGCAAAGTCGCGATACCGTCGGTCGACATGAACAACCCGCACAACATGTGGACCGATCGCAATCAGCAGCTCATTTATCAGACCGAATGGTTCGACAGCAAGCTCACCGTCTTCGAGCGGGAGACCGGCCGCTTCCTGCGGCGCATCTCGGTCGGCGACGCGCCGTCGCACGTGATGACGCGCACCGACACCGACGACGTCCACGTCGCGCTCAACGGCGAGGAGGGGCCGCAGTCGGTGGTGGAGCTCACGCCAGGCGCGACCTCAGTGCGGCGCAAGATCGACATCGGCCGCGGTAATCCGCACGCGCACTGGATGAGCCACGACGGCAAGACGATGGTGACGCCGAATGCGTTCACGGCGGACAGCTCGATCTTCGACTTCCCTGCGAATCACACCACCAGCATCGTGCCGGCTGGCGCGATCCCGATCGCGACCGGCATGATGCCCGACGGGAGCAAGTACTACGTCTCGAACTTCCTCGACAACACGATCACCGTGATCCAGACGCACACCGGCAACGTGCTCGGCACGATCAACCTGATCGAGCACTACAACCCGGTGACCGGCGAGATCACCGGGCCGGTCGGCGCGCTGCCGATTCAGACGCCGGTCAGCCCCGACGGCCGCTACATGGTGACTGCCAACACCCTGACGGCAACTATCCTGATTACCGATACGAAGACCGATACGCTGGTGGCGATGCTGCACGGCGAAGCCGGCGCGCACGGCGTGCAGTTCGGCGCTAAGAAGGGCGGCGGTTATTACGCCTACGTCGCGAACAAGTTCGCCAACACGCTGACCGTCGTCGATGCCGATCCCAACCACGACGGCAATTTCAGCGACGCGGCGATCGTCGGCCGCGTCCTGCTCACCGCGGGTCCCGCGACGGCGAGCGACGACACCGTCATCGGTCTGCAGGGGATGGGCGGACAGGGCGTTCTGGCGATTCCGGTGCCGTACAACGGCTGGGTGCAGCAACTGCCGCAGGTGTTCAAGAACCAGCTGACGCCGGCGCAGCTCAATCCGATTCAGTAACCGTCGAGGCCGGCACCTGCACGCACGCCGAGTGCAGGTGCCGGCGGACGGGCTCGCGCGAGCCGACCTCGCTATTCCTACTGAACGGGCGTCGCTGAAGCGGGGAGCGTGGGCGTGAGCGTCGCGCCGGACAGCTCCTGAAAGATCGTGCCGCGCTGATCCATACCGAATGATCGCTGGCCGGTCGATCCGATTGCCGCCGGGTGAGCCTCGGCGAAGTACGACGAGAGCGCGTCGCCTGACGGCGCGTTGCACACGCCGGTGCGATCTGTGACCACGTCGGTGTTCGTGCCGGGTCCGACGTTCAGGACATAGCCGCTCTTCAGCACGCCGCTGGTCGCGATGTCGGGGCTGACGAAGCCCGCCGTACCGCCGCTCGGCGGGTTCGCAAGATCGGCGAGCGACTGCGCGTACCCACCCTTTGCGCAGCTCGAGGCGTAGGTTGACTGTCCGCTGTGGATCGCGCGCAGCGAGGCGATCGCGGACGCTTCGTTGCCTGCGATTCGCGCGCGGAGCAGTTCTGGCGCGGCGATCGCGGCGACGATGCCGACGATGGCGACGACGACGAGAAGCTCGATCAGGGTGAAGCCGGCGTCCTGCCTCGATGTCATGTCCTGAGCGATATTGTCAGCTTGCGTGCGTGCTCGTTCAAGACGTTTTCGCAGTCACGTGCGAACTGCGTGCGCGGCCGCGTGCAGTCCGTGGCACTTTCGATCGCTGGCGTGAACGGACCCGGTCGCGGCGTGGACGGCTGATGTGTCGTGAGCCGCTTTCACCGCATCACTCATTCAGCGGTCGAGCACCTGACGTACTCGAGCGTGCGTCCGGATCCCGATCGTGTGCCGCCGACGCGCCACGTGTGCCCGCTGCCGCTGAAACATCTGCCGACGGCGCCGACGGCGCGGCCGAAGACAGCGAAGCACGGATCGCCAAAGCTCGCGCGTTTGCGAATGCGCCGCGATCTGGATCTGCGTGCGTCGTGTGTGGCCGGCTCGCCGACTCGAGTTGACCATTTGCAGCGCAGCGTGCGCATCAGCCGCTGCGAGGCCGCTCAGCGCACATGTCGACACTCGCAGGCGTGCTATCATTTTCCGGATCGCCAGCCGGGTCCCCATCGTCCAGAGGCCTAGGACGTGGCCCTTTCAAGGCCAAAACACGGGTTCGAATCCCGTTGGGGACGCCACGCGATAAACATCTGATTGCGTGAGCGCTCTTGAATCGCTAGCGCTCTGATCCTGACGCAGGTTTTTTCGGTCGCAGTGGCCATATTTGTGGCCCGAGTGACGCGCCTGCTCCACGTGCTCGGCGTTGGCCGAGACTGCGCGGCGGACCTCGGTGTCGCGAACGTGCCGCAGCGATCGAGCATCCGCATCG
>DATFWL010000632.1:0-8277 GCA_035259385.1 Vicinamibacterales bacterium | reverse complement strand
TGCTGTACTTCTCCTTCTGATGTTCCGCCAGATCCTCGAGCAGGCCGAGTACCCGCTTGACCGACGCCGCACGGATTTGCGCCACGTCGGAGGACTGCTGCAGGATTTCGCGCGACACGTTGAGCGGCAGGTCGCCCGAGTCGATGACGCCGCGGACGAAGCGGAGATAGGCGGGGAGGAGCTGATCGGCAGCGTCCATGATGAACACCCGCCGGACGTACAGCTTCAGGCCATGCCGCCGATCCCGATCGAAGAGATCGAACGGCGCACGGCGCGGAATGTAGAAGAGCTGCGTGAACTCCTGACGCCCTTCGACCTTCGCGTGCGCCCACGCCAACGCGGGTTCGAAATCGTGGGCCACGTGTGTGTAGAGCTCCTGGTACTGTTCCTCGGTGATCTCCGACTTGGGTTGCGCCCAGAGCGCCGACGCCCGGTTGACCTGCTCGTCCTCGTCCTTGACGACGTGCGCTTTGCTGGCCGAATCCCACTGCTCCTTCTTCATCAGGATGGGGAACATGATGTGGTCGGAGTACTTCCGGAGGATCTCGCGCAGACGCGTTCCGGACAGCAGCTCGTCTTCCCCCGGCCTGAGCTGCAGGATCACGTCGGTTCCGCGCGCCTCCTTCCTGACGAGCTCGACGGTGTAGTCCCCTTCGCCGGCGCTCTCCCATCGGACCGCTTCGTCAGCCGACGCTCCCGCACGACGGCTGAGCAGAACGACGCGCTGCGCGACGATGAAGGACGAATAGAAGCCGACTCCGAACTGGCCGATGAGCTGCGCCTCTCTGGCCGAGTCGGCGGTCAGGCGCTCAAAGAACTCGCGTGTTCCCGACTTGGCGATCGTGCCGATGTGATCGATGACTTCCTGCCGTGACAGACCAATGCCGTTGTCCGACACGGTAAGCGTGCGGGCGGCCGGGTCGTAGCTCACGCGAATGCGGAAGTCCGGATCGTCCGCGACGAGCTCACCATGGGCGACACTTTCGAATCTGAGCCTGTCGCAGGCATCGGAGGCGTTCGAGATCAGCTCGCGCAGAAAGATCTCCTTGTGGCCGTACAAGGAATGAATCATCAGCTGCAACAGCTGCCGGACTTCGGCCTGAAACCCGAGCGTTTCCCTGGTTGTTGTGACGGTCATGCGCGTATCCTTTGCCGTACTCCCGTTCGGGCGACAGATTCTACGATAGGACGACGAAAGGACGCATCGGACGCCAGTCGCATAGAATCAGCGACTCTCCACATTGACGCGTCGTCCGGACGAGCGTGCGCCATGAAGACCGCGCTGACCACGGCCCAGCCCTCGTGAGCCCGCAGCAACTCGTCGATTCCGTTCCTGCCCTGATCCACGCCGCTCGACCCGACGGATCGATTTCCAGGAGCTCTTCTATCGGCTGAACGTGTTTCCGTTGCAGATGCCGCCGTTGCGCGATCGACGAGAGGACATTCCCGTGCTCGTCGAGTACTTCATCGATGTGCGCGAGCGGCAGAACGTCATCGAGCGGTCGGTGATCGTGTCCGACGGCGACGAGTTCACGGTCGACGAGAGCTCGTTGTCGACCGCGCCTGCCACCGACAGCCGGCTGGCCCTGTCGAGCAGTCTGGCCGCACAAGAGAAGACGATCATCGAGGATGCGCTGCGCGCGAGCAGGGGACGTGTGTTCGGGCCATCGGGCGCGGCGGCGCGGCCCGGCATCGCGCGCTCGACGCTCGAATCGAAGATCCGTGTCCTCGGGATCGACACGAACCGCTTTCACGCGCGTCCAGCCAAGCGGTAATCCGTCCTTCGGTGTCCGGGAATTCGCCAATTGGCGAAGTCCCGGACAGTCACACATCATCAAACGTCCGTAGATTCAGCGCTTTGCGCCGGGCCTCCCGATTGCTCTTGTACCAAGCGGGAATCGATGCTGAAAATTCAGCGCACGGCGGACCGCGACGTCGTGTTTACGGTGAGCGGCAGACTCGAAGCCCACAACATCGCCGAGTTGTCCGCGCTGCTCGCCGCCGAACAGGGTGATCGGACTCGCGTTCTGGACCTCAAGGACGTCGTGCTCGTCAACGGCGACGTCGTTCGCTTCCTGCGCGCGTGCGTCAACGACAACATCGTGCTTCGGAACTGTCCGCCGTACATCCGAGCGTGGATGGCGCGCGAAGGAGAACCGTCCTGATCTCGCTCCTGGAAGTCCGTGCCGACGACATGATTGACGAAGGTATCTTTGACGATCCCTCTGCCGGGCTGACGATCATCGCACCGCGCTTCGGGCGGCACGTTGGCATCGCTTTTCGGTTCGAGCCTGGCATCGTCGCATCATTCAACGATTCGTCGCCCTGCCAGACTTCGACGGCAGTTTCGACATACTCTACGATGGCGATGACCACGTCTCGAACCGGCTCGTCTGAACCCGGGGCGCCGCCCTGGATCACCGGAACGCTCGCCTACATCGCGCCGGAACAGACCGGCTGGATGAACGGATCGATCGATGCGCGCAGCGACCTCTACTCGCTCGGCGTGATCTTCTACGAACTGTTGACGGGCGGTCTGCCGTTTCAGGCTTCGGAACCGCTGGAGTGGATCCATTGTCACGTCGCCCGGCAACCGGTGCCGCCCGCCGAACTGGAGAAGCGATGCTCTCTGAGGCGCAGTGGGACCAGCACTACGACCTGAGGTTTTCCCTCGCCCTTCAGCGCGCCGTGATCGTCTGCGACGGCGACACGCTGTCGATCGGCGATCGATGGCTGGCCGCCGTTGCGCCGGCGACGGCCGATGCGCCGGCAACGTCCGCGTCGGCCGCGCCGAAGGCTTCGCAGCCGTCCACCCTCGCCAGTCAGACGAAGGAGGCGATCGAGTCGGCTCTGGCGGCGAGCCGGGGGCGGGTCGCCGGACCGTTTGGCGCCGCCGCCCGGCTCGGCATTCCGTCCACGACGCTCGAGGCCAGGCGCCGCGAGTCCGCCGGCCAGAGATGTCGAGGTGGTGGTTGAGAAGTTCGCGTATCTCCCGTAGCGCGCGCCGCTCGCGTCGCGCGTGGGGGGCACTGCTCACCGCGGTCGCGGTGGGTTCGCTGATCGGGACGCTTCACGCCGCCGATCCAGAGCGCGCGCTCTCACAGTACATCCGCGATCGCTGGGACAGCAGCAACGGGTTTCCGGGCGGCCACGTGTACGCGATCACGCAGACCCGCGACGGCTACTTGTGGATCGCGGCTGAGAACGGCCTGGCCCGGTTCGATGGCCTGAGCTATCGCCTGTTCAAACCAGTGGAGCCGACGTCACGAAGCGACGCCGCCGTCTTGAACCTCGTGCCCGATCCGGATGGCGGATTGTGGATATGGCTCCGGCGTGCCGCCATGCAGCGTTTTAACAACGGCGTGTTCGGGACTGCGCTCCAGGTACCTGGTCCACCCGCGCCGCGAATCGCCGTCCTGTCGCCCGGAAACAATGGCGCGATTCTCATCGCGGAACGGCAACTCGGGCTGGTGATCGCGCGCGGCGGCCGCGTCGACACGGTCGTCGCCGGGAGCGCCTTGCCTCGATCGTTTGCGACGTCCCTCGCGCAGACGCCGGACGGCGATGTCTGGATCGGGACGCGCGACTCCGGTCTGGTTCGCGTCCGGGGCGGTCAGGTCACACCGGTGGCCGGGGCGCTGCTCAATCCGAAGATCAACTGCCTGATGCCCGACGAGCGCGGCGGGGTGTGGATCGGGTCAGACGAAGGCGTCTTCCGATGGAACACGGACGCAGTGACGCAGGCCGGCGTGCCGCGGGAGCTGGGGCACGTCCAGGCGCTGGCGATGATCCGCGATCGCGACGCCAACGTCTGGGTGGGCACCGCCGACGGCCTGTTTCGCGTCGACCGCCGCGGCGTCACCTCGGTCGACCGGCACGCGACCGCCGCCGCGGTCGATGCGCTGTTCGAGGATCGCGAAGGCAATCTGTGGATCGGACGATCGGGCGGCATCGAACGCTGGCGGGACGGCACCTTCGCGTCCTATTCCAGCATCGACCCGATCATGGCCGGCACGATCGGACCGATCTTCGTCGACGCCGCGGATCGCGTGTGGTTCGCGCCGGCGAGCGGAGGCCTGTACTGGTTGCGCGACGGGCATATCGGCGCGATCCCGTCGCTCCGCGACGACGTGATCTACTCGATCACAGGAGACCGGGACACCGTCTGGGTGGGCAGGCAGCGCGGCGGGCTGGCGCGGCTGCGTGCCCGCGGCGACGGTTTCGCGACGGAGGCGTTCACACAACGCGACGGCCTCGCGCAGAACCAGGTATTCGCCGTTCATCTTGCGCACGACGGCGCCGTCTGGGCCGGGACGCTCAGCCGGGGTGCGAGCCGCCTGAAGGATGGCGTGTTTACGACCTACACGACCGCGGACGGTCTGGCGTCGGACACCATCGCGGCCGTACTCGAGACCGCAGACGGCGCGATCTGGTTCGCGACACCCAGCGGCGCGAGCGTGAAGACGAGCAGCGGATGGCGCCGCTACTCCTCGGCCGACGGCCTGCCGTCGAACGACGTCAACACGCTGTTCGAGGACTCGGCTCACAACGTGTGGGTGGGAACGGCTGCCGGGCTGGCGGTGATCCGCGGCGGGCGCGTGGAGCCGGCGCTGAACGTGCCGGCGCCGCTGCGGGCGTCGATCCTCGGCATCGCCGAAGACCGGGTCGGTTGTCTGTGGATCGCCGCCGCCGATCACCTGCTGCGCGTGCAACGCGATCGGCTGGTGGTCGGCGCGCTCGGCGACGGCAGCGTGCGCGAATTCAGCGCGGCTGACGGCCTGCGCAGCATCGAGACCGCCAAGCGGCACCGCAGCCTGATCGCCGATTCGCGTGGCCGCGTCTGGGTGTCGACCGGCGACGGACTGGCGATGGCCGATCCAGCTCGGGTCGCGCAGCGGGACGCGCCTGCGCTCGTCCACGTCGAGGAGGTGTCGGCCGATGGCACTCCGGTCGACGGCACTGGAGACGTGAGAATCGACCCGCGACCGCGCCGGATCACGCTGGCGTTCACCGGGCTGAGCCTGGCGGTTCCCGAACGCGTGCGATTCCGCACCCGCCTCGACGGATTCGATCGCGACTGGTCTGAGCCCGGGTCGTCGCGACAGGCGGTCTACACGAACCTGGGCCCGGGCACTTACCGGTTCCGCGTGATCGCCTCGAACGGCGACGGCGTGTGGAACAGCGCGGAAGCGGCACTGCCGTTCACCATCGCGCCCGCGCTGTGGGAGGCGAAATGGTTCCAGATCTCGATCCTGCTGATGTTCACCGCCACCGCGTGGGGAGGCTATCGCATGCACATGAGACAGGTCGCGTGTGAGCTCGACGTGCGATTCGAAGAGCGTCTCTCTGAGCGGACGCGGATCGCGCGCGAGCTGCATGATACGCTGCTGCAGAGTTTTCAGGCCGCGCTGCTCCAGTTTCAGACCGTGAAGCACCTCATGGGTGATCGCCCCGCCGACGCACAGAAAACGCTGGAGACCGGGATCGAACAGGCGAGGCAGGCGATTACAGAAGGCCGCGATGCGGTGAAGGGGCTGCGCGACTCCGCGCTCCCGACCGGCGAGCTGCCCCGTGCGCTTGGGGCCCTCGGTGAATCGCTCGTGGCCGAGGCCACGAACGGCAATCTACCTGTCTTCAGCATGCGTGTCGAAGGGCGGCCGAAGCCGCTCCCGCCGCTCCTCCGTGACGAGGTCTGCCGGATTGCCGGCGAATCGCTCTACAACGCATTCCGGCATGCGCGAGCCGCGCGCATCGAAGTCGAGATCAGGTACGACCCGCAGTGGCTTCGGTTGCGGGTGCGGGACGACGGCCGGGGTATCGATCCAGCGGTGCTCGATCGCGGGCGGCCGGGGCACTACGGTCTGACCGGCATGCACGAACGCGCCACGCTGATCGGCGGATCGTTGGAGATATGGAGCCAGCTCGGGTCCGGCACCGAGGCCGAGCTGACGGTTCCTGCATCGGTTGCGTACCGCAAGGCGAAGTCATGACGAGCGTCGCCCCTCCGATCCGGATTCTGGCCGTCGATGATCACGCGCTGTTCCGCCAGGGGATCACGGCGCTGCTGGCGACTCAGTCGGACATGACGGTCGTGGCGGAAGCGGAAAACGGACACGAAGCGATTCAGCAGTTCCGCGCACATCGCCCTGACGTCACGCTGATGGATCTGCAGATGCCCGACATGAACGGTCTCGACGCGATGATCGCGATTCGCCGCGAGTTCCCCGACGCGCGCATCATCGTGCTGACCACGTACGTCGGCGATGCTCAGGTCCAGCGCGCGATGGCCATCGGCGCACGCGGCTACCTGCTCAAGAACCTCCTCGACGCCGATCTGCTGGAAACGATTCGCGCAGTGAACGCGGGGAGGAAGCGGCTGGCGGCCGAGGCCTCCTACGAGCTGGCGGAACACTCCTCCGACGAGGCGCTGACGCCGGCGGAAATTGCCGTCCTCCAGCTCGTCGCCGGGGGGCACGCCAACAAGGAGATCGCGGACAAGCTCTCGGTCTCTGAAGAGACGGTCAAGGGGCGGATGAAGAACATCCTCTCGAAGCTTCGCGCCAGCGATCGGACGCACGCCGCCGTGCTCGGCGTGAAGCGCGGCATCATCGACTCGTAAGGGTCCCGGCGAACGCGGCCGCCGTGGCTCGAAAGTCGCCGGCGACCCGAAAGGTGGACGGTGCCGACTCGAAAGAGTGAGGGGTTTGCCTTTACGGGGCTTTGCTCGGATGGCTGGATCGCGGACCCTGTGGCAGGGTTCCTCTGCGACGTCTCTTTTCGACATTCGCCGATGGCTGGCCGGGCGCAGGTCTGTTGTGTATGCGCCTGGTGGCTGGCATCGCACTGATCAATCAGGGTCTCACGAGGCTGCAAGCAGTGCCGCCGATCGAGCCGCTGACGCTCGGCGCCGCGGCGATCGTCGGCGGATTGCTGCTGATCGCGGGCTTCTGGACGCCCCTCTCGGGATCGCTGGTCGCGCTCCTCGAACTGTGGCTTGCCATCGCACAATCTGGCGATCGGCTGGCCAACACCCTGCTGGCAACGATCGGCGTCGTCCTGGCGCTGGTCGGGCCCGGCGCATGGTCGGTTGACGCGCGACTGTATGGATGGAAACGCATCGACGTGGGAAAGCGGAAACGCGATACCTAGGCGAGTACTGGCGCTCACTGCGTTCTTTGTCGTTTCGGTGAGCGCTGCCGTCTTCGCCCAATCGCCGTACGGGTCCGTACGGGGCCACGTGTACGACGAGCAGAAGGCCGTTCTGCCTGGCGCAACGATCACCGCGACCGCGCCGGACGTTGGCGGCGTGTTCACCGCGACGAGCGACGCCGACGGCCTGTACCGTCTCACGGACGTGCCGCCAGGTACCTACACAATCAGCGCGGAGCTTCCGAGCTTTGCAAAGCTCATGCGCGAGCCGGTCATCGTGCGAGCCGGTCTCAACGTGCTCCTCGACCTCGAGCTGAAGCTGGGCGGAATCACCGAGGCGCTCGAGGTGCGGGCCGACCCGCCGCTGCTCGAATCGAAGCAGCCCGTGCAGGCGGTGAATATCGCGGGCGACTATCAGCGCAGCGTGCCGATCCTGTCCAGACGGAACTGGGCCGACTTCATGCTGCTGGCACCGGGAACCTCGGTCGGCTCCAACAACGTCGCCCTGTTCTTCTGGGTGCACGGCGTCGACTTCGACGAGCACGTCATCCAGCTCGATGGCGCAGATGTCGCGGCGGGACTGCAGAACCAGCTCTCGTACATCAGCCTGAACCCCGACTCCCTCCAGGACGTCGAGGTCAAGATGGCCGGCGTCGATGCGTCGGCGCAGATGGGTTTCGGCGCGGCGATCAGCGCGGTCACCCAGTCCGGCACGAATCGCATCAAAGGATCCGCCTCGGCGGTCATGCAGCCGAAGGAATGGAACGGTCAGAACGTAGCGGGCGGCACATCCACGATCGGGAGCCTGTACGAGGCGGATCTGTCGGCCGGCGGCCCGTTCGTGCGCGATCGGCTGTGGTACTTCGGAACCTATCGACGCCTCCGTCAGACGACTGGCGTCAGCCGGACGCCGGCGCAGATAGCCACGCTTCAGGCCATCGTTCCCGGCTTCGAGCCGTTCGACAACGTGATTACCGGAAACTTCTACCTTGCCAAGGCGACCGCCGCTCTTGCTCGAGGACAGCGTGTCGAAGGGTTCTTCCAGCGCGACTTTTCACCGCAGGAAACAGCGGGAGTCACGAGCGGCGCCAGCATCTTCAAACGCGTCCAGGGCGGCAACGCGGCGTC
>DATFWL010000631.1:0-18207 GCA_035259385.1 Vicinamibacterales bacterium | reverse complement strand
CGGGACTCTTGCCCTCCGCCAGCATCGCGTCGATCTTCGGCTCCTGGTCGCGGAGGCCGTGGCACCCGGGCGCCATGGGGCAGTTGTTCATCGGCGCCCGGCAGCCGGCGCACATGCACATCAGCTCGCCTTCGAGCGCGCGCTTGGCTTCGCTGCGCGGCACGGGCGCGACGGTGTTGTCCTGCGCGCGCGACGGTATCGGCAGCAGCACCAGCAGCAGCATCAGGCCGGTCGTCACGGCTCCCGCGGGCAGCCGCGCCGCCGCGAACGCGAAGGCCCGCTCCGGCAGCAGCGCGATCCCCGTGCCGATCGCGAGCACGCCGAAGCCGAACCAGATCCAGTTCACGAGCGGATTGATCGTCACCGCGTAGGTCGCCGTCTGCGATTCGACCTCATACCCGGCCAGCACGAGATAGAGGTCTTCGCCTGGCGCGCGCCGAATCGCGACCTCGCTCGTCGGGGTCTCTTCATGCCGCGCGTAGAACCACTTCGCCGGCAGCATCTCGGCAATCTTTTTTCCACCGCGCGAGACGGTCACGTGGCCCGTGATCATCTGCTTCTGCTCGTCGCTCGTGACGGTGAGCGCGTCGTGGTGAATCGTGAAGCCGGCGACCGTCGCCTGCTGCCCGGGCTTGAGGAGGAGCTGCTCGTCCTGCTTGTAGCCCTGGCCGGCGAACCCGAGGAACATCAGTACGATCCCCGCGTGCACGATGTAGCCGCCGTAGCGGCGGTGCGATCGGCCCACGAGGCCGATGAGGGCGGTCAGGATGTCGGATCCCGTGGCCCCCTTACGCACACGTGCCCCGCTGATGAACTCCTGCAGGATTGTGACGAAGACGAACGCGCAGAACGCGAAGCAGACGCCGGACGCCCATACGCGGATGCCGAGCGCGTAGACGCCCGCGCCGGTGACGATCGTCGCCGCGGCCGGCCACGTGAACTGCGTCAGCAGATTCGAGAACGTCGTCTTGCGCCAGGCAAGCAGCGGCGCGATGCCCGTCAGCAGCAGCAGGATGAGCCCGATCGGCAGCATCCACTTGTTGAAGAACGGCGGGCCGACGGTCAGCCGCCTGCCGCTCACCGCCTCGGCGAGCGTGGGGAACATCGTCGCGAACAGCACGAAGAACGCCGAGAAGAGCAGGATCCAGTTGTTGGCCAGGAACGCCGCCTCGCGCGACGCCCACGAGTCGAGCTCGTGCCGCGATTTCAGCAGCGGCAGCCGGTAGACCACCAGGCCGAAGCTGAACGTGACGATCGCGATCATGAACACCGCGAACACGCCGGCGAGCCAGCGGTCCTCGCCGAACGCGTGCACCGACTGCACCACGCCCGACCGCGTCATGAACGTCCCGAAGATCGTCAGGAAGAACGTGACGACCACCAGCGTGACGTTCCACACGCGCAGCATCCCGCGGCGCTCCTGCACCATGACCGAGTGGAGGAACGCGGTGGCGGTGAACCACGGCAGCAGGCCGGCGTTCTCCACGGGATCCCAGCCCCAGAAGCCGCCCCAGCCCAGCTCCTCGTACGCCCACAGCATGCCCAGCGTCAGCCCGAACGTCAGGAACAGCCAGCCGATCATCGTCCAGCGCCGGACCGCGCGCAGCCAGGCGTCGTCGAGGTGTCCGGTGAGGAGCGCCGCCATGCCGAACGCGTACGGGATCGTCATCGCGACGAAGCCCGTGTAGAGCGACGGCGGATGGATCGCCATGTAGAAGTTCTGCAGCAGCGGATTGAGCCCCTTGCCTTCCACCGGCGTCGACGTGAGGAACGTGTCGAAGGGGTTGTTGTGCACCACCATGATGAAGATGAAGAACATCTCCGTCGCGGCGATGACGGCGACGACCCACGGAATCAGCTCGCGGTGGCGCTCGCGGTTGCTCGCGACGGCGACCGAGCCGAACACCGACAGCAGGAAGACCCAGAAGAGGATCGATCCGTCGAGGCCGCCCCAGTACGACGTGATCTTGTAGGCGAGCGGCTGCGCCGAATCCGAGTAGTGCTGGACGTACTTGATCGCGTAGTTGCCGGTGACGAACGCCTGCACGATGATCGCCGAGGCGACCGTCATCAAGCCGGCGGTGAGGTAGAAGGCGCCGATGCCGCTGTCGATGAGCGCGCGCGAGCGGCGCCGCGCGCCGGCGGCCGACGCCGCCAGCGCGTAGCTCGCGACGATGAACGTCGCGAGCAGCGTGAACGATCCGAGCGAGGCCATGTCAGCTGCCCGCCGAGGCCGGCGATTGCGGGTTGTACTTCGACGGGCACTTGGCCATCACGCCGTTGGCCTCCACGGCGAAGCCGTCGCCATGGAGCTGCCCCTTCAGCACGACTTCCGCCCCGTTCTTGAAGTTGTCGGGGACGACGCCCGTGTAGCTGGCGGTGATGACCTTGCCGTTGTTCTGCACCTGGAAGCGGTAGTCGAGCGAGTTCGGCCGCTGGCGCAGATCGTTGACGAAGCCGTGGAGCTGCAGGCGCTTGCCCTGCCACGCCGACGGATCGTTCATGACTTCGTCGACGTGCATGTAGTATTCGGTCCCCTCGGAGAGGGTCGTGTACAGCAGCCCGCCGAGCGCCCCGAGGAGCGCCACGCACGTTACGCCGATCTTGATAGCTTTCGATGACATAAGGAGTTGCGGGGGAAACCGCCCTGTTGAGAATACTACCTTCTACAACCGCTTGATCATCTCGTTCACCGTCGCGACCGGCAGCCCGACCACGTTCGACCAGGACCCTTCGATCCAGTCCACGAACCGGGACGCCCTCCCCTGAATGGCGTAGGCGCCCGCCTTACCCATGGGCTCGCCCGTCCGGACGTACCACTGGATATCCTCGATCGACAGAGGCAAAACATGTACCCGCGTGGCGACCACTTCAGCCAGCTCACGGTCCGCGGAAACCACGACAACCCCCGTGAAAACGTGGTGGACGACGCCGGCCAGCGTCCGGAGCATCCGGACGGCGTCGGATTCGTCCGCAGGCTTCGCGAGAATTTCCCCATTCGCGACCACCGTCGTGTCGGCGCCCAGCACGACCTCGCCGGGATTCCGGCGCCGGGCGGCCACCGTTCGCGCCTTGTCACCGGCGACTCTGAGCACGTAATTCTCAGGGGTCTCCCCCGCGCGTTCCGATTCGTCCACGTGGGCGGGATCGACCGTAAAGTCATAGCCCGCCGCCGCCAGCAGCTCCGCCCGACGCGGCGACGCGGAGGCGAGCACGAGCCGGTCCGGCATCCCCCACATATTACTCGGGCCATTTCGCAATGGCATCGAATCGACCGAGGACGTCTTGGGACAGCGTGGTCTGCTGGCGTCCGATCAGTTCGACGACTATTTCGCGCGCTTCTGAAGATCGTCCAGGAGCGCCGTCACGTGGCGCACGATCGCGTCGCGCATCGGCGCGTACCCCTGATCGTCCGGGACGTCGCTCCAGTCCGTCGTCTTGCCCGACTTGGCCACGGCCGGCGGCAGCGTGCAGCCGATCGCGAAAATGTGCGTCGCGCGCGAGACGTCGTCTGACGCGACCGCAGAGGGCTTCCCCTCAGGGATCGCGACGCCGTCGGCGCGGAGTCCGGCCACTGCGCGAGTCGACAAATCGTCCTGCGGAGACGTGCCACGGAATGTGGCTCGATACGGAAGCCCGCGCTCCACTGCGAGCTTGTTGAAGTACGCCGTCGCAATCACGCTCTTGGCGGCCCCGTGCTCACAAACGAAGATGATCGTCGGAGCGGTTGCGGATGGCTTTGCTGACTGGCCGCCAGCAATCAGGAGAACCGTCAACATCGCGACCATCGTCGTCATCGGCGCACCTCAGAATCTGAATGTGTATTGCACCTTCGCGGAACCTCGATCGAAGTTCGGCTCGAAGCGGTTGTCGTCGAGCGATCGCAGCCACCCGCGGTTCAGCACCAGGAACAGGTCGTTGCCAGGCCGGAGAATCCAGCGGAATCGGCTTTGAAGACCCGCAATGCGCGATTCGTTGTCGTACTGCACGAGGTTCGCCCACGACACATCGGCTGAAAAGTCGTAGTCGGCCCGAGCCGTGACGATCTGCGTGTAGAACGCTCCCTGCGGCAACTCGACGTCGTTGCGCTCGGTCTGCACGGACAACGCGACGTGGGTGCTCGGCTTCAGCGTCACGCCGAACTCGATTTGCCGTCGGGTGCCGTTGTAAAACCCGCCCCACCAGAGGGCGGCATCGACGACCCACGGTCGCTTGGTGGCGGTGTTCGCCTCCGCGCGGAAGCGCGTCCACCGATATGAACCGGGCGGAATGATGATCCCGGTCGCGATCTCGAACGGCAGATCGAGGTGCTCGAATTCCGGAATGTAGTTCCATTCGAGGTGTTCTCCGGATTCCGTGCGCGCGTTGAATGGCGCGGTGAAGACGCGCCAGTTTTCCACGCGATTGTCGAGATTCGTGATGTACGTCGGCCGGAGCTCAAAGAAGAACTGCCGGATGCCCCACCGTTCGGGTCGCGGTTGAAAAGCCACGTTGAGGTCTGTCTTTCGAATCCCAACCCGCGGAACAAATCCCAGCGCCGGCTGAAAGCTGTTGCCGACCTGCTTCCAGCTGAGCGCGACGTCCCAACGATCGTTCGGATAGTCGATCACGAAACCGCCCGCGGCATCCCTGGTCCCGGTCGCCTCGTCGTCCGTGCCCAACATGTACAAGGCAAGCGACAGGTTCTTGTCGCCCCGGAACGTCGATGTGGCGAGGCGCATGTCCGCCCCGACGAGCGTGTTGCCGCCGGCACCCGTCGGATTGCCGTGCGTGACGATTCCACCGATCCAGGACTGCTGCAGGATGTTGCGACTGACACGGGCCGCCATCAAGTTCTGCCGATCGACCATTCCGCCAGGCAGAGCGATGTCAGATGTCGATCCGGTTTCCACGTCCAGGACGCCGATGTTGTAGTCGGACTGACGTCCCGTGAGCTTGACGCCGACTCGCAACGGCACCGTGATGTTGTCGCCCGTCACGCTTTCGACCAGCCCGATTCGGCGGCTGAAAAACGGACGGATATCCGTTGTGTTGGCGAGGCCCGCCAGATCGAAGACGCCAGCGCCTTCCAGAAAGAACGTCCGTTTCTCCGGAAAGAACAACGGAAAGCGAGTGAGGTTGACCTGCCTGATATCGGCTTCGGTTTCCGCGAAGTCGGTGTTGACGGTCGCGGCGGCGTTCAAATTCGGCGTCACGTTCTTGAACACGTCGATCCCGCCGGTGAACGAGCCGTCGCTGTTCTCAGCGCCGCCGGACACGTAGGGCCGCACATCGAGGCCGAGTCCCTGCCGGATGCCATCGAGGCCTTCGAGTCGACCCGCTTCCGCGAGATTCCCGATCCAGATGTTTTGGCGTGGTGCAGCCCAGCGATCCGTTTCCTGACGTCGCTTGATTTGACGCTCGACGTTGAAGCCCCAGACCGACTGTCCCGGCTTGAATCGGAGCGTCTTGAAAGGGATTTCGATTTCGGCGATCCATCCCTCGTCGGAGATGCGCGCTGCGGCGTTCCAGATGCCATCCCAGTCTCGACTCAGCGACTCGCTGTTGTTCGACACCTGCCCGTCGGATCGGGCACCGGCAGGATTCACCTGGAAGAAAAAGCCGTTCCGGTGATCGAAAAACGGATCAAGAACAATCGTGATCCGATCGTCGACGTCGAGGTTGGCATCTCGCGTGAGTTGCGTAGACACGATCTCTCGCGGCGACCGGTCTTTGCTGACGATCCCGATGTACAGCGCATCGTCGCTGTACAAAACGCGGACGATCGTCTCCTCGGATGGCTCGGCATTCTCAACCGGCTCTCGCTGACGTAAGGCGCCTGCCGGTCGCGCTCGTTGCCACGCGCTTTCGTCCAGTCGTCCATCCAATCGAATCGTTTCCGCTGTCCGAACCGCCGTCGCGACGCGGTCACCAGCGTGCACCTCGGTCGCGGTCTGGGCGGAGGCGAGCACCACGCCGGTCATTCCGACCAGGACCACACAACAGGCGATCCGGATCATGCGGCGCCGTGGAACAGACTGTCCGTGTCGTCGACCATCTCGAACGAGCCCGCTGTGGCTCTCGACATGTCAGGGCTCGTTAACTGCTCTTGGCCGGCTGAATGTTCACTTTCGACCCTTCACGAATCTCGTCGGTTCCGCGGCGGACAATCGTGTCGCCTTCCTGCAGCGCGCCGAATACTTCGACGAGATCGCCGACGCGTGCGCCACGACTGACGTTGACCCATTGAGCGACGCCGTTGTTGACGCGAATCACGAACGTGCGCTCGGTCGTCGTGACGATGCTCGTGGGGGGCACGAGCAGTGACGGCTGGGGACGCTTCACGGGCCACTGCACTTCGGGGTACATGCCGGCTCCGAGACGCATGTCCGGATTCCGCACGTCCAACTCGACCGCCATCGTCCGCGTCTTGGGATCGAGATCGTGGGCGAGCAGATTCACCGTTCCGTAGAACGTCTCTCCGGGATAGGCCGGAACCGCAAAAGGCACGCGCGCGCCTTTGACAATCGCACCGACAAGTGCTTCAGGAACCGCGACGACCAGGCGCAGGCGCGACACTTGGTGGAGCCGGAGAAGGGGCACAGATGCGGCGCCGGGACCGACCAGTGCGCCCGGATGAACGTTTCGCTCAGTGATGATCCCGTCGAACGGCGCTTTGATCGTCAGATACTGCTGCAGTTCCTTGACGGCTTGCGCTTGCGCCTGAGCAGCCTTGATGGAGTCCTCGTACGAGTGCACGAGTGCCTGCGCGGCTTCAACGGCTTTCTGTGCTATCACGACGTCGTTCTCTGCAACGACGCCGGGGGTGGCTGACGCAGCCTTGAGTCGATCGTAGGTGCTCCGCGCACTTGCGAGCTTGGCCTCGGCTTCCGCGCGCTGGAGCTCCAATGCCTGAGCCTTCGATTGCGCTTCGGCGACCTGCGAGATCATTTCGGGCGCTTCCAGCGTCGCCAGAATCTGCCCCTGCTTGACGGCGCTCCCTCGATCAACGTTGACGGCTTTTACGAAGCCGTTCACCTTCGCAAAGATCGGGACCGCGAGATATGGCACGAATTCGCCTGGCAGCTTCGTCTGTCGTTCGACGGACCTGGCGGCCACCTTCACGACTTCGACAGGCGCTTGAGCAAGAAGAGCCGCCGTGCCAAGCATCCCTGTCAGGCCGATCAGCGCCCGGTACGTGCTACGTCGTGGGGTCATAGTATTTACTCGCGGGATCATCGGGATCGAGTGTTGGAGCCGCGGCGCGTACTCGCGCCTGCACGAGGGTGTAGACGGACGGCAACACCAGCAGTGTGGCCAGAGTCGCCATGAAGAGGCCTCCGATAACGGCTCGACCCAGGGGAGCGGCCTGCGCGCGCTCGCCGGTGCCAATCGCAATTGGGATCATTCCCGCGATCATGGCCGTCGCGGTCATCAGAATCGCGCGCAGCCGGCCGTGACCGCCTTCGATCGCCGCGTCGCGGACGTTCGCGCCATCACGTCGCGCGTTTTCGGCGAAGGTGACGAGCAGAATGGCGTTGGCGACCGAGATCCCAATCGCCATGATCGCACCCATGAAGGACTGCACGTTCAGCGTCGTCCGCGTCACGAGGAGCATCAGGATGACCCCGAGGATGACGGCGGGAACGCCGGAGACGACTGCCAGTGCGAGCCGAAACGACTGGAAGTTTGCCGCCAGCAGCAGGAAGATGACGAGGATGGCCAGGAGCAGACCGCTGCGGAGGCCGGAGAGCGTCTCTTCGAAAGCCGGCACCTGCCCGCGGTTGTAAACCGTCACGCCGCGCGGGGGCGCGCCCGCGCGTGCGATCGCCTGGCGGATTTCGCCGACGACTTCACCGAGCGGCTTGCCGTGGATATTCGCGGTGAAGCTGACAACCCGTTGCATGTTGTAGCGGTCCACCTCGCCGGGCACGGTTCCATAGTCGAGCGTGGCCACGTCGGCCACGAGCGGGCGTCCGGTTCCGCCGTCGCCCGTGCGTGGCGTGACCGGAAGATCGGCGACATCCTCGAGCGACGCCATCTTCGCTTGTGGAATTTCGACCTGAATCTGGAAGCCGTTGCCGCTCCCGGGATCCCGCCAGAAATTCAAGTCCGTATAACGGCTCGACGAAGTCGCCGCGACCAGCGAGCGAGCCACGTCTGACGCGGACACACCGAACTGTCCCGCGCGGTCGCGATTGATCTGAATCTGCAGCGACGGGTAATCGAGAGGCTGCGCGTACTGCAGATCGCGAAGTGCGTCGACCTTCACGAGCTCCGCGCGAACCTTCTCGGCGAAGCCGCGACTCGCGGCGAGTTGCGGACCCTGCACGGCCACTTCGATTGGCGTGGGCGAACCGAAGCTCATGACCTGACTGATGATGTCGGCGGCTTCGAACGATACCGATACATCGGGCAGCGCTTGCTTCAACCCGTGGCGGACCTGCTCTTTCAAGGCTTCGGTCGCGGGTGGCGCGCTGGGCTTCAGCGACACTCCGACGACCGCTTCGTGTTGTCCGCTGGCAAACAGGTAGATCGTGTTGATCGGGTAATTCGGCGTCTGGACGCCGATGAACCCGGTCGTGATCTCGACATTGTTGGGTCCAACAAGCTGCTTGATCACGTCCATCGCCTTCATTTCGATCAGCTCAGTGCGCTCCAGACGTGTGCCCGTTGGCGCGCGTAGCCGGAGCTGCAATTGCCTGCTCTCGACCGTCGGAAAGATCTCCGTCCCGAGGAACGGCAGGAGCAGCGCGATCAGGGCGACCGTCACGACGAGATAGACCCCGACAACGAGCCAACGGACCTTCAGCGCACGTTCGAGCCCATCGTGATACCTGGCGCGCAGCCGCTCGAAGAACCGCGGTTCGTGCGCCTGCTCGGACTTCAGCATCCACGTGGACAACACGGGGACGAGCGTGCTCGACAGCACGTACGAAAAGATCATGGCGAACCCGACGGCCAGAGAGAGCGGAACGAACAGCTGACGGCCGACGCCGACCATGAACAGCGCCGGAATGAACACCGACAGCACGCAGAGCATCGAGAGCAAGCGCGGCGTGATCGTTTTCCGACAGGCGTCCAGAACCGCACGGGCCTTTGACAGGCCCGAGTCGAGGTGCGTGTGGATGTTCTCGATCACGACCGTGGCTTCGTCAACCAGGACGCCGACGGCCAACGCGAGGCCGCCGAGCGTCATGATGTTGATCGTCTGCCCCGTCAACCATAGAGCGACGACCGCCGACAGAATCGAGAAGGGAATCGTGATGACGACGATCAGCGAGCTGCGGAGGTCCCGCAGGAAGATGAGCACCATCAGACCGGTGAGAACGGCGCCGAGGAGCGCCTCGCCGATCAGTCCGTCGACGGCGCCCAACACATACCCGGATTGATCGAAGACGAGATCGATCTTGACGTCTTCCGGCGCGACGTTTCGCATCGCGGGCAGCGCCCGCCGCACGTTACGAATAACGTCCAGCGTCGACGCGTCGGCGCGCTTGGTGACCGGAATGTAGACGGTGCGCTTGTCGTCGACGTGCGCAAAGCCGACGACTATATCGGCCGTGTCCTGGATCGTCCCGACGTCTCTCAGATAGACCGTGGGACCCGCGCCGAGACGAAGCGGCGCGTCGAGTAACTCCTGGATGTTGCCGCCCAGCGTCGCGTTCGTCGACGCAATCCGGATCAGATCGCCGGTTCGCACGTTCCCGGACGGCAGCACCGTTGTCGCCCGGTTCACGGCATAGACAACTTCGTCCGGAGAGAGGCGGTACTGTCGCAGCTTTTCAGGATCGACCCGAACGACGATGGTGCGCTGACTGCCGCCGAACGGAGGCGGCGCCGACACGCCGGGCAGCGTCGCGAAGATCGGCCGGACGCGATTCAGCGCGATGTCCTGCATCTCCGGCACACTGCGCGTCGAGCTCGAGAACACGAGCTGTGCGACCGGCACGCTGCCGGCGTCGAACCGCATGATGAATGGAGGAACGGCCCCAGGGGGCATGAACGCGCGCGCACGGTTGACGTAGCCCACGACTTCGCCCATCGCCTGGCTCATGTCGGTATCCGGATGGAACACCAGCTTCATGAGGGCGATTCCCTGGATGTTCTTCGACTCGACGTGCTCGATCCCGGTGATGTACAGGAAGTGGTACTCGTAGTAATAGGTGAGATACCCCTCCATCTGAGACGGATCCATGCCGCCGTAGGGCTGCGCGACGTAGATCGCAGGCGCTCCGAGCTGCGGAAAAATGTCGACCTTCATCCCGCGGATCGCCATGATCGACGCGAGCGCGACCGACATCACCGCCACGAGAATCGTGATCGGCCGTCGCATGGCTGTGAACGCTAACCACATGATCCGTCTCCGTCTGGAACAGTCCTGCTACTTGACCTTTTCGAGAAATGACGCGAGATCGCCCCGAGCCTGTGCGGCGGCAAGCAAGGCGCGCCACACACCGAGCCGTGCCACTGCGTCGTCTGCTTCCGCTTGCGCCAGCAGACGCTGCGCTTCCGCGACTTCCGTCACGTTTGCCAACCCGCTCTGATAACGCGCCCGCGCCTGGCTCTCGCCCGCCGTCGCCGCTTCACGCTCCACAGGAGTGTTTCGCGCAATCTCCGTTGCGGCCTTCAGCAACGCCTGCGCTTTCCGCTCCTGTGTGGCGAGGCGCTGGATCGTTTGTTCGTACCGAGCCATCTCGGCGAGTTCGTTCTGCGCTTCGACTCGCTTGCGGGCGTTGATGACGAAGACATCGAACGCCGGGAATCTCACTTGTGCCCCAATCGCCCAGTTCGGCACGTTCGGCCAGACGCCATTGCCGGACGAGGGAAGGCCTGGGACCTCCGCTCCGGTGCCGCGCCCGAAGAAGGCAGACTGAAATGCGATCGTGGGGTAATACGCGCGATCGAGCCCGCGTTCGATTGCGCGGACCGACTCGAGGCGCGCTTCGTCGGCCTTCGCCGCCGGATGCGACTTGACGTCAACTGGTCCAGTCGTCACGTCGGGCACTGTCATGAGCGGCCCGGCGACGAGCCGCGGTGAGCTGCCTGGCGTTCCGATCGCCTCGGCCAGTGCTGCCCGCGCGAGGTCCGCCGTCTGCACGGCATGACTCAGCTGATTTCTTGCGACGGCCAGCTCCGCCTCCGCACGAGAGTGATCGGCACCGGGTCGGAGCTGATTCTGGGTCAGCGTGCGAACGGCAGTCGCGAACACCTGAAGTCGATCGACATTCGCCCGAGCTGCACGAACCGCCTCGTCGGCCGCCAGCACGGTGAGGAACGCGTCGGCCGCGGCGGATGCCACATCCAGTTCGCTCAGCGCGGTCTCCGCCCTGGCGGCGGACGTTCGTGCGCGTGCCACGTCGACGCTTGCCTTCCGCTGCCCAAAATCGACGGCTTCCCAGGAGAGCAGGACGCCCGCGGCGCTTCCCCACACGCTGTCATACGACTTCGTACCAAGCACGGGCCCGGAAATCGGCGGGATAATGGACTGCGGCAGCAACAAGCCGAATACGTTGTTCGTCGTCGCTCGATTCTCCTGCCACACCATATCCAGCCGGGGAAGATACGCGGTCCGGGCGACGCCGATCGTTTCCTCGGCCGCCTGGGCGCGCGCACGCTGCTCCTTGATCGCTGGATAGTTCTTCAGTGCCGCCTGAATCGCTTCGTCGATGGTCAGGGAATCCGGAGGCGCGCTCTGCGCGGTCACTCGGGCGGGATTCACCAGGCCAGCCAGTACCGTCAATCCTGACAACCAGCAGCCGAGGTGACCCGCGAAGCGTTGACGCATCAATCTCCTCCTTATTCTCGAACGATCGAACCTCGAGACGCGTTGCTGATGTCATCGCACGGAACGTTCACGTCAGCACGTTGCGTCTTCGTGATGTTCAGTGACCGCTGGCGTAGGGACCGGCAAGACGATGCGGAAGCAGGAGCCGCCCCCCGGGCGGCTGTCGACCGAGATCTGGCCCCCGTTGGCTTCGATGGCCCACCGCGCAATGGCGAGCCCGAGCCCGGCGCCGCCGCCATCCCGCGATCTCGCTTCATCGACGCGGAAGAATCGATCGAAGATTCGCCCTCGATGTTCCGCCGCGATGCCAGGTCCTTCATCGGCAACGGCGACGATCGCCCGATCGCCCTCGGCGTACACGCGAATGTCGATCGCCGACCCGCGCGGGCCGTACTTGATGGCGTTGTCGATGACGTTCGTGATCGCCTCGCGCAGGACGAGCCGGTCAGCCCTGATCGAAACCGTCTCGGCGGCATCGATGCGGACGCGCTGATGCCGTTCTTCCGCGAGGATGCCCAGCGACGAAACGACATCGCGCGCGAGCCGGCCGAGATCGACGGATTCCGGAGATAAACGGACCGTCCCCGCGTCTCCATGCGAGAGCCGCAACAGGGTGTCGACGAGCGTCGTGAGCCGATCGACTTCCTCGAGCATGCTGCCGAGGGACTCTTTGTACTCCGCGGGTGTGCGCGTCTCTTTCAGCCCCATCTCGCCAATGCCACGAATCACTGCCAGAGGCGTTCGCAGCTCGTGCGACGCGTCGGCCGTAAATCGGCGGAGTTGATCGAATGACGACTCGAGCCGGGCAAACGTATCGTTGATGACGCCAGCCAGCCGGCCGATCTCGTCGTGCTCATTCGGAACCGAGAGTCGCTCGTGAAGGCGCTCCGCTGTAATCCGCCGGGCTGCTGACCCGAGGTGGTCTATCGGCGTCAGCGCGCGGCGCGCTAGCGTGTAGCCTCCCAGGCCGGCCAGCGCTACGACCAGCGGCAGACCAAGAACGAGTACGACGAGAATCTCTCGGAGCTGCGCGCGCACACGGTCTTCAGATCGCGACACCCTCAGCACGACTGCGCGGCCGCCGACGAGGGACGTACGCGTGAGCGTTCGCCAGCGGCGTCCGCTGGTGACCACGGACTCGTACCGGGGTGTCACCGTTGCTGCGGCAATTGCCGCTGGTGGCAGCGCGGCCGACGCATTCGAACGGTAAATCGGCTCTCCGGAAGCCGACCACACATCGTTCCCGCGCTCCTCATCGTTGTCGGGATCGTGATGATGATCGCCGGACCAGACGATTCGACCGTCCGCGGCCGGCGCGAGAAACCCTTCGGCGGTTTCGAAGTCATCGTACAACTGAGCGTCGAGCTGCTCCAGGAACTCATGACGGACGGCGAGGAACGTCGCCGTCGCATACACCACCATCATCAGCAACAGGACGACGGTGTACCACCCCGTGAGGCGAACGCGAATCGACGCCGTGGACCATCGGGACATCAAGGCTCGCCTTCGCGCAGCACGAAGCCGACGCCACGCACGGTGTGGATGAGTCGTGGACCGCCGTCCGGGTCGACCTTCCTGCGAAGGCGCGTCATCTGCACGTCGATGACGTTATCGAGTGGCGTCGCTCGACGCGGTTCTCTCCACACCTCGCGCGCGAGCATCTCGCGGGACACGAGGTGCCCCTGGTGGCGGAGCAGGTACTCCAGGAGCTCGAATTCGCGCGCGGTCAAATCGAGCAGGGCGTCGCCACGGGTGACTCGCCGCGTCACGAGATCCAGCTCCAGATCCGCGGCCTTCAGGCGCAGCACGTCCGACGGCCGGCCGCGCCGGAAGAGAGCGCGAACTCGCGCCAGGAGTTCGGGCAACGCGAAGGGCTTGACCAGGTAGTCGTCGGCCCCGAGATCGAGGCCCAGCACTCGATCATCAATGCCGTCGCGCGCCGTCAGAATCAGGACCGGCGTCTCGATGCGCCGCTGCCTGAGAGTCCGCAGGATTTCCAGTCCGCTGCGACCCGGCAACATCAGGTCCAGGACAATGAGGTCGAACACTTCCGCGTTCGCACGAAAGAAGCCGTCCTCGCCTGTCGCGGCGATCACCACGTCATAGTGCTCCGCCTGCAGCGCGGACTCAACGACGTGCGCGAGCTTTCGCTCGTCTTCGACGACCAGAACACGCACAGGACGAAATGTTACCGTCCTCTCTGCGCCTCGTTTCTGACTTTTCTGTAAGGCAAAGAGTCCCTTTCCGGTGTCACTGCTGAGACGCGGCCCGGGCGGATACGGCGGCCGTCGATGGGCCGCTGTCGGGGGTCGCCGGCGTCGCCTCTCTAAACGGCATCGAAAGGAGGCCTGGAAACGAGACAGAACGGACTGGATCCGCGTCGTCGAGTCCGTAAATCACCGAGTGGACGCGCTCTGATGGCGTGTAGGTTCCGAGCGCGCGGTCGTAAATCGTCAGGATGTTGCCGTAGTTCGAGTTCGTCTCGGCCAGTTGCCGCGAATGGTGGATCTTGTGCACGTTAGGCGTCACCCACACGAGCGACAGCGCACGGTCGATCGGTGCCCACAGCCGTATATTGGCGTGCTCGAGAACCCCGTTGCTGGCCTGCAGCAGTCGTTGGATCACCACCGCGGCGGCCGGGATTCCGAGCACCCACACCGGGACGATTGCGAAAAGGAACCTCCAGACCGTTTCGACAGGATGCGTGCGATACGTCGTCGTCACATCAACGAAGTCGTCGCTGTGGTGCACGCGATGGAACCGCCACATCGCGGGCCACGCGTGCATGATCCGATGCGCGAGATAGCCAGTCGAGAAATCGAGAACGAGGACACCGACGACGATCTGGATTGCCGAGGGCGCGTGGACGCCGCCGAATACACTGGCCGATCGGACCGACAGGCCGAGCGCAATGATGGCCGCCAACGACGCCAACAACCAATTCAACAGGAAGACGACAGCCGTCAGGCCAAGATTTGCGACGCGACGGCCTCGCGTCCACGCGTGCGCCACAAAGAGTGGCGCTGCCGTCTCGAGTAATGCCGCGAATGCCATGACCGACGCGACGACTATCAGGTTCGTCAAGAACGCGCGAGCACTCATCGTGTTCTCCCATCTCGTTCCGATCGTAGAAGGCAGACGAGAGCTTCCGCCTGACAAGTTCCTGATCTCGTTGTCAGGATCGATGCCATGCATTCCTTGACGCAGCGTCAGGACAATTTCAGACGCCAGCGAGCCGCTCGGAGCATCCGGAGGGCGTCGTCGGATTCGTCCGCAGGCGTTGCGAGAATTTCCCCATTCGCGACCACCGGCGTGTGTGCGCCGGGCACGATTTCGCCGGCATTCCGGCGCCGGGCGGCCACCATTCGCCCCTTGTCACGGGCAACTCTGAGCACGTACTTCTCAGGCGTCTCCGCCCGACTGTCTGCGGCAGGCGCTCATGCTGTTGGCAACAGGTTTGCTCCTCGTCCGTGTACATCGCAAGGAGTCCGGCCATGGAACTGGGTCTAGCCGCGCGGTCCGCCGAGGCGCTCGCGCACGATGTCCGCGCCGCGCTGGCGTTCGATCCCATCGTCGAGGGCGTCGAGATCGGCGTCGCGGTCGAGGACGGCGTCGTCACGCTCTCGGGCAGCGTCGAGTCGCTGCGCGAGGCGATCGCCGCCGAGCGGGCGGTGAAGCGCGTGGGTGGCGTGCGCAGCATCGCCAACGGCCTGCACGTCAAAGCCCGCAACCTGCGGACCGACACCGACATCGCGCGCGAGGCGCTCCACCGGCTGCGTAACAACGTCGCGATCCCACTCTCGGTGCAGGCGGTCGTGCGCGACGGCTACATCACGCTCGACGGCACGGTGAGCTGGATCCACCAGCGCGCCGCCGCCGAAAACGCGGTGCGCTATCTCGCCGGCGTGAAGGGCGTCACGAACGACATTCTCATTGGCGAGCACTGACAACTTCCAAATCCCAACTCCCAACCCCCAAGCTCCACAACTTGGGAGTTGGGAGTTGGGAGTTGGCAGTTGGCAGTTCACAGCGAGCAACACCCAAATTTTCCAGCCCCCCCCATTCCCAAGTCACTCAACTTGGGAGTTGGGAGTTGGCCGTTGGAAGTTTTACAGCGTCAGTCCCCTACTGCTGGATGTCGTGGCAGAGATCGCAGTCCTGTTTGATGACCCGGCCGTCGGCGGTCTTGTGCTGGTCGTCGTGGCACCGGAAGCAGCCTGGTGAATCCATGTGCCCCAGGTTGTTCTCGTGGCTTCCCCACGTGACCTTCATGATTGGAAACACGTTGCGGCCGTACAGGCGCTGAGCGGCGCGCACGAGGTTGTCGATGTCGGCGCCGTGCGCCGGCACGAGCGACGCGTAGTTCTGGCCGTAGAAGCTTTTCAGCCGCTGATCGATCTGCTGCTCGGCGGTCTGGCGATCCGGGTATTCGCCCTTGAGCACCGCCACCGCCTCGCGCCGCGCGAACGGGAGGTCGCGCGAGATCTCGCTGCGCGCGATCGCCGCGTCCACCGCGCGCTCGGGCGTCGCCGAGAACGGGTGGCTCGGCCGGTTGTGGCAGTCCATGCAATCCATCCGGCGCCGCTCGCCCTTCGCGAGCTGATCGTCGGTCACGCCGGCGACGCGGAATTCGCGAACGTTGCCCTGCGCGTCCTTCAGGCGCACGTACGGAATCGTCTGACGCTGCACGTCGGTCGCCACGTACTCGATCTCGTTGGCGACGTTCATGTGCCAGTGGATGCCGCTCTTCACGCCGAGCCGTTCGCTGCCGCCGCCGACGTGCACCATCAGGCGCGTGATCGTCTCGCTGTTCTTCTCGTCGCTGGCGTACTCGTGCACGACTTCGACCTTGTCGCCATGGAACTTCTCGGGCCAGTGACAGTGCTCGCAGGTGTCGCGCGCGGGACGCAGATCGTGCACCGGCGAGGGAATCGGCCGCGAGTAGCTGTTCCGGATCACGGCGATGACCTGGCGCGTGCCGTCCAGCTTCGACTTCACGAACCACGACGCGCCCGGCCCGATGTGGCAGTCGACGCACGGCACGCGCGAGTGCGGCCCGTCCCGGTAGGCGGCGTACTCCGGCTCCATCACCGTGTGGCACACCTGCCCGCAGAACTGCGGCGTGTCCATGTACTCGATGCCCTTGAACGCCGCCAGCGACACGATCAGAAAGTTGATCATCGTCAGGATCGTGAAGACGAGCAGGCGGCGCCGGTGGAGCGGGTTGTTCAAATCGATGCGCGGCCACTCGGGCGCGTCGAGGCCTTTCGCGCGCCGCCGCCGGTTCAGCCACATCCCCGTCGGGATCATCAGCAGGCCCAGCACGAAGAACGCCGGGATGACGAAGAAGAACACGATCCCCAGGTACGGGTTCTTGTGCAGCCCGAACCAGTCCATGAACAGGACGAAGATGAAGGCGACGGCGCTGAGCGTGGTGAGCCCGACGCCGATCAACGAGAGCGGGTGTTTCTTCATGTGACTGCGGCCGTTATACACCCGTCCCGCCGCGGCGGAACGCCACGGGGCGGGAGAAAGCGCTGCGCGATCCGATTCCGGGCTGTCGCCGGAAGGGCATTGCGCAGCACCTCCGATTGTGCTTGGCGGCTACGACTTCTTGAGCGAGGCCAGATACGCGACGAGCGCGTCGAGGTCTTCCTTTGGCAGTGACGAGTATTTCGCGGGCATCGGCGGCTTGCGCGTGGCCTTGGCTTTGGCGGACATCCCCACCGGGTCGGTCATCCACTGGCGGATTTCTTCCGGCTTGAGCTTCGACCCGACGTCGTCGAGCGCGCCCTTCGCGTTGCCCTTCCCGGCGATCGAATGGCACAGCGAGCATTTCTGGTCGGCGTATACTTTGGCGCCCTTGGCGGTGTCCTGCGCTGAGGCGAGCCCGGCGAAGGCCGCCATCACGAACACCGACACGATCCCGATCAACACACGTTTCATGGGCAGTCCTCCAAGCAGGGTGACGTCCTATTATCGGCGCGCGCCGGGCTTCCGGCGACGAAAAACGCGGAACTGATCGCCGCGTTCGACCTGCTGCGCCATGTAACAGATCTCCGAACACTGAGCCGAGTAGTTATAGCCGAACTCTTCCAGGCGATCCGACACGTCTTCCCACTCCTCGTCGAGGCCGACGATGGCGTTGGCGGCCGCGGCGAGCTGGTCGGGGCGCGAACCCGGGAAGCGACGGGTCAGCACGGCCAGTACCTTCTCTCGGTCCACCATAAAGCCTCCGTCATTTCTTACAGGGACGCCCGCTCCCGGGCCCGCAGGCGCCGCGCGAACACCGGCCGTGCGGCCAGTCGCAGAGCCCTCCGCCAGAGCTCGTACGCCAGCGTCCGCGCCCCGAACGGCGCGAGCATGGCGGCGTCATCCGGGTTCACGACCAGGCTGACCTCGATGTTCGGCGCCAGGCCGATGGGCACGCGATGGCGGCG
>DATFWL010000630.1:0-6067 GCA_035259385.1 Vicinamibacterales bacterium | reverse complement strand
TCCGTTCCTCTTCACTCGCTGAGCGGTGTCCGGTCATTTTGCCCACGATCGGGTCCGGAACGCCGAGCGTCATGAAAATCGTCCCTCCTGCGTCCGTTCGGCCCTTCAAGAGCCTGTGGGAAGCCCTTAGAAGTTTGAGCGCGCTTGAGGCGCTCAAACTTCCACGGCCAGCTCGTGACTGATGCCGTGCTTCGTGAGATTGCGGCGATTCCACAGCTGCGATGGCTGCACGCGCAGGACCTCGCGTCTGGCGATGATGGTCTCATCGCGCTGGGGCGCTGTGAGACGCTGGAGACCGCGGCCTTTCGTTTCTGCCATGCCGTGACGGATCGCGGCGTCGCCGCCCTTTCGAGGCTTCCGCGGCTGCGAGCGCTCAATCGGCGGCCGCCGGCTGACGGATGATGCGTTTGCGCCATTTGCGGACGCCCACTCCCTGAGAGATCTGTCGCCCCCACTCTCGAGCGATGCAGCATTCATCCACATCGCACGAATTCCGAAGCTCGAACGGCTGACGAACATGTACAACCGCGCGACGACGGACGTGGCTACGAGGTTTCGCTACTTTGTGAGCAGACTGGGCCAGTTCACAAACACGTTCAACGCGGACGGACTGCGGCGCCCAGTCAACTCCTGGACCACAAACCGTTGCCCGTCGGGCGTCACGTCGTAGCGTCTGCCGGACCGGAAGCCGAGGTCGCGAACGTTGATCTCGAACAGCGCGGATGGGGTGCCCGCCTCGAACGTCGGACGGATCGTCGTCGGTACGACCATCAACCGTCGATCAGCCGAAACGTAAAAGAGCTCGTGGCCGTCCGCCCGCCAGCGCGGCTCGGCACCCCCTCCCTTCGACACGAGCCGTCTGCCCTGACTGTCAGGAAACGCCTGCACGTACACTTCGAAGGCCCCGGATTCGTCGGACGCGTAGGCGAGCCAGCGGCCGTCAGGCGAGAGCGCTCCCTG
Source organism: Vicinamibacterales bacterium (assembly GCA_035259385.1). Classification (GTDB taxonomy): domain Bacteria; phylum Acidobacteriota; class Vicinamibacteria; order Vicinamibacterales; family CAVVIG01; genus QHWK01. The sequence goes on along the minus strand of DATFWL010000630.1, from coordinate 5,107 downwards.
GATTTCATGGAACGGCGTCCGGACGAGAGGTCTTGATTGCCGGTCCGGCACTGAGAGCACCCAAAGATCGTACCCGTTGCGTTGATCGATGTTGCCCTGATCGGAGTTGTTATTGGTGTCGAACAGGATGAAACGACCGTCCGGTGACCAATCGCTCGGAATGGCGCCGTCAGTCTTCGAGAGCAGTTCCTCGGAGCCTGATCCGGAGGTAGTCCTCCGGTACAGCTGGCCCAAGGTACCGTTCCGCGGGGCCGAAAAGACCACGTCCTTGCCGTCGGGAGACCAGACCCCACCTTGCGCACCCGCCGAGTCGTACGTGAATCGGATCGGCGTACTCCGCTTGACGTCGTAGAGCCACAGGTCCGTACCCGTCTGCGGCAGAGTTCTGGACACCGCCAGCATCGTTCCATCGCGAGAGAGTGACGGTGCGGACGCGCCGGCCACGTCAATCGAGCCAAACAACCGGCCAGCGCGGTCACGCCAGACCAGGTGTGTCTCCTCAACTCGTGCCGCCCCGTATGCGAGCGACCCGGTCGTCGAGGCGGACAACGCCAGATAGGGAACCACCGAACTGGCCCCAACTTCAGGTGCGGTGAGAGGAACGGGTTCGCCGACGAACCGCAGATCGCGCCCGCCCATTCGCTGCGCGAACAGTGGGCCGCGTTTGAACAGGAGGTACCCAGGCTCCGCGTAGTGCGCTGCGGATTTGGCGCGCAGAAGCAACCGTGGGTCCTCGCCATCGAGCGAGCCGACCCAGGTTTCTGCCTCGCCATCGCCGACGGCGCCGCCCACCCCGAAGAGAAAGTGGCGGCCGTCGGGTAGAAATTGCGGCGAGAAGTGTCCTCGCTGTCCCTTTCCTCGATCGACGTGCGTGATCGGCTGGCTGGCGAGTGCCGCGCCGACCTGCACGCTCCGCAAACCCTCGTTCCGCGGGCTGGACGCGAAGACGATCGTGTTTTCACGGTTCCAGCTGCCACTGCCGAAAAAGCCTGGAGCATCGGTGACGATCTGCGCCGAACCACCGGCGGCATCCACCACTTTCAGTTTTCCGCGCGCGAAGAACCCGAGCGACCGGCTGTCCGGTGACCAGAACGGCGCCTGCGCGCCATCGGTCCCTGGCAACGGTTGCGCGGTCGTGGAGGCCAGCGGCCGCGTCCAGAGCTGTTGCCGGCCGTCAGCCGACACAGCGATGAACGCCAGGACCCGACCGTCCGGCGACAGCGCCAGCCACGGCTGGCCGACCGGACCGCCCGGCGCGGCGATCGTCGCGCCCTCCGGAACAGCGATCGTGAACGTCAACGGATTGGACGGAGCCGGCGCCTGGCGCCAGAATCGCCCGATCGCTGCGATGGCAGCGACGAGCCCGATGAGCCCAACGCTCAACATCCGCCACCAGCCGGCCGAGGCGCCCGCCGATGCCTCGCTGGCGGCACGCGGCGCCGCTTCAGCGCTCCACTTCAGCTCGCGCATCACGTCACTCGCGGCTTGCCATCGTTCGTCCGGAGCTTTCGCCAGACACCGGCGAACGACGTGATCGACGAGCGGCGGCGCTAGGGGTTGAACGCTTGACAGCGGTGGCGGATCGTCTTTGAGAATCGCGGCGATGAGGCTTGCCTGAGTGGTGGCCGCGAAGGCCTTCTTTCCCGTCACCATCTCGTACACGACCGCGCCGAACGCGAAGATGTCCGTCCGCGCGTCCGCCTCGTGGCCTTCCAACTGCTCGGGCGCCATGTACTGGAATGTGCCGAGGATCGTGCCCTGCGCCGTCACGCCCGGTGGTGTCGTCGGCCGCAGCGACCCACCTGCCGCCGCACTGACAGATCCCGTCATTTTTGCCAACCCGAAGTCGAGGAGCGTCGCACCGCTTCTGGTCAGCATGATGTTGCCGGGTTTGAGATCGCGGTGAACGATGCCGGCGCGATGGGCGGTGGCGAGCGCATCCGCCATCTGGACCGCATACTCGAGCGCCTGCTCGGCCGGCAGCGCGCCGTTCTTCAATCGCTGCTCGAGCGTCTCGCCTTCGAGGTACTGCATGACGAGGTACGCGGCCGCTGGCCCTGAGCCTGTCGAAAGGCTCTGCTCGCCGACGTCGTACAAGGTGCAGATATGCGGATGATCGAGCTGCGAAATGAAGCGCGCTTCACGATCGAAGCGCTTGCGAAACTGCAGATCGGAGGCGAGCTCGGCGGGAAGGACTTTGATCGCGACAACCCGATCCAGGCGCGTATCGTGGGCGCGATAGACCTCGCCCATTCCGCCGGCTGCGAGGAAGCGCTCGATTTCATACGGACCGAACGAGGTGCCCGGCTCGAGCGAGCGCCGCCCGGTCATCAGTCGCGTCGCCGCGGCGGCCGCCCACGCCTCGCCCTCATCGGCGTCTTGGTGATTCAACAGCAGGGACGAGACTTCGCGGTGCAGCTCGCCATCGCCGCGACACGCGTCGCGCACGAAGGCGTCGCGTTCGGCTGGATCGCGCTGCAACGCCTCCTGAAAGATTTCTTCAATCTGGCGCCACCGGTCCACTGTCGGCTCTCTCTGCGCCGAGCTCGCGGCGCAGCCACGCGCGGGCGAAATTCCAATCCCGGATCACCGTGTTCGGCGCGACCCGCAAGACTTCGGCGACTTCCTCCACCGTCAATCCGCCGAAGAAACGCATCTCGAAGACTCGACTCTTTCGCTCGTCGGTTGCCGCCAGCCGCTGCAGCGCGAGATCGACGGCAACGATCTCCTCGACCTGCTGCGACGATAACACCACGGCGGCGTCGATGGGAATGTGAACGGCGCCGCCGCCGCGTTTCTGGCGCAGCCGCTCGCGCGCATGGTCGACAAGCACGTGCCGCATCACCTGGGACGCGACCGCGAAGAAGTGAGCGCGATTCTGCCACGACACGTCCCGACTCGGTAGAAGCCGGACGAAGGCTTCCTGGACCAGGGAGGAAGGCTGCATGGAATGGTGGCCTTCCCTCCCGATATGACGACGCGCCACACGATCCAATTCGGTGCGGACCAGCGGCAGCAGCCGATCGAGCGCCGAGCGGTCGCCCTCACGCCAGCCGGCCAGCAGCCGCGTGATATCGCCGGCCTGGGTCCGCATGCCCATCGCGGTCTCAAAATGATCCGACAGGAGGATAGCAGAAAGGATTTTCAGGACCATGGTGTCCCGGGGCCGGAAATGTCGCTTCAGGAGAGTGAAGGGGTTGACATGATGGCGATGAGGCTGCACGCAGCTTCCGTAGTGTCGGCGCTGCTCGCCACACTCGGTCTTGGCGCCGGCGCGCAGCGGCCGCACGGCACGGCGGCGATCCCGCGCACCTGGGATGAAGGAGAAGTCGAGCGCCACCAGGTGCCGCTCGCCGACTTCGCCGCGTCGCCCAAACACGTAACGGCCGATTACTACTACCGGCTGCCGGTGCGGCCGATCTACAAGAGCTATCCGGTGTACGCGCCCGGACGCGAGCCTCCCGGTTATATGGAGTGGCTCGAGGAGCAGGAGCCCGTCGTCCTTTGGGATGACCAGGGGCACGCGCCGCCGCTACAGACGGAGGCCGATTGGATTCGAGCCGGCGAGATCGTGTTCGATGCAGCACCGGGTCCGAATCGGTTCTTCCGCATCGAAGACGTCAGGACCTCTGTGTGGTACGAGAAAACAGGTGCGCGTGTGACGAAGGGCGGCGTGCTCCCGTCTCTTCAGTACGTCGTCAAAGCGAAGGGCGTCGTCGAGCTCGACGTACTGGGGTGTGGGACCTGCCACACGCGCGTGATGCCGGACGGCAGCGTCCTCAAGGGCGCGCAGAGCAACCAGGCGCTTCAGCGGCAAGCCGCGTACGGCATGCGCGCCGCGCTAGCCGCGTCGCACGACACCGCGCAATTCCTGACGCAAATCCGCGGGCTCTTCAAGTCGCTTCACAGCGCGCCCTGGGTGCGGCCGGATCCCGAAACGCGCCTCGATACGATGTCGGTTGCGGAGATCGCCGATGTCCTCGATGCCGTTCCGCCCGGCGCGAGCCTGCGGCAAGGCACCAACACGTTTCTCCCGATGCAGATACCCGATCTGATTGGCGTCAAAGACCGGCGCTATCTCGATCACACCGGCCTCGAGCGGCACGGCGGCGTTGGCGACTTCATGCGATACGCCGCCATCAACCAGGGGCTGGACGTGCTGGCCAGCTACGGCGGATTCGTGCCGGCCGAGGTTCTGCAGCAGCCTGCTTCACGAACTCGTTTCCGTTACAGCGACGAGCAGCTGTATGCGCTGGCCCTCTACGTGTATTCGCTCCATCCGCCGCCGAACCCGAACACGTTCGACGCGCTGGCCGAGCGCGGACAGAAGGTCTTCGAACGAGAAGGCTGCGCGATGTGTCACACGCCGCCACTGTACACAAACAACACGCTCACACCAGCCGAAGGATTTCACATCCCGCCGGCGCACTTGAAGCTCTACGACATCTTGCGTGTGTCAGTGCGGACGGACTCGACGCTGGCGCTGCGGACCCGGCGCGGTACGGGGTATTACAAGGTGCCGTCGCTCAAGGGCGTCTGGTATCGCGGGATGTTTCCGCACGACGGCTCGTGCGCGACACTCGAGGACTGGTTCGACCTGGCCCGATTGCTCGACGACTACGTGCCGACAGGGTTCAAGGGATATGGCATCGAGAGACGCGCCGTACCGGGGCACGAGTTCGGGCTCCGTCTTTCGCCGGAGGACAAGCGAGCGCTCATCGCATTCCTGAAGACGCTATGAGATCGTCCGCAGCAACGGCCCTCGCATTCGGGAACTCTCGAGGCTCAGGCCGGCCGCTCGGCCGCCCTGAACCTTACTGCCTGGAGCGTTCCGCTTCGCGCAGCCGCGCGCCGCGCAGGATGTCGCCGAGCGCGTAGTTGCCCTCGTGGCAGGCGTATTCGTACATCAGCGAGTTGGTGGCGGGCCACGCCTCCTCGCCGGACCACGGCCGCTCCCACGTCTGCGGATCCTCGACCGTGAACCGGTAGCGCAGCGCGTTCGCGTCGATGCGCGAGAAACGCTCGACGACGTGCAGGCTGTCGCTGGAGCCGCGGAAGCGCGTCTTGTCGTTGAAGTTCGTCGTGTCGACGACCAGGGTGTCGCCTT
>DATFWL010000629.1:0-8496 GCA_035259385.1 Vicinamibacterales bacterium | reverse complement strand
ATCCTGAACGTACCAATCGCGCGAGCGGTTCGCCTGCAACAGGCGAGCGGCTCGAACCGCCGCCGGCCACAGATGCTGTGAGTCGAAGGCGCGCGCGTAGGTCGTCGCCCAGTCCCTCAGCCCGTCGAACGTCTTGTCGGCCGCAAAGCTGTCGGGCGACTCCCTCGCCGACGGGGTCGGAGGTTAAGTGGTTCTCAAATACACTTGAACAAGCCGCGAATTTTGGCGAGCGTTGGTACGGATCAGGCAACTACGGAGTTGTCCGAGGGGAGTTTCCGGCATCCGCTGTTGGCAGCTACGTCAATCCTTTGGGAGAAGGACCGGGGTTCGTCATCCCGAATGCCAACCTGCCAACTGGAATCCCAACAATAATATGGTAAACACCAGGTGAAATACTCGATCAGGATCTTCGATGCCGACGCGACAGTCGTCGACGAATTGAAGCAGGCATTGCGAAATGTGGACTCCATCATCGCCGAGCAGGTCGATGCAAGGTCGCATTGGAGTCCGCCAGGCGGGATAGACGTGTTGTATCTGCCCCTCGCCGCAGCCGAACCATTCGGTTCGAGGCCCGTGTGGCATGAGTCGCTGATCCTACCGACCACTCCTGAATACCAAGCGCGCGGCATGCCACGATTCGTTGTCACCGGCACGGGCTTGTTGCCGAACGATCCGCGAGGGCCAGCTCCTGAAATGCGCATGCTTCTCTCGTGTATCTTCGAAGCACTGCGACAATTCAATGAACGCGAGACAGTAAAGCTAGCGACTGTTGGCTTCTGGGCCAGAGATCTGCTGGAGTACCGGTTGCGCCCGGGACTGAGTGCGATCGAACTTCGAGAGATCCTGTTGGAGGTTGTCCCCGGACTGCGCTAAGCCGTGGGGCGGGCACATGAGCGGCATCGAGCACGAGATCGCGACCCTTCAGGCACAGATCCAAGCAAGCAAGAACATCCTCGGAGGACTCAAGTGACACGGAAGCTTGTATCCGAACGGCGTCGTCGCGACCTCTAAACCTGCAACAACTCCGATTATTTGGTCTTGTCCCAGAAAATGTAGCGAGAATTAAGGTCCCAGTCGACACGAGACTTTAGCGCAATATGGGTCAGCACCGGGCAAGGGCGCGTCCTCCTAAGATAGTTGGAGCAATTTCGCTCGCCATCTGGGTTCTTGCGAATACAGTCGTTTGGTACCACTACGCGGGGACCAGACCGCGTGACCCCAACCCGAGAAGAGGCAACATATATCCGCTTAATACTCACGGCTCGGTAGTTTACCTCACAGTGACTGACTGCATCGTCCTATGTGGGGCGCTGGCCGCGGGCTTTATTAGTACGGGGCTCCGTAATTCTCGTTAGCCTACGTCGCAACGGATGGACGCTTCCAGGCGGACGGACGGACTGAAGGCCCAGGCGGCCAGACACGTGGAACGCGCGTAATCCACTGACCTCGACAAGCGGTGGCACCACCGCGGGCTTTGCGTACGACGCGCTGCGGCGGCGCCGCGCGAAGACCGTCAGCGGCACGACGACGACCTTCCTCTACGACGGACTGAGCCTCGTGCAGGAGCTGTCGGGCGGATCGCCGACGGTGATCTGCTCGGCGGTACCGGCATCGACTAAATTCTGACCCGTACCGACGCAGGCGGTACGGAGCCGATGGCATGACGCCGATGCGGGTGAAACGATGACATTTCCGGACGCTGTTGTCCGCGCGCTCGATTCCGCGCTGGGACACGACAAGTACGCGGTCGAAGAGAGCCTAAGTAGTGCGTCAGGTGGAGCCGCCTCCGTGACAATCGTTACGGAGATCTTCGGGTCCGGTTGTACGCGATCGCCGCCAGATCTTCGGGGAGGCCGCGAGCGGACCCGAAGGCAAGAGATGGCATGATGTGCGAACATTCGCAGACTATGTTCGAAGGATCCCTCCAACGCAGCGGCAGGGCACCGAAAGCCTCGACCGAAACGTCGAACTCCTTGCGATGTTCCGGGATGCATTTGCTGAAATCCTTGGTCCCGGTTACGAGGCGGCCAAGCATGATCTGTTGGAGCGCCACCGGATTGGGCTCGGCGGACGAATTGCAGCCTGGATCCACGAGCACCCGCCCCAGGACTAGGCCGCGGGTGCATCGGTACGGAACGTTGTCACGGCTCATGTTGAGACGCTACTGTCACGTCGCGAGGTATCTGGTTTCCCCTTGGTCTGGCGGTGATGGTGGTCCGTCGCCCCGGTGAGACTCTGCTGAATGAAGACGATGGAGCCGCCGGATCGCGGACGGGAACAACGACGTCGGTCGCGGGTCCTGAATCGGAGCCCGAATGATCCGTAAGCGCGTGACCATCGGAGCGTTGTTAATGCTATCTGCACTCGTCGTGATCGCTCTTGCGGACGTGGTCGGAGCGCGATGTCTACAGGCTGACGAACGGCACCTCGACGGCATCATCGGGAACGCGCGCCGTCGCGCGAACACGTACAGACGCGTTAACTTGACTGACGCCCCCCTGGACCAGAACGCGGCAGTCTCGTATCAACTCGCCTTCAAGGACCTAGCTCAGCTGCCGCACGATGCATTCCCGCGTGTTCGAGACGCCGTCGACCAATGAGCCCGCGACCGCGGAGACCACATTCCGGCAATACTGTCAGGGAATCAGAAGTCCTCACGTCTCGGATGGTCTCCGGTGTACTCGCTGCGATTGGATGATGGATGTCAATCTCTCAGAGCCACCGGGTGCTCCGTATTCTCCGCAGACGGGTATCCTCGGCCATTGCCTGCTCCTCGCCGGGCAGCTGGATCAGAATGCGGGAAACAGACGAGCCGCTGCGGATCGATACTTCCAGGCGATGGCGTACGCGTCAGACTTGGGTCAAGGCAGCTGGCCGATGGCCCTTGCCGGCATTTCGACCGGCAAGCGGGCTGTGCGGGCTCTCGCACAGCTCGTATCATCTGTTCAGGACGATGCGCTGCTCCTGCGGGTCATCAGGCAGGAACTGTCTCTGCTCCAGAATGCCACGCCGAGTCTGAACCCTGGACTCTCGTGGGATGCCGCTCACCTCGCTAACCATCTTTACGAGATCGAGTATTCATATCTCTCTAGACAATCGACTGCGGCCGGGCGACTGTGGCCCTGGCAGGCGATTGGTGCGTGGCGGCTCTCACCGTCGATGCGGCTCGCTGGCCGCCTGGACGCCGCTGGTGCCGCCGCGGATCTCGATCAGCTCCGCCAGCTGGGCCCGCAGATCGACATGGACGGCGTTCCGGGCCGCGGAGCGGTTGCGTACGCGTTGCCCCCCAATTGGGACGCGCTGGTTCAGGAGGCTGACAACGTGCGCGAACTGCTGTCCGCCGTCCAGATGACGGTACCGCTACAGGAGTGGCGCCTCGCACACGGCGGCTACCCTGCTAGCCTTCCGTTCGATCAGGCATCTCCCGGATATGACCTGTCTTATCGGCCATCTCCCGATCAACACGCGTATCAATTCGTGTCTCGCACGGGCGCGATCGTTCTTGACGTGAATGACGGCGCGTCGCAAACCAGAGCTGCTCGTTGAATGATGAAAACGCAGACGCACCTGACCAGTTGCGGATTGGGCTCGAGTAGGTTGCTCGAGGCCATTCCCCGATCGGCGTTGAAGCCGTGACGACGGGCCGATGGACGTGAGGAAAGACGTTCGCAGAGCGACGGTGAGACCACGCCCGGGGCAGGCAGTGATCCTGACGGAATTGCCTCGCGGCCTGACCAGCGGCTTGCCTCGAACCGATCGACAGGCCATTCGAGCGATCGTCGGAATGCCCGTGCGGCTCGTCGAGTACGACGACAGCGGTCGGGCCGAACTGCAGTTCGTCGACCGCCGCGGCATCATTCACTTCGTGTACGTCCACCCCAAGTACGTGCGTCCGGTGCGAAGAGCGCATCGAGGTGGTCGTTGAGATTCCTCACGCGTCCCGAATGTGCGGCCTGGTGTGCAGCCCACGGCCATCGCATGCCGGCGCACCCGCGTGTGTTTCCAGCGGACGACACGCACGTGCGCGACGACTTCACGATCCCCGCGGACGCAGGCGCGCGCGTCGCGCTGTGCAGGGCGCTCTGGGATCACGCAGACCCGGAAGCCCGAGGCGAGAGGCTGCTGTTCATCGAGACCTGGGGCGTCTGGCCATCGGGCGAGCACCCTCCGCTTTTCGCGCGGCTGCGTTCGGCGTTCGGCGAGCAGCGGCCCCTCATCACCGCGCCCGGGCATCTGTTCGACGGCCGTGAAGGCGGCGAGGGCCTGTCGTTCCTGATCGTATGCGCCTACTTTCTGTGGGACTGCTGGGTGTTGGACAGTCGCGGCAGTGTCGCCATGCTGTCCCACGACGAATACGGCGTGGCATTTACGCCGAAGGATCGGGACTCCAATGATCTTCGAGGTCGACTCCGCGACTTCGGCGTGCTTAGATCCGGATCCCGCCACGGGATGCCGAGTCTGAAAGACTCCGCCTACCTTCCGCCTGAAGGCGGTTGAGGCCGTTAAGGCAGGAGACCCGGCGCGGCAAGCGCCGCGCCGGGCAAGGATGTTGCTGACCGCTACCTGATCACGTGCACCGACACCGTGGTCGTGTGCGTGAGCGAACCGCTGACGCCGGTGATCGTCAGCGCGTACGTTCCACGCGGCGTCGAGCTCGACGTGCTGACGGTGAGCGTCGAGGCGCTGCCCGTCGGGTTCGGATTGAAGGAGCCCGACGCGTTGGGCGGCAGGCCGCTGACCGACAGCGTGACCGCGCCGTTGAAGCCGCCACTCGGCGTGACCGTCACCGTGTACACGGCGCTGGAGCCGCGCGGCACGTTCTGCGACGAAGGCGCCGCCGACAGCGAGAAGTCAGCCGCCGCCGGCGCAGTGACGACCAGCGTGACGGTCGTCGAGTGCGTCAGCGTCGGGCTGGTGCCGGTGACGGTGATTGGATAGCTTCCGGCCGGCGTCGTGACGTCGGTCGCGATCGTCAGCGTGGACGAGCCGGAGCCCACGACCGAGGCCGGGTTGAACGAGGCGGTCGCGCCTGCGGGGAGCCCGCTCGCGCTGAACGTCACCGTGCCGCTGAATCCGCCGGTCGGGGTCACCGTCGCCGTATACCCCGCGCTCGCGCCCTGGACGACGGACTGCGAGGCCGGCGTGGCCGCGATCGTGAAGTCGGGCGTCGGAGCCGCGGTGACGACCAGCGTGACGGTCGTCGAGTGCGTCAGCGTCGGGCTGGTGCCGGTGACGGTGATCGTGTAGCTGCCGGCCGGCGTCGCGACGCCGGTCGCGAGGGTGAGCGTGGACGAACCGGCGCCCGCCACCGAGGTCGGATTGAAGGACGCCGTCGCGCCCGCCGGGAGCCCGCTGGCGCTGAACGTCACCGTGTCGCTGAATCCGCCGCTCGCCGTCACCGTCGCCGTATACGCCGCGCTCGCGCCCTGGACGACGGACTGCGAGGCCGGCGTGGCCGCGATCGTGAAGTCCGGCGTCGGCGGCACGGCGCAGGCGCGGATCGCCTTGTTCACGTTGAGGCGGCCGCCCGTGACGGTGATGCCGTTCAGCGATGGAATCAGATCGACGTTCCCCATCAGCGTCGATTTCAAGCCCGCGGTGTCGAGCGTGCAGACCGAGAGCAGCAGTGCGGCTGCGCCCGACACGTGCGGCGTCGCCATCGACGTGCCGCTGAAATACTGATACGTGTTGTTGCGCGTCGTCGACAGCACGTCGACGCCCGGCGCGCCGAGGTCGACGGTCGTGTGGCCGTAGTTCGAGAAGCTGGCCAGCGCGTCGTGGTTGTCGGTGGCGGCGACGGCGAGCACGTTCGGCGCGTCGTAGTTGGACGGGTAGTTCGCGAAGATGTCGTTGTTGAGGCCGTTGTTGCCCGCCGCGGCCACGAACAGCATGTCGTTGGCATTGGCCTTGTTGATCTCGTCGAGCAGCGCCTGCGAGAAGCCGCCGCCGCCCCAGCTGTTGGAGAGCACGCGCACGTTGGCGCTCGCGCCCAGCACCGCCTTCGCCTGGATCGCGAACTCGATCGCGTTGATCGCGTTGGCCGTCGAGCCGCTGCCCGAGGCGTTGAGGAACTTGAGGCCCATGACGCTCGCGACCCAGTTCACGCCCGTCACGCCAACGCCGTTGTTGCCCGTGGCGCCGATCGTGCCGGAGGTGTGCGATCCGTGGTCGTTGTCGTCGAGCGGGTTGCAGGTCCCGGCGATCGCGTTGTAGCCGTGCGTGCCGGCCAGGCAGGTCACCGACGCGCCGCCGACCGTCACGGTGAAGTCCTGCGGCGACGTCCACACATTCGCCATGAGATCCGGATGGTTGTAGTCGATGCCGGTGTCGACGACGCCGACGACGTTCGCGCGCGAGCCGGTCGAGATGTCCCACGCGAGCGTGGCGCTGATGTCGGCGCCCGCCGCGCCCGTGGGCGAGCCGAAGCAGTTGGCCCCGCAGCCGATCGTCTGTCCCGTGTTCTGCAGACCCCAGAGCATGCCGAACGACGGATCGTTGGGCGTGGCGATCGCATGGATGATGTAGTTCGGCTCGGCGAACGCGATCTTGCCGTGAGCCTTCAGGAAGTTGAGCATCGCAGGCGTGTCGAGGCTCCGCGAGTGCAAGCGCCGGGCGCCGGCGCCGCCGATCGCCACGTCTTCGTCGGCGTCGATGCGCCGGTTGACGTCCTGCTTGTCGGCGTCGTTCGCGTCGACCGTGTACTTGAGGATCGCTTCGCCGGCCACGGCTTCGGCGCCGTTGACGACGATGATCCCGCCGGGCGGCTGGCCGCGTCCCTGCGTCGCGACCGGCTTGCCGAGCGTGGCGGCGACCGCGAGCGTCAGCACGAGGATCAGGAACGGCGTCTTTCGGAACATAGGAACGTTCTTCATGGTGCTCCCCTGGATGGGCGACCTATAAGTGCCGGCGCGCATCCTAGCACGGAGGGAGGTATCCTGCTGCACGATGAAACGGGCGTTGATCGCGTTCATCTGCCTCTGTGTCCCCGCGACCGCGCAATCACAGAATCGTCAGTGGGAAGTCGAAGGCTACGCCGGCGTGCTCGCGGCGCAGCCGGCGAGCGCGGGGTCGATCACGATTCCGCCACCGGGCGCTCCCCTTGTCACCTCCACGCCCACGTTCCCGGCGCGAGCCACATCGTCGTGGTTCTTCGGCGACGGCGCGACGCTCTTGAACGGCGTGCTCCAGGACTTTCAGCGCCCGGCCCGGATCGCGCCGCTCGATCCCGCATTCGGCCCGCTCCGCTCCGCGCATCCCGCCGCGTTCGGCGCGCGCGTGCGGCGCCGGCTCAACGCGCACGTGTCGCTCGAGATCGCCGTCGACGCGCTGGGCGGATCGCCGATCCGGACGCGCGACGTCACGGACGCCGTCGCGGCCACGCGCGACAGCTTCGCGCCGGCATTTGCCGATCTCTTCGCCAGCGGTCCCTTCTCGCGCACCGTCATATTCGCGCAGGGAGAAACGGACGAGGGGGACTTCCGCGAAACCGCGTTCACCGCGGCGTTCAACCGCGACGTTGGCCGGCTCGGCGGACTTCAGCCGTACTTCACGGTCGGCGCAGGCGTGGTGGCGGCGAGCGGGACGCCGCCGTCGGCGACGCTCCAGGGACACTACTTCACGACGATTCTCGGCGAGGTGCCGATCGACGAGATCGATCGCGTGTCGATCCGGTTCACGCGGTCCACGTCCGCGGTCGCCGTGCTCGGTGGAGGCGTGCGCCATGATTTCTCGGACGCGTGGGGCCTGCGCATCGACGCGCGCCTGCTGGTCGGTCCCGATACGACGCGCGTCCATCTCGACGCGCAGCCGACCGTCGCGCGCGGCACGCCCGCCGGCTTCATCGAGTCGTTCACCAACCCGGCGATCCAGTTCAGCAACGATCCCGCCACGGGCCGCCGGTCGTCGTTGAGCGGCGCTGCGCTGCAGAACGTCGAAGTGTTCAACGGCGGCGTGCTGGCGCGGACCGTGATCAGCGTTGCCGTCGCGCGGCGGTTCTGACACAGCTCACAGCGCACAGCTTTCAGCTTACGGCTTGCAGCTTACAGCTTACGGCTTGCAGCTTTCGGCTTACAGCTTTCGGCTTACAGCTTTCAGCTCACGGCTCACGGCTGAGAGCTGAGAGCTGAGAGCTGAGAGCCGAGAGCCGAGAGCTGAGAGCCGAGAGCTGCCAGCTCACCTATCCAGTTGCAGATAGAAGATGCCCAGCCCGTGGGTGGCGGCGACCAGGACGCGCTGCGACGGCACGTAGCGCAGGTCCACCATCAGCGCCTCGGGGAATCCCACGCCCGCCAGCTCCCAGGTGGACGATCCCTTGCGCAGCACGAGCGGGCCGAAGTCCGTTCCCGCATACACGTCTCCCCTCACATCGTCCACCGCCAAGGTGTTGATGGGCAGGTCGCCCAGATCGCGATCGAGCAGCGTGAAGCTGGCAAGCCGGGACGACGGATTGAAGACGATGCGGAAGACGTGGCCGGGCGCGGACGGCGTGAGCGCGTT
>DATFWL010000628.1:0-9673 GCA_035259385.1 Vicinamibacterales bacterium | reverse complement strand
CACGTACAGCACGCCGTCCCACACGAGCGGAGTCGCCTCGAAGCCGCGCCCGCGCGTCATCGTGCCGGTTTGAAAGGTCCACTCCGGCGCGAGGCGATCGACGTTGTCGCGCGTGATTTGCGTGATCGGACTGTGACGGCGCCCCGAGTAGTCGCCCGAGAAGGTCAGCCACCGCGACGGATCCTTCAAGCCGTCGAGGATGTCGTGGTAGCTGATGCCGCGATCGCCGCTGCGGCCGGCAGGAACATCCACCTCGTCGTGGACGTCCCCGCGGACGATCTCCTGCAGATCGTTTTTCAGATACCCCTGCAGGCGGCCATTGCTCTCGGCGATCTGGATCGAGAACGCATCTTCGTTGCGGCGCTCACCGCGAATGCGCGCGCCGTTCCGGGTGACCAGGGTCACACGCTGCGGCCGCTCCGCGGCGGCGCGCGTGCCGTCGGCAGCACCCGCCGCTGGCGGTGCGAGGCTCTTCAAGTAAGCGACGATCGCGCGAATGTCGGCATCGCTCGCGCGGCTGGCCGGCATCACGCTTCCGGGAACGCCCCGGCGAATCGTCTCGGCGACGCGTTCGTCGGTCGCGCCCGACGCCCACAGCGTCGTCAGGTCCGGACCGTTGTCGCCCTTCGCGTCGGCGCCGTGGCACGTCGCGCACGCTTCGGCGAACAGCTGTGCGCCGGGCGCGGCGCCCGCCGCCGTCTGTGCCGGCGCCTGCAACCGAAGCAGCAGAAGTCCCGAGATGATCAGGACCGTCATCGCTGAAGGCGCGAGTATACTGCGAGCCGCGAGGGAGGGGCTCCATGTCTGCGCTGCTGCGCCAGCGCTCACTGTTCCCGGAGGGAGAACTCGTCCTTCGGAAACAGATCCGTGTTGATGTCGACGAGCGCCGCCCGGTCGTGCGCCGGCCCGTACTGACGCGCCGGCCCGTGCACGTACGGTCGCATCTGTTGAAGGATGTCGACGTTGCCCCACTGAAAGTGATCCAGGACCGATGGGTGGTTGATCCGCTGCCAGATGGCTTCGGGATTGACGTCGATCGGATCGTTGCTGCCGACCAGAATCGACCCGGCGTGCCACGCATGCGGAAACACCTTGATGAACGTCCGCGCGACCCGTTCGGTGGGCGTCCACGTCACCGCGAGACCACCCGGGTTCAGCCGGCTGCGAACGAGTTCGAAGTACGCGTCGGAATACAGATTCCCTGAAAACGCGCTCGATGGACGCAGCGCGTCCGCTTCGATGATGTCGAAGCGACGGCTGGTTCGTGTCAGGTACAGCCGGCCGTCGCCTGAGAGGTGTTCGATTGCCGGTCCGTCCGCCTGTCCGCCGACGATGACCTGCAGCGGCGGATACGGAAACAGCTGGATCAACTGCTGCAATGTCTTGAGCTGCGGCCGGACGATCTCTATCGTCGTGATGCGCTCGATTTCCCGGCGCCCGGCCATCGCATAGAGCGTATCGCCCGATCCCAGACCGATAATCGCGGCCGTTCGCGGCCGCGGATGAAAGAACGCGGGCACTGCTCCCAGTTGCGTGTGAATGTCGCCGTACGGAATCCAGCTTTGTCCGAGGCCGTTGGCGAACACGACGACCCGCTGCGTGCCGGTGCGGCCGAACGATTCGTCGACTCGGAGGGCGGATACGCCCGTCGAATCCTCGGCGCTGATCACTCGCTGACGCGTGGTGCCATGCAGCGCCGCCCAGACCGTCGCAGCATCCGGAGAGGATACGGCGACGCCAGCGAAGACAAGCGCGACGGCCGCAGACGCCAGGACACCGCGTCGCGACACGGCGCCAAGCGATTCACGTACCGCCAGCAACGCGAACGCGCCGCTCGCCATCCCGAGCACGACGACGGACCGCGCCGTGCCGAGGGAATCGAGAAGGATCCAGCCGGTCACGAACGCGCCGGCGGTGCTGCCGGCGATGTTTGCGGCCAGCAGCAGCCCCACTCTGCGTCCGATGTGAGCGACGTCGTCGTGCACCGCCTTCTGGAGCAGCGGGAAGCTTGCGCCGATCATGAACACCGCCGGGCCGATGAGAGCGGCCGGCAGCAGCGCGTAGATGCGCAGGAAGTCTGACGGCCAGGCCGCGGCTACGCCGGCCGTCTGCACGCCGGCAAGGGCTGCGAGCTGAAGCACCGCGGCGCGGACGTCCATCCCTTGATTGCCGCGGAAGTACTCTGCAAACCAGCGGAGCGACGAAGCACTGCTGTTCAATCCTGCGACGAAGATCGAGACGGCAACGACGGCGTAGAGACCGGCCGCCGCCTGCAGGGCCAGGAAGCCGGTCGCCGGCCGACACAGGCGACGCGCCAGACCGCTGCCGGCAGCAGCGCCGGCGCCGAGGCTCAGCAAATAGACGGCAAGCACGCTGCCGAACGTGTACGCCGTCCCCTTCTGCATCACGGCGAGCAGCCGGAACCACACAATCTCGAATGAGAGCGCGAGAAAACCGGACAGCGCGAACAGTGCCGCGTACGCGCCGGTTCGGGAGGCCGCGGTTGTCGTTTCCACGTCTGGTTGGTCGTCGATCCGAACGCCAGCGCCACGACGACTGGGAACTGGCATCGCCCGCTGCGGCGCCGCGGCAAACGGGAGCGCGGCGGTCGCGCAGGCGATGTTCACGGCCACTGCGACGCGCACGGTGCCCTCGATGCCGCTGATCGGAAGGAATACCCACGTCGCACACACCGCGCCGACCGCAGCGCCGAGAGTATTGCAGGCATAGAGCGCGCCGATGGTCGATGCGGCGCTGCCGACGCTGGTCGCCAGCGCGCGCGCGATCAGCGGGAGCGTTGCCCCCATGAAGAAGGTCGGCCACAACAGGCTGCCGAAGAGAACGGCGGCTGTGGGACCGAACCCGAGTCCGAGCCCGCCCAGGCGTTCGTAGAGGACACCGTAGAAGAACAGCGCGCTGATCGCGCCGAAGGCGCCGATGGCGAGCTCCGCCGTGGCGAATACCAGAAGGCTTGCGCGTCGCGACAGCCGATCGGCGACGGCGCCGCCGGCAAGGCTCCCGCAGCCCAGGCCCGCCATGAACGCCGCGACCACGATCGTCGCCGCGCGGACGTCGGTGCCTGAGAAGATCGCCAGCGTGCGCTGCCAGACTACCTGGTACAGCAGCGCGGCGAAGCCCGACGCGAAGTACACGATCAGCGCCGAGAGCCGGATCGCCATGGCTGGCTGCCGCAGTTTACACGCGATTGGCGTAACATCTTCGAACGTCGATGACGTCTCACCAGGGTCCGCGCTCCAGGCTCGCGACGGCCACTGTCCTGGCAGTTGCCGCGCTCGTGTATGTCGGTGCAGCTTCGACCGGGCAGCTCACCGAACATCCGCTGGCGGTCGCGCTGACGAGTCCCGCCATCGGCTACTTCACCCGGCCGACCACCGACCTCGTCTCGGGGTTGAATCGCCGCCTCGAGGAAGGAACAGCGCACCTCGCCTTCGACGCCAGCTCTGGCTATCTGACGTCGGTGCTCGAGGCGCTGCACGTCCCGGTCGAATCGCAGATGCTGGTGATCTCCAAGACCGGCGTGCAGGCTCTGTACACGGAGCCGTCGAACCCGCGCGCGATCCTGTTCAACGACGCAGTCGCGGTCGGCTACATTCGCGGCGCGCCGCTCCTCGAGTTCGCGGTTCAGGATCCGCACCAGGGCGTGCTCTTCTACACGCTCGATCAGAAAGCGCAGGAGAGACCGCGGTTCGAGCGGCCGTCCGCCTGTGTGCGGTGCCACCAGGTCTACAGCACGTTGCACGTCCCGGGCATGCTGGCGCGCAGTTCGTTCGTCGGCGGCGACGGGCTGCCGCTTGGCCAGTTCGGCACGTACGACGTCGACGATCGAACGCCGTTCGGCAAGCGCTGGGGCGGCTGGTACGTCACCGGCACGCACGGTTCGATGCGTCACATGGGCAACGCCATCGTCACGCGCGCAGGCGATCGGGAGACCGCGATCTCCGATCGGACGCTGAACCGCACATCGCTCGACGGCCAGTTCGATCCGCATGGCTACGCGTCCGCCCAGAGCGACATCGTCGCGCTGATGGTGTTCGCGCACCAGTCGCACATGACGAACCTGATCACGCGGCTGGGGTGGGAGGCGAGGATCGCTTCGGTGGACGCGCCACTCGACGTCACGCGCGCGCCGCTGCGGGACGCCGTCGAGGAGCTCGTCGACTACGCGCTGTTCGTCGACGAGGAACCGCTGACCGCGCCGGTTCGCGGCACGAGCGGATTTGCGGCGGCGTTCTCGGCCCGGGGGCCGTTGGATCGTCGGGGGCGCTCGCTCCGGCAGCTCGACCTGGAGCGCAGGCTGTTCCGTTATCCGTGCAGCTTCATGCTGTACTCGGAGGCGTTCGCGGCGCTGCCGGACGCCGTCCGCGAGGCGATCTACGACCGCATCTGGGACGTCCTGTCCGGCCGCGAGACGAACCCGAGATACGCGCGGCTGTCGCCCGTCGATCGCAGTGCCGTCTTGCAAATTCTCCGTGACACGCTGCAGGATCTGCCTCAGCGCTTCGGGACGCCGTAGGACGTTGCAACGCGATCGAAGTCACGCGCGTCTTACGTCCATCGTGTAATCTGGCTCGGCAACTTCTCTGGAGGGAAGCAATGAAACGCATCGTCACGATCGCGCTCGGCCTGCTGGTAGCGGCCACCGCCGGATCCGCCCAGCAGGGAGGGACGCAGCCTGCGTCCACGCCGCAGGACCCAGCCATCGAGAAAGCGCTGATGCCGGCGCCACGGCAGATGAAAGAGGGCGCGACGGTCATCAAGTGGAAGGCCGATGGCACCTACGACACCCTGAAAAAAGGGACCAACCGGCTGGTGTGCTACGACCGGTCGGGCGATCCCGGGCAGCAACCGTTCTCGGTGCAGTGCACCAGCATCGCGAACCTCGACCGCGTCGCGCAGAACCGCAAGTTCGAGGCGATTGCCGACAAGACTGCGCGGCAGGCAGCGATCGACGCCGCCGAGAAAGACGGCACGCGGGCGAAGCCGGAATTCGGGTCGGTGTGGCTGACGATGAACGCTGCTGACAAAGAGCATGCAACGCGGGTTCACACGACGGTCGCCGTGCCCGGCGCGACGGCGCAGTCGATGGGACTGCCCGACAACAACAAGCAGGGCGGCATCTGGATCATGAACGCCGGTACATCGACCGCGCATCTGATGATCCCTGGGAGCTAATCGAGTGTTGGACCGATAGGCCCATGGGGCGGGTTGGGTACGACCGCTAGGTCCTGCTCGCACAAAGCGCGCGCCCTACCCCACCCAGCCTATGGGCCCATCGGTCCCACCCCCCCCGTGCGCGCATCGGGTCCCACACTCCCTCGCTACGCTTTTTCCCACTTCACCAGGTTCAGGTCCTTCACGAAGATCGCGTAGATCACCGGCACGACCAGCAGCGTGACGAACGTCGCGATGCTCAGGCCGCCGATCTGCGTGTAGCACATCGGCTCCCACAGCGGGCCGCCGTGCGCGGCCAGCGGGAACAGGGCGATGACGGTCGCCGCGACCGTGATCAGTACCGGTCGCAGCCGCATGATGCCGGCATCCAGCAGCGCGTCCTCGAGCGACTCGCCTTCCACCCGCTTCTCCTCGATGAAGTCGAAGAGCACGATGATGTGGCTGACGATGACGCCGATCAGGCTCGCGACGCCGAGGAAGGCCATGAAGCCGAACGGCGCCCCCATCACCCACAACGCGATCAGCGCGCCGATGATGCCGAACGGAATCGCCGCGAACACGATCAGCGGCTTCACCGCGTGGCGGAACTGGAGCACGAGCGCCAGGAAGATCATCGCGATCGAGATCAGCATCACCACCGCCAGGTTGCCGAATCCCTTGACCTGCTCGCCGTACTCGCCGCCGATCTCGAGCGTGTAGCCCGGCGGCAGCGACCGTTCCAGCGCCTTCAGGCCGGGCATCGCGGCATTCAACACTTCCGACGGCAGCACGTCGTCCGCGGGAAACGCCGAGATGGTGATGGTGCGGAACTGATTCCGCCGCTGCAGCTTCTCGGTCTGCATCCCGTATTCGACCGTCGTCACCGACTCGAGCGGCACCTTCTGCTGGCCCCTGGACGAATACACATACAGGCTCCTGATGTCCGACAGCGCCGCGCGCTCCTGCACGCGCATCCGCGCGACGATCGGAATCTGCTTGTCCCCCTCGCGCAGCACCGACAACGCCGTCCCGTTCATCGCCGTCGACGAGGCGCCGGCGACCTCGCGATTGGTCAGGCCGGCCAGATTCGCGCGATCCGGATCGGTCTTGAGGTGCACCGCGAAGCTCTCCGGACCCCAGTTGTCGCGGACGCGCGTCGCCGTCGGCACGCTGCGCAGGATGTCGCCGACCGAGGCGGCGAGTCCGCGCAGCGTCGGGATGTCCTCGCCGGCAACGCGGATCTGCACCGGGATGCCCACTGCCGCGCCGACCTCGAGCAGCCGCACGTCGACGCGGGCGCCGGCGATGCGCTCGCTGAGCGCGTGCTGCAGCGGTTCGGCCAGGTGCAGCGTGTCATGCTTGTCGTTCACTTCCATCAGGATCTGCGCATAGTTCAGCTGCGACTGCTCGGGGGACGCCGAGAGCCAGAAGCGCGGCCCGCCGCCGCCGACAAACGTCGTCAACGAGTGCAGCCGGCCGCCGGCGACCTCGCGGATGATCGCTTCCGCTTCGTCGGTCACCTGCTGCGTCGCCGAGAGCGGCGCGTCTTCGGGCAGCCACACATCGACGTAGGAGAGGTACTGCAGGTCCTTCGGGAAGTACTGCGTCTTCAGTTGCGACGCAATCCCGGCGCCGAGCACGAAGAACGCCATCGCGCCAGCCAGAAACGCCCAGCGGTGCGCGATCGCCATCCGGCCGACGCGGTAGTAGGCGGCGGCGAATCCCGACTTGCGGCGCTCCTCGAGCGTCGGCTCCGCCTTCGGCCGCAGCAGGTAGTAGCCGAGCAGCGGGATGAAGGTCATCGAGACGAGCCGCGACGCCACGAGCGAGCAGCCGATCACGACGGGCAGGCTGTAGAGAAACGTGCCCGTGTCGCCCGGCATCATCAGGAACGGCAGATAGGCGACGATGTTGGTGATCGTCGCAAAGAGGATCGCCGTCGCCAGCTTCGTCGGTCCGAGCCAGGCAGCGACGATCGGCGGATGGCCGGCGGCGAGATCGCGCTTGATGGCGTCTCCTGCCACCACGGGGTCGTCGACGAGCAACCCGAGCGCGATGATCAGCGAGGCGATCGACACCTGCTGGAGATCGATGCCGAGCGTGTACATCATGCCGAACGTCATCGCCAGCGTGACCGGAATCGACAACGCCATCAGCAGCGCCGAGCGCCATTCCCAGAAGCCGATCAGCGAGACCAGCACCACCAGGGCAATGGCCTCGTAGAGGCTGTTCATGAACAGCGACACGTTCTCGGCGACCTGGCGCGGCTGATCGGAGGTCCGCGCCAGCTCGAGATCCTCGGGGAGGCGCGACTTCAGCTCCGCGAGCCGCGCGTCCACCGCCTTCGCGAACTGGTCGATCTTCTGCCCGGCGCGCATCTGAATCGCCAGCGTCACGGCGCGGCTGCGGCGCCACTGGCCGTCGGCGGTCCGCGCGCCGTAGAAATTGAGATAGGACGGCGGACTCGCGTAGCCGCGGCCGACGTCGACGAGATCGCGCAGGTAGACGGCGCGGCCGTTGCTCGTCGGCACCAGCACCTCGCTGATGTCGTGCTCGCTCTTGAATTCGCCCGAGGGATCGATGGTCAGGTTCTTGCCGCCGATTTCGAGCACGCCGCCAGTCGCCGTGATGTTGCGGCCGGAGAGCACATCGCGCAGCGTGGCGGGGCTGACGCCGTAGGACGCCAGCCGCTCCTGTGAGTACTCGAGGAACACGCGCTCGTCGAGCAGCCCCGATCGCGTGACCTTCGACACCATCGGCAGCGTCTTCAGCGTGCGCGTGATCAGGTCGGTGTAGTCGTCGAGCTCGCGGTAGGTGTACTTGTCGCCGGCGACCGCCGTCAGTTTGGCTTCGGCGTCAGACGGATCGCGGACGACGATCGCGGTCCACGCATCGGGGTGCATCTCCGACGCACGCAGTCGATCCCGCAGGAAGGTCCCCACGTACTTCTGGATCGCCGCGTCGTCGGCATCGGTCGCGGCGTCCACCGCGACGAACCCGGCTCCCTGCAGGACCCGCGGATCGCGCAGGATGCCGTCGGCCGTCGCGGCCTCGACGAAGAGCTCGACCGGCGGCCGCACCGCATCCGGCTCGATCGATTCAGGCAGACCGTGGGCAATCGTCACGCGTGACGAGGAACTGCCAGCCGCCTGCGCGCGCGCGTCCTCGATGGCGGCGCGCAGCGCCTTCGCGCGCAGCCCGATCTCGAGCGCGCCGGTCTTCGGGCTCGCAACCGTGAGCATCAGCGCCGCGGTATCGCCGAAATCCTTCACGAACTGTATCGGACCGGCGCCGTCGGGCAGGTTGGTGATCGAGTCGAGCTTCATCTTGATGTCGTCGAACTCCTTGGGCACGTCGAAGGAGCCTTCGACCAGCGTGATGAAGATCGCGGTCAGGCCGGTGCGCGTGTTCGACTCGATCTTGTCGACGCGGGTGTTCTCGGCGACTTTCTCTTCGACGCGGCGTGTGACCAGCTGCTCGATCTTCTCGGCGCTGGCCCCGGGCCACGGCACGAGCGCGAGCGCCTGCTTGATCGGGATGTCCGGATCCTTGCGCTGTGGCATGTTCCGATAGCCGAAGATGCCCCACGCGATGGTGCCGAGGAGCAGCACCCACGAGATGTGCCGCCACTCGGTGAAGAAGCGCGCCGTGTTGTGCGTGTGCGCGACGATGTCCTGGTCGGTGCGTCCGTGGCTCATGGAATCACCCGTACTTCTTCGCCGTCTTTGAGCAGGCTCGCGCCCATCACGACCACGCGCTCGCCGGCGCGCACGCTGTCGTTGACCGAGACGAGGTTGCCGGTGACGCGCCCGAGCGTGATCGTGCGCGAGTGGACGATCGCCTTGTCCGCCGGGCCTTCGGCGACGAACACCGCATAGTGATCGCCGCCGCCGGCGGCGCGAACGATGGCGGCGAGCGGCACCGCGACGTCGCCGGCGTTCGCCGCCATCCCGCGCGCGGCGTCGGCCACGATCTCCACGCCGCCGATCATCCCCGGCCGCAGGCGGCCGTCGGCGTTGGCAATGCTGATCTCGATGTCGAACACGCGCGTCTGCTGATCGGCGGCGGGCGAGACGGCGGTGACCCGGCCGGTGAACCGTTTCCCGGGGAACGCGTCGCTGGTGACCTCGAGCGCCTGACCGAGCGTGATGCGGCTGACCAGCGCGTCGGGCACGCCGAAGATCGCCTTGACCACGCGAATGTCGCCGAGCACGAAGCCGGTCGTCCCCGATCCGACGAGGCTGCCGGTTTCGATCTTCCGGTCGAGGATCACGCCGGTCGCCGGCGCGGTGAGCGCCGTGTCACGCAGCGCGATGTCCGCGAGCTCGATCTGCGCGCGCGCCGACGCCAGCCGCGCCACGTTGGCGTCGTGCGCCGCTTCGGCCGCGTCGAGATCCGGCTTGGTCAGCGCTTCCGCCGCGAACAGCGCCCGCGCCCGCTCGCGATCGCGTACGGCTTTGACCTGTGTCGCCTCGAGCTCGCTCAGCGACGCGGTCGCCTG
>DATFWL010000627.1:0-2120 GCA_035259385.1 Vicinamibacterales bacterium | reverse complement strand
TGGCGCGTCCCTGCCCGTTTAACAGCATGGCTCCGGTCTGAGCGATCGCTGATCTGGTGGCCGATCCTCGTCGAGGTGTCTCGCGACGATCGCGACCCCGTTGGAGAGACTCAGATATTCATCGCACACCGGGCCGCACTGGGTCTCACTCGCGAGAGGAGGACTCATGGTCGCCGCACGCTCGTCAGCGTTGACTCGGAAGCAGCGGAAAGATTTGGCCCGTCGTCTGTGGACGCACGACCCGGGGCTCGACATCGTGCATCCGCACGCCGCCGGGATCGATATCGGCAACAGTACGCACTACGTGGCGGTGCGCCCGGATCGCGATCCCGATTCGGTCCGCCGGTTTGAGTGTTTCACCGCGGATCTGCATCGTCTGGCGGACTGGTTGCAGCACTGTGGGGTGACCACGGTCGCGATGCAGTCGACCGGCGTCTACTGGATTCCGTTGTACGAGATCCTCGACGCGCGCGGCATTGAGGTGTATCTCGTGAACGCGCGGCACACCAAGAACCTCCCCGGCCGGAAAACCGATGTCCAAGAGAGCCAATGGCTGCTGAAGCTCCACACCTACGGGCTGCTCCGCAACTCGTTCCATCCGTCGGCCGCAATTCGCGTGGTGCGGACGTACTGGCGCCAACGCGGCGACCACGTGCAGGCCGTCAGCACGTGCATCCAGCGGATGCAGAAGGTGCTGACCCAAATGAACATCCAGTTGGCGAACGTCATCAGCGATCTGAGCGGGTGGACTGGGCAGCGCATTGTCCGCGCGATGCTCGACGGCGAACGGGATCCGGCGGCGCTCGCGGCCCTCAGTCACCCGGGTATTCATGCCACGCGCGACACGATCGCCAAGAGCCTGGAAGGCACGTGGCAGCCCGACTTGTTGTTTGTGTTGCAGCAGGAAGTCGCGATGTACGACGCGTACCAGCACCGCATCGCCGAATGCGATCACGAACTCGAACAACACCTGAAAAGCTTCGCCGACAAGGTGACCGACGCGCCCCCTAATGGCGAGCCGTCCGCAACGACCGGAGCGAGGCTGCGCTCGGGTCCCAAGCGGCGGCGGAAAGCGGGCAGCCATGCGCCGCAGTTTGACTTGGGCCGTGAACTGCACCGCATCAGCGGTGTCGACCTGACTCGGATCGACGGTATCGATGTCGGCGTGGCTCAGACGGTCATCAGCGAAGTCGGCTTGGATATGACGCGCTGGAAGACCGAGGCGCACTTCGCATCCTGGCTGGGCCTGTGTCCGGACAATCGCATCACCGGTGGCAAGGTGATTCGCAAAGGCACCCGACACGTCGTCAATCGAGCCGCGACCGCGCTACGGCTGGCCGCCACGACGTTGCTGAGGAGTCAGAGCTATCTGGGCGGCCAATATCGTCGTCTCCGCGCCAGACTCGGCGCACCGAAGGCGATCACCGCCATGGCGCACAAGCTTGCCCGTTTGGTGTATCGCATGCTCAAGTGGGGACACGAGTACGTCGACAAGGGTCTGCAGTACTACGAGAATCGCCACCGTGAACAGCAGGTCCAACTGCTCAAGAAACGAGCGGCCAAGCTCGGGCTCCAAATCGTTGAACCCGATGCGGCTTGACCTCGCTCGTTCGAAATGGTTTCTGGAGAGGTTAATGCAGATTGTTTATCTTGTTGGTTCTTCAGTGGTTTGCCTCATCGGTGGTCGTTCGCTTTCGCTGGTGTTCGGGAGCAAATTGTTCACTGATTGTTCACTGCCAGGTCCCACCATCACGCAATCCAGTTCTCCACCTTGAGAGCCGGCACGCGTTTGAATTCGCCCACGTTGGCGGTGACGCAGATCGCGTCGATCGCGCGGGCGTGTGCGGCGATGAGCATGTCGTGTGCGCCGATCGGAGTGCCCTTCTTTTCAAGCGCGGTGCGAATCGCGGCGTAGTGGCCGTCTGCGCCGGCCTCTAACGGCAGGATCGTGATCGCGCCGAGCACCGCCTCCACCTGCCGCGTGAGCTTTCTGGAACCACGTTTGGCAGCTCCGTAACGCAGCTCGCACGCCACCACGATGCTGGTGAGCACGTTGTCTTCGCCCACTGCGGCGATGCGAGCCGCGACCGGTCCTTGCGGCTGCCGCACGAGATGCGAGA
>DATFWL010000626.1:0-26619 GCA_035259385.1 Vicinamibacterales bacterium | reverse complement strand
CAATCGAAACCCCATCAGCAAGTTACGCCAAATCTTCGCTGTTTCATCGCCGCCATCCTGCGCAGTTCTGAGCATCTGTTTCCGGCGACGCTAACCGCCAATCGGACGAGCCGGTGACCTGAGGTACGATGCGGGGTTCGTCATGCTCCGTGCAGCCCTCATTGGCTTCGGATCGAGCGGCAAGACCACCCTGTTTCAGCTGATGACAAGCGTTCGGGAGACCGCCCGTGCCACCCATGGGAAGGGGGACGTGGCGATCGGCATCTCGAAAGTCCCGGACGCCCGGCTGGATCGGTTGACGGCGATGTACAACCCGCGCAAGCGGGTGCCGGCGGCGGTGGAATTCTCGGACCTCGCGGCCGCAGGCCAATCGGGCGGTGCGAAAGCACTGGTCGACGTCGCCGCATACAAGAACGCCGACGCGCTCGTCCATGTGCTGCGGGCTTTTCGGGATCCCGCGATTCCGCACCCTTCCGGATCGATCGATCCGGCGCGCGATGCGCAGGCGATGGAGGACGAGTTGATCCTCGCCGATCTCGGCGTCGCGGAACGACGCCTGGAGCGCCTCGAGAAAGACCTCAAGAAATCGAAATCGGCCGACCTCGAACGCGAGCGGGAGGTGCTCGTGATCTGCAAGGCGGCGCTCGAGGAGGGACGGCCGCTCCGTTCGCTCGGCGACGTGGATCTGACGCGCCTGCGAGGGTTTCAGTTCCTGTCCGCCAAGCCGCTGCTCATCGTCATCAACGTCGACGAAGCAGACCTCGCCGGCGGCGGTGAAACGGCCACGCGCATCGATCGGGCGGCCGGAGCCGTCGGCCTGTCCGCCTTCCTGAAACGTGCCGGCACCGCGGCGGTCGCGGTGTGCGCGAAAATCGAGCTGGAGATCGCGCAGCTCGAGCCGGCCGACGCCGCGGCCTTTCTGTCTGACCTGGGCCTTCGCGAGTCCGGACTCGATCGCGTCATTCGCGCGAGCTACGACCTCCTCGGCTATATTTCGTTCTTGACGGTCGGCGAGGACGAATGCCGCGCCTGGTCGATTCCGCGCGGCACGCCGGCGCAGATTGCCGCCGGCGAGATCCACAGCGACATCACACGCGGGTTCATTCGCGCGGAGGTGGTCACCTACGACGCGCTCGTCGCGCGCGGCACGATGGCCGCGTGCCGCGACCACGGCGAGGTGCGGCTCGAGGGCAAGGAGTACATCGTGCTCGACGGCGATATCATCAACTTCCGCTTCGCGACATGATTCGGACGGTGCTCGTCTGCGAGGCGCAGGTGCCGCTCGTGAGCGGCGGCGCGGAGCTGCACGTCCGCGGCCTCGTCGCCGAGCTGGCGCGACGCGGCTACCGCGCCGAGCGCGTGTCGGTGCCGTTCAAGTCCTATCCGAAGGCGGAGCTGCTGCCGAGCGCGGCGGCATGGCGCCTGGTCGATCTCTCCGAGACCAACTACGAGCCGATCGACCTCGTGATCGCCACCAAGTTTCCGACGTATTTCGTGCGCCACCCCAACAAGGTCACGTGGCTCTTCCATCAGTACCGCGCGATCTACGAACTGTGCGGAACTTCGTTCAGCGAGTTCGAGCACTCCGAAGCCGACGTGCGGCTGCGCGACACGCTGATGCGTCTCGACCGCGAGGCGCTGTCCGAATCGAAGCGGATCTTCACGAACGCCAGGAACACCGCCGCGCGCCTGCACAAGTACAACGGGCTCGTCGGCGAGCCCTTGTACCATCCGCCGCCGCATGCCGGCGTGCTGCGCGCCGGACCGTTCGGCGACTACGTGCTGTCGGTCGGACGGCTCGAGCTCAACAAGCGGGTGGATCTGATTGTTCGCGCGATGGCGTACGCGGATCGATCCATCCGGCTGATCGTCGTCGGCGAAGGGCCGCAGCGGCCGCAGCTCGAAGCGCTCGCGGCCGCGTCCGGCGTCGCCGATCGGATCACGTGGACCGGCCGCGTCGACGAGCGGCAGCTCGTCGATCTCTACGCGGGCGCGCTCGCCGTCGTGTTCCCGCCGTACGACGAAGACTACGGGTACATCACGCTCGAGGCGTTTCTCGCGCACAAGCCCGTGATTACGACGAGCGACTCAGGCGGCCCGCTTGAATTCGTCG
The DNA here is from genome assembly GCA_035259385.1 of Vicinamibacterales bacterium. Taxonomy (GTDB): domain Bacteria; phylum Acidobacteriota; class Vicinamibacteria; order Vicinamibacterales; family CAVVIG01; genus QHWK01. The sequence continues at coordinate 24,506 of DATFWL010000626.1, read as the reverse complement.
AGGACGGCGGCACGGGGCTGGTCACCTCGCCCGACCCCGAGGCCCTCGGCGCCGCGGTCTCGCGACTCGCCGGCGATCGCCAGCTCGCCGTCTATCTCGGACGCGCGGGCTACGAGCGCGTGCGATCGATCTCCTGGGACGACGTCATCGATCGGCTGATCGGCGCCGCGGACAGCAATGGCGGATCCCGCTGATACGTCGGGGCTCGTTCCCGCGTTCAACGAGGGGACGGCCGCAGGCCGCGGCACGGTTCGTCTAAGATTCATCCCGCGTCGGACGGCGTCGGGTTCTTTCTGATTCTGCTGAAGGTGATTACCATCTACAGTCCGCTGCGCATTTTTCTGCCGATCAGCGCGGCGCAGTCGCACGTGACCAATTCCTCCGTCCTCCTCATCGTCACGAGCGTCGTGATCCTTCTCGTCGGGCTCGTATCCGAGCGGATTTCGTCGCTGCGCTTCGAGGGACGTTCGTGAGCGCCGCCCCTCCCCGGGCGCTCGTGATCGTTCCGACCTACAACGAACGCGACAATCTCCCGTCCCTCGTCGCCGGCGTGTTGCAGCATCCGAACGTTCGCGTCCTGGTTGTCGACGATCAGTCGCCGGACGGCACCGGCGCCGTCGCCGACGAGCTCGCGAGGCAGCATCCCGGGCGCGTCGACGTGATGCACCGCACGGGCAAGAAAGGGCTCGGCCGCTCGTATATCGACGGCATGAAGAAGGCGATCCACGAGCCCGTCGACCTCGTCTGCCAGATGGACGCGGATTTCTCGCACGACCCCGCGCGGCTGCCGGCGCTCATCGCCGCGACGCGCAACGCCGACGTCGTCCTCGGCTCGCGGTACGTGCCGGGCGGCGCGGTGGTGAACTGGCCGCGGCGGCGGCTCTTCCTCAGCCGCTTCGCCAACATCTACGTGCGGCTCATCACGCGAATGACCGTGTGCGACTGCACGGCCGGATTCCGCTGCTGGCGCCGCGAGACGCTGGCCACGATGCCGCTCGACGACTTCGTCTCCGACGGCTACTCGTTTCTCGTCGAGATGCTGTTCGTCGCCGCGAAGCGCGGCGCGCGGATCGCAGAGGTGCCGATTACGTACGTCGAGCGGCGGGTCGGCGAGTCGAAGATGTCGCGCGCGGTGATTCTCGAGTCGGCGATCACGCCATGGCGGCTCGTCGCGCGGCGCGGCTCCCTGAAGCCGCGCTGACCCTCTTTTCATGCTATGGTTTAGGGTCCGTTTTCCATGTCAGCGCCTTCCCCCGCGAAACCGGCGGGTCTGAGCGTCTTCTTCCCGGCGTACAACGACAGCGGCACCATCGCGAGCATGGTGATCCGCGCGGTCAAGACCGCCTCGGAGCTGACGCCCGACTTCGAGATCATCGTCGTCGACGACGGCAGTGCCGACAGCACGGCCGACATCGCCGACGAGCTGGCGCGCACGTACCCGCAGGTGCGCGCCGTCCACCATCCGACCAATCGCGACTACGGCGCGGCGCTCCAGACCGGCTTCCGATCGTCGACCAAGGCGCTGATCTTCTACACGGACGGCGACGCGCAATACGATCCGAGCGAACTGGCGGCGCTGTGGGCGGAGATGAAGCCCGAGGTCGATCTGGTCAACGGCTACAAAATCTCCCGCGCCGACCCGCTGCATCGCATCATCATCGGGCGCGTCTACCACCACATCGTCAGCACGCTGTTCGGCCTGAGCCTGCGCGACGTCGACTGCGATTTCCGCCTGATGCGGCGGACGATCTTCGAGCGGATCAATCTCGAGAAGACGAGCGGCATCATCTGCGTCGAGATGATGAAGAAGATTCAGGACGGCGGGTTCCGCGTCGCCGAGGTGCCGGTGCACCACTACCACCGCGCGTTCGGCAAGTCGCAGTTCTTCAACTTCCGCCGCCTGTTCCGGACGGGCCGCGATCTGCTGCTGCTCTGGTACGCGCTCGTCGTCCGGCGCGAGCACCTGCGCGAAGGCGTGACGCCGCTCGTCCAGACCGCGGCCGATCCCGCCAACCGGATCTATCCGAGCCCGCCGCGGTGACGTCGGACTACCGCGCGTTCTATCGCGGCCGCAGGGTGATGATCACCGGCGGCCTCGGCTTCATCGGCAGCAATCTCGCGCGCGCGCTCGTCGAGGTCGGCGCCGACGTCCTGCTCGTCGATTCGCTCATCGACGACTACGGCGGCAACCTGTTCAACATCGACGGCATCGCCGATCGCGTCCGCGTCAACGTCGCCGACGTGCGCCAGCAGACGACGATGAACTATCTGGTCCGCGATCGCGCGGTGATCTTCAACCTCGCGGGCCAGGTGAGCCACATCGACAGCATGCGCGATCCGTACACCGACCTCGAGATCAACTGCCGCAGCCAGCTCACCGTGCTCGAGGCATGCCGCAACCACAACCCCGGTGTGAAGGTCGTGTTCGCCGGCACCAGGCAGGTCTACGGACGCCCTGACTCGCTGCCGGTCGACGAGACCCATCTCGTCCGGCCGACCGACGTCAACGGGATCAACAAGGCCGCCGGGGAGAATTACCACCTGGTCTACAACAACGTCTTCGGTGTGCGCGGCTGCTCGCTGCGGCTGACCAACGTCTACGGCCCGCGGCAGTTGCTGAAGCACAGTCGCCAGGGATTCATCGGCTGGTTCATCCGGCTCGCGATCGAGGGTCAGCCGATCCAGATCTACGGAGACGGCTCGCAGTGCCGCGATTTCGTCTACGTCGACGACGCGGCAGACGCCTTCCTGCGCGCCGGCGCGAACGACGCGTGCAACGGCGACGTGTTCAACGTCGGCGGTGACGAGCCGATCAGCCATCGTGATCTGACCGCGCTGCTCGTCAGGATCGCCGGCAGCGGCTCGGTCCGCTACGTCGACTGGCCGCCGGAAAAAAAAGCGATCGACATCGGCAGCTTCTACGCCGACTCGACGAAGTTCAAGACCACCACCGGCTGGGCGCCGGCCGTGTGCCTCGAAGAAGGGCTGCGGCGAACGATCGCGTTCTATCGCGAGCACTGGCGGCGGTACGTCCCCGCCGAGCCGCAGGCGGAGCGGGTGTGATCGAGCGGCGCATCCGCTTCATGTCGCTGGTGCCGGGTGACGACGCCGCGGACGTGAGACGCGCGATCGATCGCGTCGTCGCGCGGGGCTGGTTCGTGCTCGGGCCCGAGGTCGAGGCGTTCGAGCAGGAATTCGCGGCGGCCGCCGGTGCCGCCCACGCGGTCGCGGTCGGCAGCGGCACGGACGCCATCGCGCTGATCATCCGCGCGCTCGGGATCGGCGCCGGCGACGAGGTGATCACTACGCCCCTGTCGGCGGCCTACAGCGCGCTCGCGATCATGATGGCCGGCGCACGGCCGGTGTTCGCCGACATCGAGCCGGCGCGTCTCACGATCGACCCGGTGCGGATTGCGGCCGCGATCGGCCCGCGCACGCGCGCGATTCTGCCGGTGCACTTGTACGGCCAGGCCGCCGACATGGCGGCAATCGAGCGCGTTGCGTCAGCGCACAATCTCGCAATCGTCGAAGACTGCTGCCAGGCGCACTTCGCGACCGCCGCCGGCCGTCCGGTGGGGACCATTGGCGTCGCCGGCGCGTTCAGCTTCTACCCGACCAAGAATCTCGGAGCGCTCGGCGACGGCGGCGCGATCGTCACCGGTGATCGGGCGCTTGCCGAACGCCTGCGGCGGCTGCGGAACGGCGGCCAGATCGATCGCTATCATCACGTCGAGCCGGGCATCAACTCGCGGCTCGACGAGATGCAGGCGGCGATTCTGCGGGCGCGGCTGGCGTGGCTGCCGCGCTGGATCGCGCGCCGCCGGCAGATTGCCGCCGACTATCGACGACAGCTGCGCGACGCGCCGGTGCATCCCCTGCCGGAGATCGACCCCGGCCATGTCTACCATCTGTTCGTCGTACGGACGGCGGCGCGCGCCCCACTGCAGGCGCACCTGGACGCCCAGGGCGTCGAGACGCTGATCCACTACCCCGTGCCGATCCCGTCGCAGCCCGCGATGGCGGGCGTGACGCCGGCGGATTGTCCGGTCGCGGCGCGGGCCTGCGACGAAATCCTCTCGCTGCCGCTCTATCCGGCCCTGCCGGACGCGGACGTGCGAGCCGTCGCCGACGCCGCGCGCGCGTTCGCACCGCGGCTGCAGGTCTCCTGAAAGGACATCACGTGTGCGTGCGCTGATTACCGGGGGCGCCGGCTTCATCGGCTCCCATCTCTCGGAAACACTGCTCGACCAGGGCCACGAGGTGTTGATCCTCGACAACCTCTCGACTGGCTCAATCGACAACATCGCGCACCTCAAGGGGCGCGCCGGGTTCGAGTACTTCATCGACACGGTCAACAACGAGCCGCTGCTCGCGGAGCTCATCGACCGCGGCGACGTGGTCTTCCATCTTGCCGCGGCGGTGGGCGTGAAGCTGATCGTCGAGCAGCCGGTCCACACGATCGAGAACAACGTCCACGGCACCGAAGTGGTATTGAAGCACGCCAACAAGAAGAAGAAGCTCGTCGTAATCGCCTCGACCTCGGAGGTGTACGGCAAGAGCGAGGACGTGCCGTTCCGTGAGGACTCGGACATCGTCATGGGCCCGACCCCCAAGCACCGGTGGGCGTACGCGTGCAGCAAGGCGATCGACGAGTTTCTCGCGCTCGCCTACTGGAAAGAGCGGAAACTGCCGGTCATCATCGTCCGCTTCTTCAACACGGTCGGTCCGCGGCAGACCGGCCAGTACGGGATGGTGATCCCGAATCTCGTCCGGCAGGCGCTGGCGGGCGAGCCGATGACGGTCTTCGGTGACGGCCAGCAGTCGCGGTCATTCACTCATGTCGGCGACGTGGTCGGCGCGCTCGTCAAGCTGGTGAACGAACCCAGGGCGGTCGGACAGGTCATCAATATCGGGAACACCCAGGAAGTGAGCATCCTCCAGCTCGCCGAACGCATCCGCGATCTGTGCGGGTCGAAGTCGCCGATCAAGTTCATCCCGTACGAGGAAGCGTACGAGTCGGGGTTCGAGGACATGCCACGGCGCGTGCCAGATCTCAGCCGGGTGAAAGGGCTCATCGGCTACGAACCGAAGCATCAGCTGGACGCGATTCTGACGCAGGTGATCGACTATTTCCGGCGCAAATGAACGAAGTTCGGTTCGGCTTGGTACGGGTCGGGACGGAGCGTATACTGGACATCAACCCATATGAAATCCATGATCTTCGGCGCGGCGATTGTGTTGCTATCAGCAGCGACGGCGTCCGCAGACGTGCAGCTGTCGCTCCAGAACGGGCGCGTGACAATCGTGGCGAAGGACGCCACCGTTCGCCAGATCCTCACGGAGTGGGCGCGTGTCGGGAAGACGAAGATCGTCAACGTCGACCGCATCCCGGGGGGGCCGCTGACTCTCGAGCTGCGCAACGTGCCGGAGTCGCAGGCGCTCGACATCCTGATGCGCACGCTGAGCGGCTACATCACGGCCCCGCGCGCCGAGGAAGCGCCGAACCTCTCGCAGTTCGATCGCATCATCGTCATGCCGACGATCGCGTCGGCGCGCCCGGCGCCAGCCGCGGCGCCACCGCCGCCGGTATTTCAGCAGCAGCCGACGCCGCAGTTCACCCAGCCGATCGCCGACGACGACGCGGATGACGAGCGCCCGGCGCAGACCGCGCCGCCCGCCGCGGGGATGCCGCCGAACGTCGTGCTCCCGCCGAACGCCAATGTGAACCGAGGTCCGGTCTTCAACAGTGCCCCGCGCGGACCGGAAATCGCCCCGCAGGGCACCTATCCTGGCATGCCTCCTGGCGGCTTCCCGACGCAGCCACAGCAGCAGCAGCCGCCGCCGCAGCAGCAGATGCCGGTCAACACGGTCGCGCCGACGTCGCCGTTCGGCGGAGTCGCCGTCCCAGGCATGATCGTCGCGCCGCCGCCGCAGCCTGGGCAGCAGCCGGGCCAGGTGCAGCAGCAGCCGCAGCAGCCCGGACAGCCGGTCCGCCGTCCCGGCGGACAGAATTAAGAATTCAGAATTGAGAATTAAGAATTCGTGATCACGAATTCTTAATTCTTAGTTCCCTCTCGTCGCCAAAGTCTCAATTGTGCCGTTCTCAGACGAAGTCACCGCTGCGATCGCGGATGCCATGCGTCAGCACGATCCAGTGCGCCTGAGCGCGCTGCGGATGCTGAAGGCGGCGTTGATGAACCGGGAAGTCGAACGCGGGCGGACACTGGACGACTCGGAGTCGCAGCAGGTCGTTGCCTCGCTCGTCAAGCAGCGGCGCGACTCGATCGATCAATTTACAAAGGGCGGACGGCAGGATCTCGCCGACAAGGAAGCGGCTGAGATTCGTGTCCTCGAGGCATACCTTCCCCCGGCTGCGGACCCGGCGGTGATCGACCGCGCGATCGCCGAGGCGGTCGCAGAGACCGGCGCGACCTCAGTGAAGGACATGGGCCGGGTCATGAAAGCGGCGATGGCCAGGCTCGCCGGCCAGAGCGTCGATGGCAAGGTGGTCAGCGAACGAGTGCGCGCGAAGCTGGCCGGCTCTTAAACTTTTCTCGCGGGCCATCCGTCTAAACCCTCGAGACGGCAGACAGCCTCTCATCCATCCTCCTTTGGCCCTCGCCGCGACAGCGACGAGGGCCTTTTTTTGTGGTGAAATCGGACAGTTTGTCCGCTTCCGAACAATCGGCGCGCGAGCCGCTCGCCCGCTATGCCGGCCTGACCGGCCTCGCGACGCTGACGAGCCGCATCCTCGGCCTCGTCCGCGATCAGACGCTCGCCGCGGCATTCGGCGCCGGCGACGCGATGGACGCGTTCGTCGTCGCCTTTCGTGTGCCCAACCTCGTGCGCGACCTGTTCGCGGAAGGCGCGATGAGCGCCGCGTTCGTGCCCACCTTCACGCGCGAGCTCGCCCTGCATGGACGCGACGCGGCCTGGCGTCTCGGCAACAACGTGATCACCGCGCTGCTGATCACGACCGGCGCCCTCGTCGTCGCGGGCATGGCGTTCGCGCACCCGCTGATCGCGTTCTACGCCGGCACGTTCGCCCGGGTGCCTGGCAAACTGGAGCTGACGGTGCAGCTCACGCGCGTCGTGCTGCCGTTTCTGCCGATGGTCGCCGTGGCCGCGGCAGCGATGGGCATGCTGAATTCGCTCCACCACTATTTCGTGCCGGCGCTGTCGCCGGCGATATTCAACGTCGCGACGATCGCCGGCGTGTTCGCGCTGGTCCCGGTGCTGCAGCGGGCCGGCCTGCCGCCGATCATGGCGGCGGCGATCGCGGCGCTGGTCGGCGGGTTCGGGCAGGTGGCGATTCAATGGCCGTCGCTGCGCCGCGAAGGATTCCGCTATCGGCTCGTCGTCGATCCGGCAAGCCCGGCGCTGCGCCGCGTGCTGGTGCTGATGGGGCCGGGCACGATCGGTCTCGCTGCGACGCAGGTGAATCTCTTCGTCAACACGCTGCTCGCCACCAGCCAGGGCACGGGCGCCGCGTCATGGCTCACCTATGCCTTCCGCCTGATGTACCTGCCGATTGGCCTGTTCGGCGTTTCGATCGGCACCGCCGTGCTGCCCGCCGTGTCGCGCCACGCGACGGCCGGCGACGTCGCCGCGATGCGGCGCACGATCTCGCGCGGCCTGTCGCTGATGATGACGCTCAACGTTCCAGCGACGGCGGGACTGATCGTGCTCGCCACGCCGATCGTGCAACTGCTGTTCGAGCGCGGACGATTTCTTCCCTCCGATACGGCGGCGACCGCGAACGCCGTCCGGTTGTATGCGGTCGGTCTGGCCGGGTATTCGGCGGTGCGGATCGCGTCGCCGGCGTTCTACGCGATTGGCGAGAGCCGCACGCCCGCCATCGTCAGCGGATTGGTGATCGTGGTCAACGTGATCGCCAGCGTCGCGCTGGTGCGCGCGATGGGTTTCGCCGGGCTCGCCCTGGGCACGTCGATCGCCGCGATCGTGAACGCTGGAATGCTGCTCTGGCTGCTGCGCGCGCGGCTGGGCGGGCTGGACGGGCGCCGGCTGCTGACAGCCTTGGCAAAAGTTACGCTGTCGGCGATCGTGATGGCCGGCGCGGCGCTCGCGATTCAGCGCGGCATGGATCGCGCGCTGCCGGGATCCGCGCTGACCGTCCGCGCAGTAAGGCTAACAATTTCGATCGGGGGCGCGCTGGCAGCGCTGGCCGCCGCTGCCAGGATTCTTGGCATCGACGAGTTCAACGATACGATGTCGATGGCATTCGGCCGGGTACGGAAGTTGCTCGGCGAGTGAATGGCGTGAAGCGGCAAGCCGCCGTTCACGTCCGGTTATAGTACGATTCCGGATCTGCCGCCATGCGCCGCTATCCTTCGACGTACGCCTCCTCGTTCTCCTTCGGCCCCGGGCCGATCTCGACCGCTCTCAAAGCGCTGATCGGTATCAACGTCGCGATGTTCGTGATCACGACGTTCGTGCAGAGTGTCGTGCCGTATCTCGGGCTCGTCCCTGCCCTCGTGCTGCATCAGTTCTGGCTGTGGCAGCTCGCGACCTACATGTTCCTGCACGGTGGAATCTTCCACATCGTGTTCAACATGCTCGCGCTCTGGATGTTCGGCGCCGAGCTCGAGCGGATGTGGGGCACGCGCTATTTCCTCAAGTTCTATCTCGTCACCGGAATCGGCGCCGGCGCGCTCACCGTCCTCTTCTCGCTGCTGCCGTTCGGCTTCGCACAGCAGGTTCAGCACTCGATCGTGATCGGCGCGTCAGGTGCGATCTACGGGCTGCTGCTCGCCTACGCGCTGTACTTCCCCGACCGGCCCATCTACATGTATTTCGTTTTCCCGATCCCGGCAAAGATCTTCGTCGCGATCATGGGCGCGATCGCGTTCTTCTCGTCGTTGAGCGAGGCCGGCGGCGTCGCGAATGCGACCCATCTCGGCGGGCTGGTCGTCGCCTATGTCTTCCTCAAGGGCGCGAGGATGGATCCGATCGCCGAGCTGAAGTACCGCTACCTGAAGTGGAAGATCAACCGCGTCCGCAAGAAGTTCGACGTCTATTCAGGCGGCCGCGCCGACGACTGGGATCGGCGGGTCCACTGAACCAAGATCCGCATCTCTCCATCGCTGTCGCTGTCACCGAGGTTCTAAGGTTCAAGGTTCTCGGGTTCACTCCTCGTTCGTGCCGAACCGCCGAACCGGGAACCACGAACCGAGAACCCTAGAACCTTAGAACTCTAGAACCTTAGTCGCTTCTGACGAAAACAAGCGCGAGCGTCGATCCGAGGACCGGCAGCCCGTAACCGTTGGTCAGGAAGCTGTACTGGAACAGCGCGCCGCTGGCGACGTGAAAATTCACAGCCATGACGAACGCGACCAGCGCGAAGAACCGCGTCCACGCGCCGAGCACCAGCGCGGTACCCGACATCAATTCGCCGAGCGGAACGAGCCGCGCGAAGACGGCGATCCCTGGAATGGCGACGCGCTGCAGATAGGCGTGGCTCCATGAGCTCGGCGGCACGGCGCCGAGCCAACCGATCAATTGATCGCGAAGGATCGAGCTATCCGTGAACCAGCGGATCTTCCCCAGACCCTCGAAGATGAAGAACAGCCCGATGGAGATTCGCAGGATCGTGATGCCGGCTGCTTGACGGTGCATTTCAGACATATTTGCCATCAGCCATTTGCCATCAGCCATCAGCCATTGACACGCGCCAGCGTCGCAGTCGCTCGCCGCAGCGCCCTGATGACGACCGCCGCCTGCTCGGCCGCGCGCGTGTAATTGCCGGCGTCGACGGCTTCCCGCACGCCGGGAATCGTCTTCACGCCGTAGCCCGTATACAGGCCCGGCGCGTAAATCACGTGGCGGTACCACGGTCGATCGGGAAGGCCCGCCGGCTCGATCAAATCGCGCTCGGCCATCATCAGCGCACGGTTGACGCGCGCGAGCTCGGCGTCGGCCGCGGCATCCGGCGCCGGCTCTCCTGACGCGGGCGCGCGCGCAAGCAGCGCATCCGCGTGTGCGCGCGCCGCCGCGCCCGCCCTCGCGAACGCTTCCGCCGCCTCCTTCATGCCGGCGAAGTCGATGCGCTTCGCGCCGTCAGCCGACGCCTTCGCCGCCTGCTGCTCGATGTCGTTCACGTATTCGACAACCTGGCTGCCGTACGCCTCGTAGTCGAACGGCAGAATCTCGGCGTCGACGAGCCGGAGCAGCCCGACGCCGGTGAGCTCGGTCGCGAGCACCGAGTACTTGAACTGCGGATCGATGTACTTCTTGAACCACGTCGGGTTGTCGTAGGTCGAGTGGTAGCTGCCGTCGCCGCCAGTGCCGTTCAAGCCCATGTCCAGCGCGGCGACGCCGATGTGATCGAGGAACGCGGTGTAGTCGGATCCCGAGCCGAGCGCGCCCACCGGCGGCGCTTCGAGCAGGGGCTGACCGTCGCCTTTCGGCGCCTGCTCGCGCGCGCGCTCGAGCCAGCCGTCGTACAGCGTCTTCGTCTCGCCAGCCGGCTGAATCGACTGCGCCAGCTCGCGCACGAACGGCGCCAGCGAGTGCACCGCGCTGCCGCTGAAATTGAGACCAGCGGCTCCGGCGTCGCGGTTGACGTAAATCGCCGCTCGCGCCTTCAACTCCGCCGTCACGTCCTCGACCCATTCGGTCGATCCCAGCAGCCCCTGTTCCTCGCCGTCCCAGCTGACGAATACGATCGTCCGGCGCGGGCGCCAGCCCTTTTTCACCATGCCGCCCATCGCGCGCGCGACCGCCATCATCGACACGTGTCCGCTCACCGAGTCCGACGCGCCGAACGTCCACGCATCCCGGTGCGAGCCGACGATGATCCATTCGTCGGGGGCGACGGCGCCGGGAATCCGCGCCACGACGTTGATCAGCCGGCGCTGCGCGTAGTCCATCTGCAGCTTCATGTGGATCGTCGCCGGGCCGGGGCCGATGTGATAGGTGATCGGCAGCGCGCCGCGCCACGCTTCGGGCGCAACCGGGCCCTTCAGCCGCTTCAGCAGCTCGATGCCGTCGCGATACGACATCGGCTGGACCGGAATCGGCGCGAACGTCTCGATCTTGTCCATCGGGATCCGTTCGACGCCCGGCTTCGACGGCCGATCGGGCGTCGACGGATCGCCGGGATAGCGCGGCATGTCCATCACGCTGCCGCGCTGAATCATGCCCGAGCCGCGGAACGGGCCGTCCGGATAGACCTCGCCCTGGAAGTAGCCGTCCTCGTGCGGATCCGAGTAAATCAGGCACGCGATCGCGCCGTGCTCCGCCGCCACTTTCGGCTTGATGCCGCGCCAGCTGCCGCCGTACCGAGCGAGGACGATCTTCCCCTTCACGTCGATCCCGAGCTTCGCCAGCGTGTCGTAGTCGGCCGGGACGCCGAAGTTCACGTAGACGATCTCGCCGGTGACCTCGCCGGACGGCGAATACGCGTTGTAGGCCGGCAGGATTCCTGGCTTGTCCGCCCATTGATCGCCGCGGATCTTTTCCTCTTCGACCTGCAGCCTGACCTGATCCGGTGCCGTGATCTCGATCCGGCGTTCGCCGGGCCACGGCAGCAGCACGCTGTACTCGTACTTCGTCGCCTCGATGCCGAAGTCCTTGAACCTGCCGGCGACGTAGTCGGCCAGTTTGATCTCGTAGGGCGAGCCGGCGTGATGCGGTTCAGCGGTCATCACGTCGAAGTCGGCCTCGTTTGCCCTGGCGTCGGCCGCCGATCGCAGTTCGCGCTCGCGGGCGAGCTCGGCCGCGCTGCCGCGGGCCGAAAAGCCGCGCACGCGCTGCGGCGCGGGCGGTTGCCCCTGCGCGGACAGCCATGCGGCGCCGAAGGTCGCCGCCACCAACGCCACAGCCGGTACCCGCACGCTCATGCCGTCCTCCCCTGAAATGCCATCTCCCTCAACGCCGCGATCCGCGCCGGCATCGGCGGATGCGACGCGAACAGGTCCGACCAGAACCCTTCCTTCAAGTTGACCTGCCGGCCCAGCGGATCGGTGATGCACAGGTGCGCCGAGCCGCGGTTGATCGACTGCGTCGGCGCGACCGCCGACTCGATCTTCTCGAGCGCGCGCGCCAGCCCCAGCGGATTGCGCGTCAGCTCGGCGCCCGACGCATCCGCCAGATACTCGCGCTTGCGCGACACCATCATCGCCAGCGCCTGGACCACCATCGGCGCCAGGACGATCGCGATCGACCAGATGACGAAGAAGATCAGCGTCAGCACGCCGCCGCCGCTGTCCCGATCACGGCTGTCGCGGCTGGAACGCGACGAGCCGCCGCCGTAGATCATGCCGCGGCGCGCCCATTCCGACATCAGCGCCGCCGTGCCGACCAGCGCGGCGACGATCGTCATCAGCCGCACGTCGAGGTTGCGGATGTGGCTCATCTCGTGTGCGACGACGCCCTGCAGCTCCTCGCGATCGAGCGCGTCGAGCAGTCCGCGGGTGACGGCGATCGACGAGCGTCCGGGACCGCGGCCGGTCGCGAACGCGTTGGGGTCGGCGTCCGGCACGACGTAGACGCGCGGCACCGGGATGCCGGCGGCGATCGCCATCTCCTCGACGACGTTGGTCAGCTGCTGGAGCTTCAGCCGCTCGTCGGCGGTCGCCGCGGCGGCGAGCTGATCCACCGGCGTCGCCCCGGTCGCGAGCAGCACGGCCCGGTCGCCGGCAAAGTAGCTGGCGATCGACGACACGCTGCCGACGGTGAGCGCGAGGAGCGATCCGATCGGCATGGAGGCGCCGGCCCGGCCGACGAAGAACAGGTCGAACCCGGCGCCGATGAAGAAGAGAAAGAGCACGAACGCAGACATGATCAGCCATGTCTTGCGCCGGTTGGCGGCCTGCTGTTCGTAGAGGTTCACTTCCGCGACAAGTCGACGACCGGCGCCTCCCGTTCGACCTCGTTCGTGATCTCGAAGAGCTCGGCACTCTTGAAGCCGAAGGTGGCCGCGAAGAGGTTGGTCGGAAACACCTGCTGCGCGGTGTTGTACTTGGTCGCGATGTCGTTGTAGAACTGCCGCGCGAAGCCGACCTTGTTCTCCGTGCCGGTGAGCTCTTCCATCAGCGCGCGGACGTTCTCGTTCGATCGCAAGGTCGGGTAGTTCTCGGCGACCGCGATCAGCCGTCCGAGCGCCTGGGTCAGCTGGCCTTCCTTCTGCGCCGCGTCCGCCGGTCCGGTCGCGGTCAGCGCCTTGGCGCGCGCCTCCATCACCGCGGTCAGCGTGTCACGCTCGAAGTCCATCGAGCCCTTCACCGAGTTGACCAGATTCGGAATCAGATCGTGGCGGCGCTTCAACTGCACGTCGATCTGCCGCCAGCCGTTCAGCACCTGGTTCTTCATGCCGACCAGGCGGTTGTAGCTGCCGATGATCCAGAACACCAGCAGCGCGACGACGACGAGAACGACGATCAGAGCCATCATCGATGAAAGTAGTCGTCGGTGTGATCGAGCCAGTCCTGACGGATCGGACTGAACAGATCGAGTTCGAAGGTGTCTTCGAGTGCTTCCGCCTGGTGCTCGACCCACGACGGGATGTGCAGCACCTCGCCCTCGCGGACGGTGATCTCCTCGCCGCCGATCAGAAACTTGAGCGCACCCTGCAGAATGTAGGTCATCTGCTCACTCTCGTGCGAGTGGTTGGGCACGATGCAGCCGCGTTTCAGGTAGATCTGCGCCAGCATCTCGCGCTCGCCAGTGACAATCTTGCGTGACAGCAGTTCGGTCACTTTCTCGAGGGCGATCTCGTCCCACCGATGCAGACGAACCGTCTGAGTGCTCATAGGCCGTCGAGCATATACCAACACCGCTGATTGCTATAAACTGGCTACGCGATGAAGGCGGTGCTGAACGGGCGCGACGCGCAGGTGTTCGAGGGCCTCGAGCGCGAGCAGCTGCTCGCCGTGTATCGCACGATGCTCCTCGCGCGAAAGCTCGACGACAAGGAGATTCAACTCAAGAACCAGAGCCAGATCTTCTTTCAGATCAGCGGCGCCGGACACGAGGCGATCTGCGTCGCCGCGGCGCAGACGCTCAAGCCGGGCTACGACTGGTTCTTTCCCTACTACCGCGATCGTGCGCTGTGCCTCGGCCTCGGCGTGACGCCGCTGGAGATGCTGCTCGCGGCGGTCGCCTCCAAGGACGACCCGGCGTCAGGCGGCCGCCAGATGCCGTCCCACTGGGGACACACGGCATACAACATCGTCTCCGGCTCGAGTCCGACCGGCACGCAGGTGCTGCATGCCGTCGGCGCCGCCGAAGCCGGCGTCATCTACAGCCGCGTGCCGCAGATCGCCGACCGCGACGCGCGCCACCGCGCCGACGAGATTACCTACGTCTCGCTCGGCGAGGGCGCCACGAGCGAAGGCGAATTCTGGGAAGCGCTCAACACCACCTGCATCAAGAAGCTGCCGATTCTGTTCCTCGTCGAGGACAACGGCTACGCGATCTCGGTACCAGTGGAAGTGCAGACCGCCGGCGGCGACATCTCGCGGCTGGTCAGATCGTTTCCCGGCCTGCACGTCGACTCGATCGACGGCACCGACTTCTTCGTCAGCCTGCGCGCCATGCGCGCGGCGACCGACTACGTCCGTGCCCGCAGCGGCCCTGCGCTCGTCCACGCCCGGGTGATTCGCCCCTATTCGCACTCGCTGTCCGACGACGAGAAGCTGTACAAGGCGCCGGCGGAGCGCGACGCCGAAGCGAAGCGCGATCCGATCCGGCGTTTCAGCGAGTTCCTGAAATCGAACGGTCTCGCTTCGGACCGCGACCTCGGCGATCTCGGCGCCGAGGTCGAGCGCGAGGTGAACGACGCTGCGACTCGTGCGCTCGCCGCGCCGAAGCCGGCGAAGAACAGCGCCGCCTGGTTCGTCTACTCGCCTGACGTCGATCCGATGTCTGCCGCGTTCGACACGCCAGCGCAGCCCGAAGGAAAGCCCGACACGATGGTCGAGGCGATCAACCGGACGCTGAAGGATGAGATGGCGCGCGACCCGCGCATCGTCGTCTTCGGCGAAGACGTGGCAGACGCCAGCAAGCGAGGCGCGCTCCCGCTCGTCAAGGGCAAAGGGGGCGTGTTCAAGCTGACGCACGGGCTCCAGCGTCTCTACGGCGACGATCGCGTGTTCAACTCGTCACTCGCCGAGGCCAGCATCGTCGGCCGCGCGATCGGCATGGCGGTACGCCGGCTGAAGCCGGTGGTCGAGATTCAGTTCTTCGACTACATCTGGCCGGCGATGATGCAGATTCGCGACGAGCTCACGATGATGCGGTATCGCTCGAGCAACAACTGGTCGGCGCCGGCCGTCATCCGCGTGCCGATCGGCGGCTACCTGCGCGGCGGCGGACCGTACCACAGCCAGTCAGGCGAGAGCATCTTCGCGCATTGTCCGGGGCTGCGCATCGTCTACCCGTCGACCGCCGTCGACGCGGCGGGCCTGCTGCGCACGTCGATCCGCTGCGACGATCCGGTGCTGTTCCTCGAGCACAAGCATCTCTACCGCCAGACCTACAACAAGGACGAGTACCCCGGCAAAGACTTCATGATCCCGTTCGGCAGGGCAAGCCTGCGGCGCGACGGCGATCATGTGCTCGTGATCACGTGGGGCGCGCTCGTGCAGCGGTCGCTGCTCGCAGCGCAGCAGGCGGAGAAGGACCATATCAGCGTCGCGGTCCTCGATCTGCGGACCATCGTGCCGTACGACTGGGACGCAATCGCCAGGCTGGTCAGCCGGACGAACCGCGTGGTCGTCGCGCACGAGGATCAGCTGACCTGCGGCTTCGGCGCCGAGCTCGCCGCACGGATCGCGGGCGAGCTGTTCGAGCATCTCGACGCGCCGGTGCGCCGCGTCGGTGCGCTCAACACGCCGGTCGCGTACAGCCCGGATCTCGAAGAAGTCATCCTCCCGCAGTCGCATGACGTCCTGAACGCGATCCGCGAGACGGCGCGGTACTGACCCGGAGTGGGGATTGGGGATTAGGGATTGGGGTGATTGGTGATTAGGGACTGTTCACCGGCCACCAGCCACCCCAATCACGAATCACCCGCAACCATTCCCCCCAATCCCCATTCCCCAATCCCCAATCCCCTTGCAGGCGCCGCGGCCGCCGCCGCGATCTGTGTTCTCGCGTTCGCGGCGGCACTGCAGGCGCGGACCGCGGAGGTCCTCCGCTCCACCGGCGCCGTGCCCGCTCACATCGCCGGCCGCTTCCGCGACGCCACAGGATTCCAGCAGGCGTCGTCCGGCCAGTACTACGTCTTCGATCGCCGGTCGCACGTGGTCTTCGGGCTCGATGCCGAGCGGTCGAGCGCATGGGAGATCGTGCACATCGGCGGCGAGGAAGGGCGCATCATCGACCCGACCGCGTTCGCCGTCGAGCCCGGCGGAACCTTCGTCGTCGCCGACGCACCGAACAACCGCGAGCGGATTCAGATCTTCACGCCGGCCGGCTTCCGCATCGGCGGCTTCATGCTGCCCGGCCGCCTCAAGACCCGCGTCGTCTTCGACAACGCCGTGCTCAACGGCATCGGCTCGCTCCAGTACACCGGCACGACGATTCTGATGTCGCAGCCGGAGACCGGCGCGCTCATCACGGTCTACGAATTGGCCGGCGGCGTGCATCGGACGATTGGCGGGCTTCGGCAGACCGGCCACGAAGACGATCGCGAACTGCACCTGGCGCTGAACAGCGGGATTCCGCTCGTCGATCCGACCGGCGGCTTCTACTTCGTGTTCCAGACCGGCGAGCCGCTGTTCCGCAAGTACGACGCGGCCGGCCAGCTGGTGTTCGAGCGCCGCATGCAGGGACGCGAGATCGACGAACTGGTCGCGAGTCTCCCGCGTACGTGGCCGACGCGTAAGACGGACGAGGGCGAGGTGCCGCTGGTCCGGCCGACGATCCGCACGGCCTCCGTCGATGGCGCCGGCAATCTCTGGGTGGCGTTCGTGATCCCGTACACCTATGTCTTCGACCGCGACGGCGACAAGGTACGCACGGTCCAGTTCCGTGGCGCTGGCATCATTGCCCCCACGAGCCTTTTCTTCGGGACGAACAACCGTGTGCTCGTGACGCCGGGCCTGTATGAGTTCAGCGTTCCCGGGGCTGCCAGCAAATCGGGCGAGGCCGAGAACCTCGAGGGATCCGACTCACCTGACCTACCCGACCCACCTGACTCACCCGGCCCGACGTGATCTCCGCGTCCCATCTCACGCGCCGATTCGGGGCGCGGACCGCCGTCAACGACGTCAGCTTCGACGTCGGCCGCTCCGAGATCGTCGCGCTGCTTGGTCCGAACGGCGCCGGCAAGACGACGACGCTCCGGATGCTGGCCGGTCTGATGGCGCCTTCGAGCGGATCGATCGCGATCGAAGGGCGGCAGATGACGCGTGCGACCGGCGGCGCGCTGCGGATGCGGATTGGATTCCTGACCGAGGCGCCCGGCCTCTGGGATCGACTGACGATTCGGGAAAATCTCCGCGTCTACGCCGGACTGTACGGCCTTGCCGACGCCGAGCGACGTATCGACGTCACGCTGGAGCTGTTCGGGCTGAGCGATCGGCATGCGACGGTGGCCGCGGAATTGTCGAAGGGGATGCGGCAGAAGGTCGCGCTCGCGCGCACGCTCCTGCACGATCCCGTGGTGCTGCTGCTCGACGAACCGACGTCAGGTCTGGATCCCGAAGTCGCGCGCACGTTCCGGCTGCTGCTCGAGGAGCGGCGGGCCGCGGGCTGCTCGATTCTCGTCTCGACGCACAACCTCGACGAAGCCGGGCGGCTCGCCAACCGGGTCGCAGTGCTCCACCAGCGTCTCGTGGCGATTGACGAACCGTCCGCGCTTCGCGCGCGGCTGACGACCGGCCGCGTGATCCTTCGCGTGGCCGGCGATCCGTCCGTGTTTCTCCACACGGTGCATTCGATCGTCGGAGCGAACGCCGTGCACGCGGTCGACCGCGGGACGCTGACGCTGCAACTCGCCGATCCGGATCGACAGACGGCGGCCCTCGTCAGGGCGCTCGTCACCGCCGGCGCGGACATTTTGGAGGTGCGGCCTGAGGTGCCGGCGCTCGAGGACGTGTATCTGCATCTGATGGAGAAGAGCGACGGGACCGGGGGCGGAGCTCGAGGCTGGGGGCTAGGGGCTAGGGGCTAGCTATCATGGAGGTCGGACGCGTTCGCGCGCTCCTCGGCAAGGAATTTCTCGATCTCGCGCGGAATCGGACCGCGCTTGTGCCTGTGGTCATCGTGACCGTGATTTCACTGGCGTTGCCGTTCGGGATCGCGATCGCCGTGCCGGCGCTGACGGGTCATCCACTGAGTGAAGACGCGGACCTGATGCGGGTGAGCCGGGTCGCAGGTCTGAGCGCTGATCTGTCTGACGACGGCCGCATTCAGCTGTTCCTATTTCAACAGTTCCTCATGCTGTTCCTCGTGACGCCGGTGACGGGCGCGATGGCGCTCGCGTCGCATGCCGTGGTCGGCGAGAAGCAGGCGCGGACGCTCGAACCGCTGCTCGCGACGCCGGTGAGCACGTTCGAGCTTCTCATCGCCAAAGTTCTGGGCGCGCTGGTCCCGACGCTGGCGATCTCGGCGATTGGCGTCGCGATCTACGTCTGCGGCATCGCGTGGCTCGCGGCGCCCGGCGTCGCCGCCGCGATGGCGAGCGTGCGAACGCTGGTGCTCACGATTCTGGTCGCGCCGGCCGCGGCGCTCGTCGCGCTGCAGGCGGCGATTCTGATCTCGTCCCGCGTCAACGATCCGCGCACGGCGCAGCAGTTCGGCGTGCTGATCATTGTCCCGCTCGTCGGGCTGATGGTCGCCCAGTTCTCGGGATCGCTCTGGTTGTCCTCGGCGGCGCTCGCGCTCATTGGCGCCGTCCTCCTCGTCCTCTGGGGACTTTTGTCTGCCTTTAGCGTCGTTGTGTTCGACCGGGAGACGATCCTCACGCGGTGGCGATGACCAGAGGACGCGCGCTGGAGCGCGTTCGTGTCCTGTCTTGCGCGGATGTTGCACGCTTGTGCTGCGATTCGGCACAGCGCGCGCGCATCGACGTTGCGAAAATGAAGGCGTTTCGACGGATTTCGCGTCGGCGCACCGCTTGCACATGGAGGCGCCGTCTATGAATTCCGAAATCTGCTTACAAAAATCGCGGCGCGCTGGAGCCCGCCGCGCGCTTCTTGTAATCGCGGTGGTCGGCGCGTGGACGGTTGCGTTCATGGGCTTCATGCAGGACTACGACGCCGACACGGCCAGCAACAGAGGGCCGCGCATCGAGAGGAAGGCGCCGGAGAAGCCGCACTACATCTTCATGGTCGAAACGCCGGTCTAGCGCGTGAACGGATAGAACAGCCTCGCCAGATACCCTGCCGGGACGCGATCGGCGATGCCGTAGGCGCGCGGCAGGCGTCCCGCCGGCAGGTGCGCCGTTCCGAACAACACGTCCCATCCGGCGATCACGCTCGCGTAGTTTCGATCGAACGCCTCGCGCTCGGCGCCGTGATGCCAGTGATGGAACTCCGGCGAGACGAACACCCACCGCAGCGGCCCGTACGACACTCGCACGTTGGCGTGCACGAGATACGCCTGCCATCCGAAGATTGCGATCGCGAGGCCAAGCGCCTCGGACGACAGGTGAAGGGCGATGAGTGGAGCGAGGCTGGCAAAGCGCGTGATGAGGAGATCGACGGCGTGGAAGCGCGAGGCAACCAGCCAGTCCATCTGCTCTGCGGAGTGATGGATCGCGTGGCAGCGCCAGAGGACCGGGACGGTGTGCATCAGGCGGTGCCCGAGATACACGCCGAGGTCGCCGATCGTGATCGCGGCGGCAACCTGAAGGGGCAGCGGCCTGCCCGCGACCCACTCGCGGAGGCCGGGCATGGCGAGCGCGGCCGCGCGATCGACCGCTGACACGGCGGCGAAAAACACCAGAAACAGCACGATGGCGTTCAGCACGCCGGTGAAGGCGTCGGTCAGCCATCCGGGCCTCAGCACGCGCTGGCCGGGACGCTCCGCGGCCAGGCGCTCGAAGGGGATGAAGATCGCCGCCGCGAGCAGCGTGGATTTCAGCGGATCGAGCAGAAACGCCTGAAGCATCACGTGGCCTTCGGTAGTGTCGAGCCTTACCCACGGTCGCTTGGAACGCAAAGACCGCTAAGAACGCAGAGAAATCACTTGAACAAATGTTCTTTGCGGCCTTTGCTCTCTTTGCGTTCAACCGCGCAGCCGGCCCACCCGTTGCCTTGGCCGGACCGTCGTGCGCAAAACCGGGGCCGCTGGAATTCACGCGAAAACCCGTGCGGTGAGTTCGCCAGGCGATTACAGCTCTGGCGTTCGCGCACGAAACCGTCAGCGACGGCCCAGAATCGCTTGACAGACGGCGGTGACTGAATGAACATTCATTCAGTGTCTCTCACCGCTGTCTCCCGCAAGGCGCGATCGTCCCAGACCGATCCGGCGCCGGCCTCGAAGCGCGACGCCATTCTGCGCGCCGCCATCGACGTGTTCGCCGAGCGCGGCTACTTCAACGCGCAGGTCGCCGACGTCGCCCGCGCCGCCGGCGTCGCCGCCGGCACGGTCTACCTCTATTACAAGAACAAGGACCACCTGCTGGTGTCGATCTTCGAACGCAGCATGCGCGACGGCCTCGAAGCCGGCCGAAGCGCGGTCGCCGACCTCGACGACCCGCGCGAGCGCCTGCGCCGGTTGGCCCGCGCGCACCTGGCGCGGCTCGGCGCCGATCGCAATCTCGCGATCGTCTTCCAGGTCGAGCTGCGGCAGTCGACCAAGTTCATGGAGCGCTTGTCGGCGACGCTGCTGCGTGACTATCTCGGCTTGATCCGCGAGGCGATCGCCGACGGCCAGCGCGAGGGCACCTTCCGATCGGACATCAAACCGACCGCCGCCGCGAAGGTTCTCTTCGGCGCGCTCGACGAGATGGCCACCAACTGGATTCTCAGCCGCCGCCGCTACTCGCTCGAAAGCGAAGCCGACACCGTGGTCGACCTCTTCATCAACGGGGCGAGGGCGCGATGACCATCCGCTCGGTGGCCATTCTCGGCGCCGGCACGATGGGCGCGCAGATCGCAGCGCAGGCGGCCAATGCCGGTCTGCCGGTGCTCCTGCTGGATCTCACCGCCGACGTCGCACGCGACGGCCTCAAGCGCGCCCGTGCGTTGAAGCCGGATCCGTTTTTCACCCCCGACGCCGCCTCGCTGATCGCGGTCGGCGGTTTCGACACTGACTTCCAGAAGATTGCGGGCGCCGACTGGATCATGGAAGCGGTCGTCGAGCGCCTCGACATCAAGCGGCCGCTGCTCGGGCGCGTGGATGTCGCGCGAAAGCCGGGCTCGATCGTCAGCACGAACACGTCGGGGATCCCGGTGGGACAGCTTGCCGCGGGTCGCGGCGACGACTTCCGCCGCCACTTCCTCGGCACGCACTTCTTCAACCCGCCGCGATACCTGCACCTCCTCGAAGTGATCCCGACCGCCGAGACAGACCGTGCGGTCGTGGACACGGTCAGCGAGTTTGCCGATCACCGTCTCGGCAAAGGCGTCGTCGTCGCGAAGGACACGCCGAACTTCATCGCCAACCACATCGGCGTGGTCGGCGTGGCACAGGTCCTGCGCGCGCTCGCGTCCGGCAAGTACACGATCGAGGAGATCGACGCGATCACCGGGCCGGCGCTGGGCCGGCCCAAGAGCGCGACGTTCCGCACCATGGACATCGCCGGCCTCGACGTGCTCGCTCACGTCGCGCGGAACCTGAACCTGGATCTCCCGCTCGTCGACGCGATGGTCGAGCGCGGCTGGACCGGCGAGAAAGCGGGCCAGGGATTCTACAAACGCGTGAAGACGGCGGCGGGGACCGAGATCCAGACGCTCGACCCGAAGACGATGACCTACCGGGCGAAGCAGTCTGCGAAGCTGCCGTCGCTCGATGCGGCGCGATCGATCGACGACGCCGGCGAACGGATCAAGGCACTCTTCGCCGGCACCGACAAGGTCGGCGGATTCTTGCGCGACACGCTCGAGCCGACGCTCCGCTACACGGCGAAAGTCGCACCCGACATCGCCTATTCGCCCGAGGACATCGATCGCGCGATGAAGTGGGGCTTCGGCTGGGAGCTCGGACCGTTCGAGACCATGGCCGTACTCGGGCTCGACGGCGCCGGCGCACGCGAGCGGGCCCCCGAGCTGACCCTCCTCAAGGCCGCCCGGGAGCGCAGCGCGATCGTCAAGAAGAACGCCGGCGCGAGCCTCATCGACATCGGCGACGGCGTCGTGGCGCTCGAGTTCCACTCGAAGATGAACGCGATCGGCGGCGACACGATGCAGATGATCCGCGCTGGCGTGAAGGAAGCCGCTGCGAACTTCGCCGCGCTCGTCGTCGGCAACGACGCGACCAATTTCTCCGTCGGCGCCAACCTGATGCTCCTGCTGCTCGAAGCGCAGGAAGGCAACTGGGACGACATCGAGCTAGGCCTGCGGACCTTCCAGGACGCGACGCAGGCGCTCCGCTTCGCGGACGTGCCGGTCGTCGTGGCGCCGGCCGGAATGACGCTCGGCGGAGGCTGCGAGATCGTGCTGCACGCCGACCGTGTGCAGGCTGCCGCCGAAAGTTACATCGGGCTGGTCGAGGTCGGTGTCGGCTTGATTCCCGCAGGCGGCGGCACCAAGGAAATGGTCGCCCGCGCGGTCGACGACCTTCCACAGCCGCAGACCGACCTGCTGCCCTTCGCACAGCGCGTGTTCGAGACGATCGGCTTCGCGAAAGTCTCGACCAGCGCTGCCGACGCGCGGCGGCTGGGCTTCCTCGACGAAGCCGACGCCGTCACGATGAATCGCGACCGCGTGCTGGCGGACGCGAAAGCGCTCGCGCTCGAACGCGTGCGCGAAGGGTATCAGCGGCCGGCGCCGCGCACGGCGATTCCGGTCGGCGGCGAGGGCGTGCTCGCCGCGCTGAAGCTGGGCGTCCACCTGGCGTGGCGCGCCGGCCGCATCAGCGATCACGACGCCGTCGTCGGCCGCGCGCTCGCCACGGTGATTGCCGGCGGCGCGCTGCCGCACCAGACGACGGTCAGCGAGCAGTATCTGCTGGATCTCGAGCGGGAGGCGTTCCTGAAGTTGAGCGGCGAACGCAAGACACTGGAGCGCATCCAGCACACGTTGAAGACAGGCAAGCCGCTGAGGAACTGAACGGTCAATCGATCAATCCTCAGCCATCAGCCATTGACGATGACCATCATCGACCGAGGCAGCGGTCCACCACTCGTGCTCATTCCCGGCCTGCAGGGCCGATGGGAATACATGCGCCCTGCAGTGGACGCGTTGTCTGCGTCGTTTCGCGTGATCACCTTCTCGCTCGCTGGCGCCGCGCTCGACGTCCTGTCCGATCAGGCCGCGAGGGCGCTCGACGACAGGCAGATCGACCGGGCGACGATCTGCGGCGTGTCGTTCGGTGGCCTCGTCGCCGTCCGGTTCGCGGCGCAGCACGCGTCGCGATGCAGCGGGCTGGTGCTGGCATCCACGCCACGGCCGGCGCTGCAGTTGCGACGGCGGCACCAGGTGTACTTGAAGGCGCCGTGGATCTTCGGCCCGGTGTTCCTTGCGGAGTCGCCGTGGCGGCTGCGGCCCGAGGTCCGCGCCGCGATTCCGGATCGCAGAGCCCGACGTGCCTTTTCGCTCGCGGCATTGAAGACGCTCCTCTCGGCCCCGGTGTCGCTCTCGATGATGGCGTCGCGGGCGAAGCAGGTCGTGTCGACGAACCTGGAGGGAGACTGCGCGCGGATATCGGCCCCGACGCTGATCATCACCGGCGAGCCGCACCTGGATTACGTCGTGCCGGTCGAAGGAGCGTCAGTGTATCAACGGCTCATCCCGCACGCGCGGATGAGGGTGCTGGAGCAGACCGGCCACCTCGGCTCGATCACGCGGCCCCAGGAGTTCGCCGCGATCGTGCGCGGGTTCGTCGAAGGACATCGCGATGCCGCGGCTTGACATCAGCGGGCCGGCGGGCAGGCTCGAATGCCTGCTCGACGAACCGGCGACGCCCGGCACGATCGACGGCGACGGGCGCGCCGGAAGCGGCAGCCACCGCGCCGTGCATGCCGCGGTCGTCTTCGCGCATCCGCACACCGAGTACGGCGGCACGATGCACACGAAGACGGTGTATCAGGCGGCGAAGGCACTGAGCCGGATCGGCTGCGCGGTGCTGCGATTCAATTTTCGCGGCGCCGGCGCCAGCGCCGGATCGTTCACCAACGGGCCCGGCGAGCGCGACGACTTCCGCGCCGGGCTCGATTTCATGCATGACCGTTATCCGGGGACGCCGGTATGGGCCGGCGGGATGTCGTTCGGATCGTACGTCGCGTTGACCGTCGGGGGGGAGGACCCGCGTGTCTCGACGCTCGTCGGCATCGCGCTGCCGGTGACGCACTACGACTTCGCGCCGGTCGCCGCCAGCACGAAGGCCAAGTTCTTCATCCACGGTGAGTTCGACGAAATCTGTCCGCTGAAGGA
>DATFWL010000625.1:0-11441 GCA_035259385.1 Vicinamibacterales bacterium | reverse complement strand
TTGCGAGCTGCCCTCGACCAACTCGACGCCGCGATCGACCGCATCTACCGCGAGGCTGGCCTTGCTGCTTGAAAAACTTGACTCAACATGTACACGAATGACGCCCGTAGGGATCTAGCTCAGCGAAGGCGCTACCGATCCTGTCGTGGACCAATACCGGAACACCAGCAGCACGTCCACTTCACCGTCTAGGCGGCGGTAGTAGTGTTCCTGCAGTACCACACGCTTCGATATTGATGACAAGCGAAGGCCTCGGCAGCGAGAAGCGGCAGAATCGTGCGCTCGACGTCAGAACCGTGGATTTCGACTAGAATCGTCTTGACCGTGCGCAGCCACCCACCGACACCTGACGGGATGACTGCGGCTTCTGCGCCTTCGATGTCTAGCTTCAACAAATCGATCGTCTGCAAGTTGAAGCGGCGCATCAACGATGGCACAGTATCGGTCTGGACACTCGAGCCTGTCGCGGAAATAGCCGCAGCCGTCTCGCTCCCCGAAAACGTGAGAGTAGTCTCAGCATTCCACAGCGCCCGTTTTATGAGCCGCACACGATCGCCGTACGGAGCGAGATTCTGTGCCGCCTGGAAATGACTGTCGTTAGCCGGCTCAAGTGCTATGACAGTGGCATCCTGGAACCGTGTGAGAAAGTAAGCCGTCGTGTCGCCGATATAAGCTCCGGCGTCGATAATTGTTTTAGGACGAAAGGATGCGGTAAACTGACCGTACTCCTCGCGGAACACGTTGTTGATGATCACGGCGACGTCCTCGCGAGCCGGGCGCACGAGAAACGGATGCTGGAGCGACCGCAGCGTCACAAACTGTTCGTGTCCTGATCGATTGGCCATCCGCAGCAACGTCACGCCTCGTGGACCTTCCCGACTGAGGGCGAAGTAGATGTTCGCAAGATGTGCCGCAACGCGGTACGGCCGTGATCGGTACCCGATGGCACGTCGCACCGACTGGCGAACTCGTTCCAGCGCCATGCCGGGCTGATCGTGACGATTAAGATCTGCCAATGCTCTCTCCAGGGCATACTTGCCGTGCGCATTCGAGAATAGATCTCCAGGTCGCCTCGTAATCCCAGCGCCTCAACACAGCGTTGCTGACCTGTTGGCACTGACTCCGGTCCAGAGCATCCAATGCGCGGGTCAGATAGCCTGTCAACTGTTGAGAGTCGCCCAGCTTGTATACGAAGCCGTTTTGACCATGCACTATCAGATCGCTTCCCGACCCAACCGTCGATGACGCGATGACGGGTATCCCGCAGGCGAGAGCCTCCGCGACGGAAACGCCATAGGGTTCTCTGCGTGGAGCGTGCACGAAAACGTTCGCGATTCCGTAGAGCAAAGGGAGGTTTAGGTAGGGGACATAGCCAGGGCATACGACATGAATGTTGGAACTCCGCGCGCGCTCAGCCACTCGCTCGCGATCCTCACCGTCCCCGACAATCAGGACTTCTATGTCATTCGCCGTCAAGGAGTTGACCGCGTGCAAGAGATCCCATGGCGCTTCTCGCGCGTTCAATTTGGATATTGCTAGAATGAGCCTTTTGCTCTTACAAAGACCGAATCGATGCTTTACTGCGGCGTATTCTGCACCGGTGAGCGACGATCGCGCACGAAACCAGGCTTGATCGATGGCATACGTGAAGTAGTGAATTGATGCTGGCGGAACGTTGTGGTCGATCAAATACTGCTTGGTCAACGTACTCGCCGCGAGAAACGCGTTGTAGCGACCGAACAACGCTGGCAGGACCTGTTTCTTGACTCGACGCTTGATCCCAGTAGACGCACCAGCAGTCACGGAGTCGAGACGAAGTGCGGTAGCGCTTCCCGCGAAGTGAGCAATAACTACCGCTAGGAGGAGCGTCCAGTGGTTGTATCCGTTGACCACCAGCAGATCGAATCTATGCGCTCTGATTTCATGCCACAGGTGTGATGCCCGTCGAGTGGCAGGCATCACCAGGGACGAGTAGCCACCCCAGAGATCGATCCCCCAGTTTATTACGCGCTTGAGCTCGGGATCGTGGTTCGCTCGGGCACGACGTTGGTCCCAGTAGATGATCTCCAGGGAATGTGCCTTGTCCTCACTCGCGTACCTGAAAAAAGGTGCTTCGACCTGTGTCGGGTGGCTAACGAGAATTCCGATCTTCATTGGTCCGCCTGCAATGGCACGATGGCGTCAAATGGCCGGCGTCACGTGCTCCACCGCGTAAACACAGGGGCATTCGTGTTGAGCGTCGACATAGAGCGTTGATCGGGTTGGCCAGTCCGGGTCCGTGGTCGCTTACGACGCCTTGCTGTAGTACTGCGCGTACTCCCGGCGGTAGTACTGAGAGTAGTAGTACGGATTTCGGTGCAGGTCCACCTTGTTCAGCACTCCGCCCACGAACCTCGCGTGGACGTGCTCCAGTTGATCCAGCGCCCGTTTCGCCGCGTGACGGCTCGTCATCTCCGCCCCGACGACGAACAGGACCCCGGTCGCCAGGTGTGCCACCAGGGTCGCATCAGCTACCGCCATCACCGGTGGTGTGTCCACGATGATCCAGTCGAAACGCGTCTTGACGTTGGTCATCAGCTCGCAAAAACGCGGAGCGCCCAAGAGTTCTGTTGGGTTCGGCGGGATTCGGCCCGCCACGAGCACCGACAGCCCGGGCACAGTCGTCTCCCGCACAGCGGCGGTCGCTAGGGCGTCGCCCACCAGCACGTTCGAGAGGCCCGGCTCCTCGCTGAGGCCGAAGATGTCGTGCGCCTTCGGCTTGCGCAGGTCCGCATCGATCAAGAGGGTGCGCTCACCCGCCTGGGCGAGCGAAATGGCGAGGTTGCTGGACACCAGGCTCTTGCCCTCGCGCGGGGCGGTGCTCGTGACGACCAGCGCACGGCCCCCAGCCTCCGCCGACGAGAAGAGCACGTTCGTCCGGAAGGTCCTGAGCGCTTCGCTGAAGTTCGCCGGGACGCCGCCGCTGAGCAGCGGATAGCGGTCTCCCTTCTGTTGCAGCAGGGGCAGCAACCCGAGGTTGGTGAGGCCGAGGTGCGCGCGAATCTCCTCGGGGGACTTGATGCGGCTGTCGAGGTACTCGAAGAAGAAACTGAGTCCCAACGCGACCGCGATGCCGCCGACGAGCGCGAACGCGAGATCCAGCGGCTTGCTGGGGCTCGACGGCGCGCGCGGCACTTCCGCCGCGTCGACGACGCGGATGTGGCTCGTTTTCAGATCGCCGGAAATGCCGGTTTCTTTCGTCCGCTGCAGCAGGCCGTCGAAGATCTGCCGGTTGCTCACCGCATCGCGCTGCAGCGCGCTGTAGCCGATGCCCTTGCGGTTCAGCTCCAGCGCGTCCCGTTTCTGCTGGTCGAGGGCTTTGACGAGGCTCTGCTCCTGCGCGAGCGCCGCCTGGTAGTCGTTGCGCGTCGCCTGGACGACCTTGGCGATCTCACCCTGGAGCTTCGCGTCGACCGTCTGAATCGCGAGCCCCAGCTTCACCATGTCAGGATGGTGCGGTCCGAGCTTGTGCGACAGCTGCGCCTGCTGCCGCTGGAGCTCCGCGAGCTCGCCCTTCTGCTGCTGGATGAACGTGTTGGTGAGGATCGCAGGGAACGTCTCGATCGCCGCGCGGTCGCCCTGCAGCGACACGATCTGGTTGTAGAGCGCCTCCTTCTGCAGACGTTCCGTTTTCGCGCGCGTCACCGCGGTGTTCAGGTCCGCCAGCTTCTGCACGACGATGTTCTGCTTGTCCTCGAGCGCGACCGAGTCGGTCTGCTCGCGGTAGCGCTGGAGCGCCTGTTCGCTCGCCTCCACCTGCCTGCGCTGCTCGCCGAGCCGCTGGCCGAGCCAGTCCGACGCCTCCTTCGACGAGGTGAACTTGAACTCGAGGTTCTGCTCGATGTACGCCTTGGCCAGCGCGTTGGCCACGCGCGCCGACAGCGCGGCGTCCGGCGATTCGAACTTCACGTCGACCAGCCGGCTGTTGCGGATCGGAGAGATCGTCAACGCGTCCAGAAACCGATCGATCGCGGCCGACTGCCACTTCGTTTCGTCCGCCGCCGGCTCTTCGGCGGGCGCCGTCGTGAACCAGGCGCCTATCGTGGCGGCCACAGCCCGCAGCAACGCTCCGACGGAAATCGTGTTGGTGCGCGGCGGACTGAACTGCGGATGATTCCACAACTGCAGAGAGTCGAGCGTCCGCCTGGCGAGCGCGCGGCT
Organism: Vicinamibacterales bacterium; assembly: GCA_035259385.1. Classification (GTDB taxonomy): domain Bacteria; phylum Acidobacteriota; class Vicinamibacteria; order Vicinamibacterales; family CAVVIG01; genus QHWK01. The sequence continues at coordinate 7,241 of DATFWL010000625.1, read as the reverse complement.
CTGCAGCAGGCGGTATTGCGTCTGGTAATAATCGTCCGTAATTTGGTTCTGCTCGAAGGCTTCCTTGAAGCTGACGACGTTCGCGTTCTCTTTCTCGATGAGAATCTGCGCGCGCGAGGTATAGCGCGGCGTCGCCGTGAAGACGTAAATCGTGACGGCGACAAACACCGTCAGGAACGCCGTCACGGCCGTCCAGCGGCGCTTGTACAGCACGCGCACGTAGTCGAGCAGGTGAGTCTCCGGTTCGCCGAGCAGGCTGCAGCCGTAGCCGTAGCCAGACGAGTCCTGCCGGACGCTGTTCCTTCCAACTTCCGCCGCGCGTTCGGACGGCGTGTGATCTATCGAAGTCGGGTCGAGTGGAACGTTGTCGGCCATCAGAAAAACCTCTCGCGTACGATGATCGTGTCGCCTGGCTGAACCATGTCGCCCAGCTTGACGTTGATCTCCTGCTTGTCGCCGTTCACGAGGCGCACGATCCTGACTCGCGTCGTGGATCCGAGATCAGTCAGCCCTCCGGCGAGCGACAAGGCCTGCAGGACGGTCGTGTTCTTCTGCTGCAGCGCGTACGCGCCCGGGTTCTTGACCTGGCCGAATACGTACACGGCCTCCGCGCGCGGGACGAACAGCGTGTCGCCGTCGCGGAGCACGGCGTTCTCAGCCACCGCGCCGCTCTGCAGCGCTTTGAGGTCCACTCGTGTGATGTTTTCACCGACACCGCCTTCCGAAGGCAGAACGGCGCCCGATGCACCGCCGGCGCCGGCGTGGACGATGATCACTTCGCCGCTCGCCGTCGGCAGCGTGGAGCCGGCGCGCGCGAGCGCTTCGACGAGCGTCATCTGTCCCGAGAGCGGATAGGTACCGGGACTGCGGACCTCGCCGACGACGAACAGCTTCTGGCTCTTGTAGGTGTCGACGGCCACGGTGACCTGCGGATCGTTGAAGAACCCCTCGTCCTTGAGCCGCGTCTTCAACTGCGTCTCGAGCGCGCGCAGGCTGAGACCTCCCGCTGTCACGCGGCCGATGAGCGGATAGGTGAATGTACCGTCCGCTTCGACGGCAAAGTGTCCGGACAGATCCGGCTGGTCGTACGACGTGATCGTCAGTACGTCCTGAGGGCCGACCACGTAATCGTTCACCGCCGTTCCCGACGCCTGTGCGAGCAGGGCCGCTGCTCCCAGCATCGCCATCAGCGCGTGCATCACGGTGTCCTCCTCCGCCGCGCGTGTCGTTCAGAAGACATACGTCACCGACATGCCGATCAGCAGGCCGTCGTACTCACGCAGCAGCCGATCCGATCGCCGGCCGTAGTAGTCCGCGTTGAACCCGACGCGCGTGCGTCTGGCGGCGCGATACCCGAGCCCGCCCCCGAACATCCGAACGCGATCGGTGCGTGGCGCGAGCAGGGCGTCGACGGTCGTCCGGTTCTGGTAGTCCAGCCGCGCCAACCCCAACCGGCCCGTCACATCGACTGGACCGAAGACGTGCTGCGCCACCGAAATCGTGGCGTCGGTCTGGAGGTAGTACGGCTGCGCCAGGTCGTACGAGTACTGCACGTCCCGGTTCATCACCAGGCCGACCCTCGTCGGGCCGAGGACGGTCGAGAGGTCGATGTGCCCGACCAGGCCCTGGTACGGCGGCAGGTCAGTGGAAAGCGGCCGAAAATCACGGTACCCCACCGTCGCCGATCCCTTGAGCAGCGCCGACTGCGCGAAGGTGACGCCTGCGGCAATCCGGCTCGAGTCGGAGTCGCGAACCGGCGCGAACTCGAATCGCTCCTGGTCGGCACTTGCCTCGAGCATGAGCTTCGTCAACGGCGTGAGCCGATACCGCGCGTTCAGCGCGGCGACCGTGACGGTCCTGTTCAGCGCGTACTGAAGGCTGTCGCCGAGGAACAGCTGCCCCTTGTCGTAGTCGATCTTCGTCCGTTCTCCGCGAACGCCGATGAAGGTCTTCGGAAAGGCGCGGACCTCGACGCCGCCGTTGAAGGCGGTCTCGTAGCGCTGCGATCGCACATCGATCTCGAATCCCGGCCGCTCGCGAGTGCTGAGAAAGCTCGTGCCTGCGCTCAGCGTCGTCCGATTGATCGGGACCTGAAAGAGGGCGTTCAGGTGGCTGTTCACCGAGCGCTCGCTGGAGTACGTCTGGTAGTAGACGAGGTCTTCCTTGACGCTACCCGTAAGGCGCGAGCGCCCGAGACGGAGCCGCAGGTCGGTCGCCGGCGTCACGGTGAAGGTGAAGTCGCGCTTCGGATCGAGCTGATCGGGCTGAAGAAAGACGTTGCTGTCGATGCCGAAATTGGTCAATGCCAGCGTCGGAAACAGATCAACCACACCGATGCGGACCGGCGCGGCGCCCGCTCGCTCGGTAATCTGCGAAGAAGCCGGGGTGGCAATCGTCCCGAACAATAGCGCCAGGAGAAGTGGGCGCCTCACGTGACGGAAATCTCGCGGCGTCCGAATCACGCGTCGATGGAGTGGGACTGGGGGATTCGCTCGAGGAAGACGGGAATGCGCGTGCGCAGTCGTGCGGCGCGTGCCCGCCGGCCGCCAGGCGATGGCCTGGCGGCGCCCTGGGGAATTACCTATTGCGAAGGGCTGGCGTTGCCGCTATTGGCCGCGACGACGATGCCCACGACGCCCGCACCGATGGCGGCGATCGAGACGATCCCCCAGGCGCTGGTCCAGAAGGATCCTCCTGCCCCACCGCCTTGCGCCGCTGCGGACGTCGTCGCCGTGACTCCGGTCGCCGACGTCGCTGCCGCCGTCAGAAGTACAGGCGCACTCGTGCTCACGACGTGACCGGCAGCGTTCACGATTTCAACGGTGTAGAGACCAGGCCCGAGCGCGCTGAAGCTGTATTGCCCGTCAAATCCGGCGTTCATCGCGCCCGCGAGCTGGCCGGTCTGGACGTTCCGTAATCGAACGGCGACGTTGCGCAGCGGCTGGCCCGTCGCGCTCCGCGCCGAGCCCGAGATAGTGCCGATTGCGGCGCGGGCGCCGGGCATCGGCGCCGCTTCGAGCACCCCGGCCGGCAGGACGATGGCGGCGACAAGCGTCGTCACGACAAGGCGGCGGAACGCAGGCACCATACGAACCCTCACGGTGACTATGGGCACGTTGACGTCGACGGTCAAGAACTTCAGGCAATGTGGCGCGAGTGATACTTTCGGATGGCAACGACGGTGTGGCCGTCGGCGCGCAGGCACCGCAGTTTTCGGTACAGATTCGCGCGCTCGATACCGAGCGCGCGGGCCGCTTCGCTCACGCTGCCGCGATGCTGCTCGAGAACGGCCGCGATGTACTCGCGTTCGAATTGTGCGTGAGCCTGCCTGAGCGTGCGCCGCGTGGCAAACGCCGCCGAGCCGCCGTCGAGCCGCACGACCGAGAGAATCGTCTCCAGACTGATCGATGGCTCGGCCGTCGACGCGGCGGCCGTCTGCAGCACATCGCGCAACTCCGGCGCGTTGCTCCGCCACGGCAGCGCCACGATCAGCGACAGCGCGGCGTGCGAGAGGGTCTTCAGCGGCAGCTTGCGGCCGGCGCAGATGTCGCGAAGGAAGTAATTGGCGATCGCGGGAATGTCCTCGCGCCTGCGGCGCAGCGGTGGCACGTCGATTCGAATTGCCGCCAGTCGCGAGTACAGGTCCTGGCGCAGGTGCCCCTCCCGAACGGCGCGATCGATGTGCGGCTCGACGCCGGCGACAGGCCGCACATCCATGACGAGACGCTGACCGGTTTCAGCGAGCACCGCGTCGCACCGGCAGAGCACGCGGGCGAGCCGCGCCTGCACGCGAGGCGAGGCGGCAACAACGTTGCGCAAGTAACAGGTGCCGCCGATAGCATCGTGCAGGCGGCTGGCGCGGCTGACGCGCTCGAACGGATCGGAGATGGGATCGCACTCGATGCACGAGCTGACACGACCCGCCGATCCGAAGAGCTCTCGCTCCAGTTCGTCGGGCGAAAGCGCCGCGCAGTCGACGGTGACGAAACGGGACGCGCTCGGTCGATGTCTATGGATCGCCAGTGCGACCACGCGTCGGCCGGTGCCGCTCTCTCCGCGGATCATGACGCCGGCGCGCTGCTCGCCGGCGTGCGCGGCGCGGATGCTCACCTCGCGCATCGACCGCGACAAACAGTACAAGTCGTCTCCCGGGCCCTCTTGACGCCCGAACTGTGCGCGCCGGTGTTGCACTCGCTCCCGCTCGAGCGCGTTGATGATTCGCGGTGGGCCCAGCGGCCGCGAAAAGACATCTGCCACCCCCGATGCGACGGCCGCAGCGGTGAGATCTGGACGTCGCAGGTCGGCGACTGCGAACACGAGCGTGCGGGGGCGCCGAACCCGCACGTCATGCGCCGTCCGGATTGCCGCCGGGCCGCCGGAGAGATCGAGCAAGACCGGGAGGTTCCGACGCCGAAGGACGGAGAGCACACCAGCGGTCGTGTCGGCCCACAGGACGTCGAGCGCGGACGACGCGAGCAGACGGCGCGTTTCCGGCCGCTCACTCGACGGGCAGCCGACGTAGAGGATCTGCATCAGATAGAGCTTCGCCCCGTCACTTACATGTGCCTGGAAGATGTGAGGCACCGGCTCAACCTACATGCCGGTGCGACGCCTCAAGAGGCTAACAAGGTCCTCTCGCGAAGGGATCGATCCCGGGATTGGAAGATGGACTAGCCCGAACGATCAGTCGAAGAGCTTCGAGAGTGATGCGCGGATCGACTCGACGCTCAGATCGTCGTAGCGGAGCGTGCGCACACCAACTTCCGTAATCGTGTACGAATCCTCTGACACGATGACGATCTTGAGCTGCGGGAACTCGCTCAGCAGGTGGCTGCAGATGCCCGGCGCTTTCAGGGGATCGCCGGTATCGGGGGACGTGAGGAACACGACGTCCGCATCACGCTCCTTGATGGCCACGAGCAGCCCGAAACCGTCGAGCGGGGAACCCACGACGTCTATTCCGGCCGCCGGCAACGCGTGCTCGAATACTTCACGCAACAAGGGCGGGTCGATGCGGAGTACAGCGCGCATGGGGCACGAGCACTCTACAGCCCGTTTCGGGGGGCGGCATCCATCGTTCGGACCAAAGACGACGTAGACCGTGTGGGCGGCGCTGGTCCCGTTCTATCGCCGGGCGCGGGAGAAGTCTGACCGAGAGACGGCGTTCATCCGCGTCGTCCCCTCTTTGGCGTAATACGACGCGATCTGGACTCGCGTGCGGAGCGCGAGTTTTTCCAGCACGTTGTGGACGTGGCTCTTGACGGTGAAGGTCGCCACGTTCAGTTGCTGGGCGATCTCCTTGTTGCTCAGGCCGTCGGCGATCAACCGGATGATTTCACGTTCGCGGCGGGTCAGCGTCGCCGGCGACGACACCAGCGCCCGTTCGCGCCTCGCCTCGTCGTTGACGATTTCGGAGAAGAGGGAATTGGTGAGCGATGGCGGCAGTACGTACGTCCCGGCGGCGACCAGACGAATCGTCTTGAGGAACTCGTCGAACGTTGCATCCTTCAGCAGAAAACCGGATACGCCGGCCCGCACGAGTTCCATGACGTCGGCCTTGCCCGGAAGCAGGTCCATCACGATCACCGTCACGTCGCCGTGGTCCCGCGTGATGCTTTCGATGAGCGGTACGTGATCGTGATCGCGCGGGCCGAGATCGAGCAGGACGACCCTCGGCTTCAGCTGCTGTATTTTCTGGAGGACCGTGTCGCAATCGGCGAGCGTTGCGACGATCTGCAAATCCTCGTGGTGGCTGACCATCGCAGCCAGCCCTTCTCGCAGGAGCCGATTCCCTTCGACTAGAATCAGCGACGTCGGTAACTCATTCGCTGGATTCATGGGAGCCTCGATCGACTTCGGATGCGCGATCGCTGCCACAGTTTTGCAGAATCGGCTTGCGTGATTTGCGCACAAAGTTTTGCAGGTCGGCCTGACTTGATTTGAGCAGAATGTTCAGCACGATCGATACCGGGACATCACAGCTCTCTGCGACTTGGAAAGCGACGACGGGTTTTACCTGTTCGTCATAGGTGTTGTGGCGCTATCGCGCCTTCGTTCTTTCGTGGCTTCCTCCTGCCTGTCGTGGCGCGGTCCCGGATACCGGGTTCTGTGAAGTCGATCGGCCGCCTTCCTGCGTCGCGTGACGATTTGTCGGCGCGGCCTGTCGTCAACGGATTCGAGTCGAAGACGAGCGCACAGTTCCCAACGTATGTCTTCGCGTCGACTCCGCATGCGGCCGTGCAGACCGACGATAAGAAACACTAGAGAACGATAGGAAACATTAGGGCCGTCTCGCGTTTGGCATAGCGCGGCTTCCCAGTCCCGCTCCGGTTCACACCCGCTAAGTGTGCGCGCTGGATCAGGGCGCATCGGTGAGCGACTTCGCATCCTCGAGGCCGACCGCTTCCAACGTATGAATGCAGGCATCAGTTCTCCTTGTGGAGCACCGCGGCGCGCCGGTTGGCGACTAGTTGTCACAATTCAACTTAGAGTGCGTTGCAAAATTAGCTCAAGGCGAGTCCTGTCCGCGAACAGCCCCACCGGGTGCTCGCCAGAAAAGCACTGGTCACGGCCCACGGCTCCGCGCCCGGCGGGCCGGCCCCGTTCGCGGCCACGCGCGAGCGAGCTAATTTTGCAACCTGCTCTTAATCAGCCTGTAGGTGACCGTCTTACCCCGCATCTTGGACTGGTCAGCAAGCAGTTCGCGGCCTCTGAAGTACAGCTAGAACCGCGTTGCCGAGAAGCATGGCGTCGAGCCAGATCGCGAATATCCACCGATCCAGCCACCGCCAATTCCCCGCGACGAACAGGAGCACCGCCGAAACGATCACTGCCGGCAGCAGCATCCGCACGATGAATTGGCCGAGCGGCAGGTTCGTGCTCTGATTGCGACGGGAAGAATTTCGCTGCAGCGTCGGACGGCGCCGCCGACACTCAGCCTCAGTTAGTCAGTTAGAGTGCGTTGCCAAATTGGCTCAAGGCGGGTCCTGTCGCGAACAGCGCCACCGGGTGCTCGCCGGAAGAGCACTTGTCACGGCTCGCGGCTCCGCGCGCCAGCGGGGCGGTCCCGTTTCGCGGAGACCCGCGAGCGAACCCAATTTTGCAAGCTGCTCTTAGACTAGATTGGAAGATCTCGTTGTCGATGATAGATCGAGACCGAAACGCGCATGTCGACCGCGTAAGTCTAGGCGCAGAGCCGGTGCGCGATCGTTAGGCTATGCAATGAGGTTATCCGCACGTCC
>DATFWL010000624.1:0-4779 GCA_035259385.1 Vicinamibacterales bacterium | reverse complement strand
CCGGTCGGCGTGGTGATCTCGCGCGCGTACTCGATGTTCCAGGCACGCCGCCCGAGCGCCCGCGCGCCGGTCGACTGGATGCCCGGCGTCAGCACATATCCGACGCGAACGCGGACCTTTTCGAGCACGGCGAGCAGCGCGTCGGGATCCGCTTTCTTCGCCATCGCGTCCGTGACTTTCGCCTGTTCCTCGTCGGTGGACCAGCGCTCGATGATGATGTCCACCGGGCCGGCGTACACGCCCTTGTCATCGAGCGAGCGGCCGGCGAGATGTTCCGCAGGGCCGTTCGGCGCCGCGAACGGGCGCGGGCCGAGCGTCAGAAGACACGCGAGCGCGACAGAGGTTCTGATCAGGACCGGACCGAGACTCGATTTCACGTGTGCACCTCCAGAGGGGGGTCAGTCGGCGTTGGCGCTGCGCGGCGCGAGGATCGCGTTCGGCGCCTCGACGAGCCCGTGGTTGATCGCGAACAGTGCGAGCTCGAGCCGCGAGTAGACGCCGAGCTTGTCGAAGATGTTGGAGAGGTGGCGCTTCACGGTGTCCTCGCGGACCGACAGCAGCGCGGCGATGTCCTTGTTCGACGCGCCCACGGCGATGTGCGGCACGATCTCGAGCTCGCGCGGGGTGAGCCGGTAGCGCTCGGCCTTCGCGGCGCTGTCGTTCTCCGCCATGATCAGGCGGATCGCCTCGACGCCGTCCGATACGCTGCGGTGCCACAGCCAGTACTCGCCCGCCATCACCACGCGGATGCTGCGGAACAGCAGCTCCGCATCCGACGTCTTCAGCACGATGCCGCGCGCGCCCAGCTGCAGCGCCGCGATCGAGTCGCCGCGATGGTTGTCGCCACTGAGCACGATCGACCGCATCGCCGTCGGCGGACCCGAGAAGATCGCGCGCAGCGCGTCGAGCGCGCCGCCGTTCGGCATCGTCAGATCCAGGATCAGCAGATCGGGCTGAAGCCGGCGCGACAGCTGAATCGCCCCGACCGAGTCGCCGGCCTGCGCGACGACACGAAGATCGTCCTCGCTTTCCACGAGACGCTTGAGCCCCTCACGGAACAAGGCGTGGTCGTCGGCGACGAGGATGCGAATAGTGTCTGAATGCATCGTTTGGAGTACGTAAGAGGGTTGTGGCGCCGGAGGGTAGCAATGGCCGCGCCGCATGACTCGGTCGAACACAGAGGCGATCTGACGCGCGTCTGCGCGTTTGCTGCACCCGCGAGGCGCGCCCGAGTCTGAAAAAAAACGCGCGGGGCGGCGACTCTTTTTCCGGTGCGGTCGCCGGGCCGGCGTTCCCCACCAAAGTGGTGAGGAGAGCGCCACCAAAGACGAATTCCGCGGGCTCTATTTCCCGCCTACTTTACGACACCACACACCACCACGCAGAGACGTTCGGGATTGCCACGTTGAATTGCTGGGTGAACTGCATCACCGGGAGCGAGGCATGTCTGTGAATCGCCGCCACGAGTTCTGGAGCTGGCCCCGCCGGGCAACGCTGGCCGCGGCACTCCTTCTTAGCATTCTGACTGTTCCGCTCGGCGTCGCCGCGCAGCCGCCATCGCAGTTCCTGATCCTGCCTGGCTGCTACGTGCCGCCGCCGCCGCCGGCCAACGACGGGTTTCCGGTCGCCGTGACCGACTCGCTGCAGACGGTTGCGTCGCCGCTGTCGTTCACCGGCGCCACGCTGCTCGCCAACGACACCGGCGCCCCGCCGCTGACGCTCGTGTCCGTGGCGGCGGCCAGCACCGCCGGCGGCACCATCACCGGCAGCGGGCCCTACACCTACACGCCGGCGTCCGGCTTCGTCGGCAACGACACCTTCACCTATTCGATTCAAAATCCACTCGGCACCTCCGTCGGCGTCGTCAACGTCGCGGTGCTTGCCGATCAGATTGCGCCGTCGGTCGCGCTCACCGCGCCGGCCGCCGGCAGCGTGTCCGGAAACGTGCTCGTCAGCGCCTCGGCGAGCGACAACGTCGGCGTCGCCGGCGTGAAGTTCTTCGACGGCGTGACGCAGATCGGCAGTGAAGTGACCGCGCCGCCCTATCAGGTGACGTGGAACACCACGTCGGTCGTGAACGGACCGCACTCGTTGACCGCGGTCGGACGCGACGCCGCGGGCAATTCCGCGACGTCAGCTGCCGTCACCGTCACGGTGTCGAACGTCGTGCTCACGGCGCCGACGGTCGACAAGATCATCTTCTCGGAGGGCGCCGGCAAGCGCACCACCGCGGCGTTCAGCACCACGAAGGCGAACGACGTCCTCGTCGCCTTCGTCGCCTCCGACGGCCCGGCCGCAGCGAACGCGCAGACGGTGACCGTGAGCGGCGCCGGCCTCACCTGGACGCGCGTGCGGCGCCAGGCCGGCAGCTTCGGCGACGCCGAGATCTGGACCGCGACGGCGTCCGGACTCCTGACCAACGTCACGGTCTCGAGCACCCAGGCCTCGTCCGCGCACCAGTCGCTGACCGTGATTGCGTTCAGCGGCTCGTCGGGTGTCGGCGCATCGGCGGGCGGGAGCGCTGCGAGCGGCGCGGCCTCGGTGAGCCTGGCCACGACCAGCGTCAACTCGCTCGTCTACGCGACCGGCAACGACTGGGACGGCGCGACGGCCCGCACGATGGCCGCCGGCCAGACCAAGGTGCACGAGTTCGTGGACACCGCCGTCGGCGACACCTTCTGGGTGCAGGCGACCAGCAGCGCGATCGCAGCCACCGGCACGAGCGTGGCGATGAGCACCACCGGTCCGACGCTCGATCAGTGGAACATCGCCGCCGTCGAAGTCAAGGCCGGCGTGCCGCCACCGCCGCCGCCGCAGGTGACCGTGCCGAACGTCGTCGGCATGACGCAGTCCGCGGCGCAGTCGGCGATTACCGCGGCTGGATTGACGTCCACGGTCACCACGGCAAATTCCGCGACGGTCCCGGCCGGGTCCGTCATCAGTCAGAACCCGACCGGCGGCTCGAGCGCCGCTGCAGGCAGTGCGGTCGCCTTGAGCGTATCGCTCGGCGCAGCGCCGCCGCCGCCGCCGGCCGCCGGTCCGGTGCTCGCGATGTCGTTCAACGAAGCGTCCGGCGCGACTGCGAACGACTCGTCGGGCAACGGCAACAACGGCACGATCGCGGGCGCGACTCGTGTGACCGGCCAGGTTGGCTTCGGCGGCGCGCTGTCCTTCGATGGCGTGGCGTCCATCGTCAACATCGCGCACAGCGCGTCGCTCGCGCTCTCGAGCGGGATGACACTCGAGGCCTGGGTGAATCCGTCGGCGAACGCGGGCGCTGGAGCGAACGACGGCTGGCGCACCGTGATCATGAAAGAGCGCGCCGGCGTCGGCCTCGCCTACTCGCTGTATGGCAACGACGGCGATTCCAATCCGTCGCGGCCGGCTGGATACATCCGCAACGCCGGCACCGATAAAGAAGCGGCTGCGGGCCCCGCGTTGCCGCTGGGCGTGTGGACGCACCTCGCGGTGACGTATGACGGCACCTCGATCCGCCTCTACGTCAACGGCGTGCTGCGCAGCACGACCGGATCGGCGGGCGGCGGCATCGCGGCGTCGACCGGGCCGCTGCGCATCGGCGGCAACACGGTGTTCACGGTTCCCGGCACGGAGTACTTCGCCGGCCTGATCGATGAAGTCCGAATCTACAACCGCGCGCTCAGCGCCGCCGAGATCACGGCGGACATGAACACGCCGCTGCCGTAGTGATCAGTCGGTGTTTGGTTTGAACAACGTGAGGAGTAGGTAACCATGAGTATCTACCTGCCGCGCAACGCATCGAAGGCCCGCCTCCGGGATGCCGAGCGCGCGCGACAAAACCGCGCTGAGATCGTCCGGGAGTTCTCGTGGGGTCGCGTCTCGAGACGCGACCTCCTCAAGCTGGGGCTGTTCAGCGCCGCCGGAGCGCTCGCGCCGAAAGGCGGCCTCAGTCCGTTCGTCTCGATGTCGGGCCAGCTGTTCAGCCCGACCGGCGCGCCGCCGAGCCCGCTGTTCGGCTGCCAGCCGTTCACGCAGCCGATGCCGCGGTTCGACGTGCTGCCGCGGCAGCCGATTGCCTGCGCCGATCCGTTTCCGACGGCGATGGCGAACCAGACGCAGATGACCATCGACCCGCTGCTCGGCGGCGGCACCGGCCCGATCGAAGGGCGGCCGCCGGGTGATGTCTGGGCGCATCAGCGCTTCAGCGAGCATGCGCCCGCGGTGTACGTCACCGCGACGCAGCGCGGCGCGACGACCAACTACCAGTACGACCCCGGCGTCCCCGGATCGCTCAACTCCGGGATGGGCTACGGCACGACGCTGCCGCTCAAGTTCCACCCGGCCATGCCGGTGCAGCAGGCCACGCACGTCTGGACGTTCAACGGCACCATTCCGCCGAAGCTCGTGCAGGCGAGGTACGGCGAGCCGCTGATCTTCAGGCATTACAACGGCCTGCCGGCCGATGTGACGCAGAACGGCGGCTTCGGGCGCCACACGATCTCGACGCACGAGCACAACGGCCACCACGGCGCGGAGAACGACGGGTTCACCGGCGCGTACTTCTTCCCAGGCCAGTTCTACGACTACCACTGGCCGGTCGTGCTCGCCGGACACTACAGCTTCAACACGCAGGCGAGCGACATCATGGCCAGCACGCCTGACGGCAGCGGCGGCCTGATCAAGGTGCCGGGCGACTGGCACGAGACGATGAGCACGCACTGGTTCCACGATCACATGTTCAGCTTCACGGCGCAGAACGTGTACAAGGGCAACGCTGCGATGTTCAACATCTACAGCGGC
>DATFWL010000623.1:0-7067 GCA_035259385.1 Vicinamibacterales bacterium | reverse complement strand
CCCGCCAGCATCGGACCATGGAAGGCCACCAGGTCGCAGCCGAGCGTCAGGAACGTGAGCACGGCCGTCAGATCGCTGTAGCCGATGAACGCCTTGGCGGCCCGCTGCGCGACCTCGGGGTCGAGGAACGGCAGCACCTGCGCGCTGCCGTACCCGCCGCGGACGCCGATCAGCCCGGCAATCGACGGATCCACCCAGGCGGCGTGAATCGCCGCCGCCCGCACCGGCGCCGCGCCAGCGACGTAGCGCTGCCGCGCAAACACCGATTCATCGTAGACCGGCTCGAACCCGAGCGAACGGATCTCGTCGACGCCGCGATCGAACTCCTCGCGGGTGAACGGACTTGCCGGAGCCACGACGGCCAGACGATCCCCCCGCGTGAGCGGGCGCGGCTTGCGCATCACAGAAAGCGCGCCATCTCGTCGGCGATCGCGCGGTGCTCGTCGCGGCCGAGCAGCGCCCGCAGGGCGCGGCCGGCGAGCGGCCGGGCCGCAACCGGCGACGCGAGAAAGCGCTCCTTGGCGCGGCGATGCCGCTTGAGCGCGTCATCGATGCGCGCCAGCGGCAGGCGCTCCTCCTCCACCGCGTGGATCAGCGCCTCGAGCGCCGCCGCCTGAAGGTCGTGACGGCCGCTGCAGATCAGCACGCCGTCGCAGCCCGCCTCGACGGCCAGCACCGCCGCCGACGGCACCTCGTATGCCGCGGCGATCGCCTTCATCTCGAGGTCGTCGCTCAGGATCACGCCGTCGTAGTTCAGCGCCTCGCGGAGCAGGTCGTGAACGATCGTTCGCGACAGGCTCGCCGGCCGCTGTTCGTCGAGCGCCGGGACGAGGACGTGCGCGGTCATGATCGTCGCGACGCCGGCGTCGATGGCGGCGCGGAACGGCGCGAATTCCACCTCGCGCAACCGCTCCGGCGGATGCTCGACGAGCGGCAGCTCGACGTGCGAATCGGTGCTGGTGTCGCCGTGGCCGGGAAAGTGCTTGCCGCAGGCGGCAATGCCTTCGGTCTGCAGGGCGCGGACGATCGCCGCGCCGAGCCGCGCCACATGCTCGGCGGTCTCGGCGAGCGCGCGATCGCCAATCACCGGATTCTTCGGATTCGTGTGGATGTCCAGCACCGGGGCGTAGTCGAGCGTGACGCCGACAGATTTCAGCTCCGCAGCGAGCGCGCGCGCGAAGCGCCCGGCGAGCGCGACGTCGCCGCTCCGGCCGAGCGTGGCCATCGGCGGCCACTCGGTGAACGGCGACTTCAGGCGCGCGACGCGGCCGCCTTCCTGATCGACCGACACCCAGCAGGGCAGGTCGGGCGTGAGCCGCGCGGCCTCGAAGGCCAGCTCGGCCACCTGCTCCGGCTCGACGACGTTGCGGGCGAACAGAATCACGCCGCCAAGCCCGAATTCGCGGGCGAGCGAGCGCAGCTCAGGAGGCACCTGATGTCCGTCGAACCCCGCGATCAACAGCTGACCGATCTCACGACGAAGTGCGGCTGGCATAAAGAACAGATTCTATCAATGGCTGTGGGGCTGCGCTGTGAATGGCTGATGGCTAATGGCTGATGGCAATGGCTAAGGGCTCAGCCCTTGGCCATGAACCATATGCCATCAGCCATCAGCCATTAGCCATTGACAGCTGCCGCCCGAGCGAAGGCGGCGGCAGACTCGGCCGCCCGCTAACCACGGCGGCATCGGATTCGTCTGACCGGCATGCGCGACCAGTTTCGTGCCGCCGTTCGCAGTGTGAGTCGCCGCCGCGGCACGGCGGCGGCCATCGTCGCCACGCTGACCCTCGGCATCGGCGCCAACAGCGCGATCTTCACGTTCGTCGACGCGGTGCTGCTGAGGCCGCTGCCGTATCCGGACGGCGAACGCCTTGTCGCGCTCTACGAGCTGAACTCGGGGCTGAAGCAGGCGTCGCAACTCGTTGCACCGGTGCGGGTCGAGGAATGGAACCGCGACAACCGCACGTTCGCGGGGCTCGCCGGCAGCTACTTCGAAAACGTCACCGACACGACAGGCGCCTCGCCCGAGCGGATCGAGGCGATGAGAACCTCGCCTCGCTTCTTCTCCGTTCTCGGCGTCGCGGCGGCCGTCGGTCGGACGCTGTCGGCGGACGAAGAGCGCTTCGGCGGCCCGCCGGCTGTCGTCATCAGCGACCGTATCTGGCGCGCACGCTTCGACGGCAACCCCGCCGTCGTCGGCCGACAGCTCACGCTGGGCGGGGTGTCGCGCACGATCGTCGGCGTCATGCCTGAATCGTTCCGGTACCCGACCGCGACCACCGACATGTGGATTCCCGCCCAGATGTCCGCCGGGCTGATGCGGGAGCGGCGCGCACGCTTCTACACAGCGGTGGGCCGGCTGCGACCCGGCGTCACGCTCGAGCAGGCGCAGGCGGATTTGACGTCCGTGCAGCGGCGCCTCGGCGAACAGTTTCCTGAAACGGACAAGGGGTGGGCAGCGTCGGTCGTGGCGCTGAAGGAAGAGCAGGTCGGCGGCGTACGGCGATCGCTGTGGCTGCTCTTCGCGGCCGTCGGCCTCGTCCTGCTCGCGGCGTGCGGCAACGTCGCCTGCCTGCTGCTCGCGGAGGCTTCGCGGCGGCGGCATGAAGTCGCGGTTCGCGTCGCGATCGGCGCCTCGCGGGCGACCGTGGTCCGGCAGTTGCTCGCCGAAGGGACGATCCTCGCGCTGACCAGCGCATGCTGCGCGCTCCTGGTCGCCGCGTGGGCAACCGCCGTGCTCCGGCGTCTCGCCACCGAGGTCCCGCGCGTCAACGAAGTTCAGATCGACAGCCGCCTCGTGCTGTTCACCATCGTCGTCGGCGCGCTGACGACAATCGCGTTCGCGCTGGCGCCTGCGCTCCAGGCGGCGAAGGTGGATCCTGCAGACGCGCTCGCGCGCGGCGGCCGAGGACAGATCGGCGGCCGCTACCTGCTTCAGCGCACGCTCGTGGCCACGCAGATCGCGCTGGCGATTGTGCTGCTGATCGGCGCCGGGCTGCTGATTCGCAGTTTCGCGCGCTTGACCCACGTGTCGCCAGGATTCGACCCCGTCGGCGTGACGACGTTCCGCATGAGCGCGTCATGGAGTGAAATCGCCGGATCAGTCGTGGCACGGCAGGCGCGCACGGTTCGGCGGCTGGAAGAGATTCCCGGCGTCGATGTCGCGGCAGTCAGCCAGACACCGCCAGCCGGGATCGACTTCCCGCCGGGAGAGTTCTCGGTGGTCGGTCGTGACGCGCCGGGGAAGCTCTTCGCCCAGCAGCGCGCCGTGACCGGCGGCTACTTCCGTGCGCTGCACATTCCGATTCTCCAGGGCGAGACGTGCAACAGCGATCCGGCGGCGCCGCCGTTCTCGGAGGCGCTCGTCACGCGCGCGTTCGCCGACCAGTTCTTCCCGAACGAGACTGTCATCGGCCATGCGCTGCGGTCGCCCCCGATGCCGCCCGAACGTACGCTCTCGATCACCGGCGTCGTCGGCGACGTTCGAGAGAACGGGGTGATGCGCCCGCCAGAGCCGTTGATCTACTGGTGCGGCTACTCGCCGTACTGGCCCGACCCGTACTTCATCGTCCGCACCACTGCGGCGCATCCGGCGTCGGTCGCGGCGATTCGCGCGGCGCTGCTCGAAATCGAGCCGCGACGGGCGATGTACGCGGTGCGCCCGCTCGAGGAGTCGCTGTCGACGTCGATCTCCCAGCAGCGCCTCAACACGCTGCTGCTGTCGGTCTTCGCGGCGATTGCGCTGCTGGTGGCGGCGCTCGGCGTCTACGGCGTGCTGTCGCAGCTGGTCGCCGGCCAGCAGCGTGACATCGGCGTTCGTCTCGCGCTCGGCGCGCGAAGCGGTCAGATTCTCGGGTCGATCCTCGCGCAGGCTGGTGCGATGGCCGCGGGCGGCACCATCGCCGGCATCGCCGGCGCCATCCTGCTCGCGCGCGTGATGGCCACGTTGCTCTTCGAGATCTCGCCGCTCGATCCGATCACGTTCCTCGCGGTGCCGATCCTGCTCGCGAGCGTCGCCGCCGCAGCCGCGCTGGTCCCCGCTCGACGAGCAGCGAGCATCGATCCGATGGAGACGCTCAGAGACAGTCATTAGTCGCACGTCGCAAGTCGGTCAGTCGAGACTGACGACTGCGTGACTTGCGACTGACGACTGACCGCGATACTGTCTCTGTCCGTGCGAGCGTCAGCCCCCACGCGTATCGACCTGGCCGGCGGCACGATCGACATCTGGCCTCTCTACCTGTTTCATGACGGCGCCTGCACGCTGAACGCGGCGATCAGTCTTCGCGCGCACGTCGACCTCGAGCCGCGCAGCGACGGCGCCATCGAGCTGCGATCGATCGACACCAATCGCCAGGTCCGCGCACAGAGCTGGTCCGAGCTCGACGGCGACTCCGATCTCAAGCTGCTGGCACTCCTCGCGCGCCACTACCGCCTCGAGAAAACGACGATGACCACCCGCGGCGAGTCGCCCGCGGGCGCCGGCATCGCCGGATCGTCCGCGCTCACGATCGCGGTCTGCGGCGCGCTGTCGCGGTGGACGAAGGCGCCGACCGAGCCTGACCATCTCCTGCAGGTGGCCATGAACGTCGAGTGCCAGACGATCCGGGTCCCGACCGGAGTTCAGGACTATCGCCCGGCGCTCTACGGCGGCGTCGCGGCGATCGAGCTGGGCGTCACCGGCATCACCCGCGTCGGCCTCGCCGTGGATCCGCGCGAGCTCGAGCAGCGGATCGTGCTCGCCTACACCGGCGCGCCGCGCGACTCCGGCACCAACAACTGGGAGATCACCAAGCGCCACACCGACGGCGACCGCCACATCTTCGACTGCTTCGAGCGGATCCGCGATACCGCGGTGGCGATGCGCGCCGCGCTCGAGCGCGCCGACTGGGACGAAGTCGGCCGCCAGATCGCCGTCGAGTGGGAGAACCGCAAGCGGCTCGCGCCGGGCGTGACGACGACGACGATCGACGGGCTGATCGACCGCGCGCGGGCGGCGGGAGCGACCGCCGCGAAGGTCTGCGGCGCCGGCGGCGGCGGGTGCCTGTTCTGCTATGGGCCGCCGCACGCACGATCGGCGATCGCCGGGGCGCTCGCCGCAGGCGGCGCGCGGCTGCTCGAGTACCACATCGAAACCGAGGGGCTGCGGGTTGGATAACACCGCGATCGCGCGCGTCCTGCGGGAGATCGCCGACCTGCTCGAGATCAAGAACGACAACCCGTTCAAGATCCGCGCCTACCGCAACGCCGCCGACATCGTGTCGAACCATCCGCACGAGCTGTCGACGCTCGACGAGGGCGGGCTGCGTGAAATTCCCGGGATCGGCAAGGACCTCGCCGGCCGCATCCGCGAGATCACGCAGACCGGGGACGCCGAGTATCATCGCGAGCTCGTCGCCGAGTTCCCGCCGACGATTCTCGATCTGCTGCACCTGCAGGGGATCGGTCCGAAGACGGTGGCGACACTCTATCGCGAGCTCGACGTCCGCACCGTCGACGACCTCGAGCGCGCGGCGCACGACGGCCGGATTCGCGCGCTGCGCGGGATGGGCGCGAAGAAGGAAGCGCAGATCCTGAAGGCGCTCGACGAGCACAAGCGCTTCGCCGGACGCCACCTTCTGCCCGACGCGCACGACGCGGCCGCCGCGCTCGTCGCCCACCTCCGCGAGCGGGCGCCCGACGCCGCCGTCGAGCCGGTCGGCAGTCTTCGGCGCGGTTGCGACACCTGCGGCGATCTCGACCTGCTCGCGTCGGGCGCGCCGCCGTCGTTGATGGACGACTTCGTCGAGTACCGGCTCGTCGAGCGCGTGCTCGGGCAGGGCGACACGAAGTCGAGCGTGCTGCTCACTGGCGGTTTCCAGGCGGACCTCCGGCTCGTCGCCGGCGACAGCCGCGGCGCCGCGCTGCAGTACTTCACCGGCTCGAAAGCGCACAACATCGCGCTTCGCGATCGAGCGATCGGCCGCGGCTTCAAGCTCAACGAGTACGGCCTGTTCCGGATCGCGGACCAGGCGCGTGTCGCCGGCGAGCGCGAGGAAGACATCTACGCCGCGCTGGGCCTCGACTGGGTGCCGCCGGAGCTGCGCGAGATGCGCGGCGAGCTGGACGCGGCCGAAGCGCACGCCTTGCCGCGCCTGGTCGACGTTGCCGACCTCCGCGGCGACCTGCACATGCACACCACCGAGACCGACGGCAAGGACGACATCCGCACGATGGCGGAGGCTGCTCGCGCCGCCGGCCTCGAATACGTCGCGATCACCGAGCACAGCCAGTCGCTCGCCATGGCGAACGGGCTCGACGAGCGCCGTGCGCTCGAGCACGCCGCGCGCGTCCGGGCGATCGACGCCGAGCAGATCGGGGTGCGGCTGCTGGCCGGCATCGAATGCGACATTCGCGCCGACGGATCGCTCGATCTGGCCGACGAGTGCCTGGCCGCACTCGACCTGGTCATCGTGTCCGTGCATTCGGCATTCGCGCAGGAGCGGCAGGAGATGACCGACCGCATCCTCCGCGCGATCGAAAATCCCCACGTCGACATCGTCGGCCATCCGACGGGACGAAAGATTCTGAAGCGGCCGGCCTACGCTGTCGACATGGAGGCGATCGTCGACGCCGCCGCACGCCAGGGCGTCGCGCTCGAGATCAACTGCCAGGTCGATCGCCTGGATCTCAACGACGTGCACGCCAGGCTGGCCAGGGATCGCGGCGTGCCGCTGGTGATCTCGACCGACGCGCATGCGCGCACCGCGTTCGGACGTCTGCGCTGGGGAGTTCTCGTCGCCCGCCGCGCGTGGCTGCAGCCGGAGAACGTGCTCAACACGCGCCCGTTCGATCGGTTCCGCGCGTCGCTGCGGCGCCATCGGAGCGCGGCGGCGTGAAGCTGCGGATGCTGAGCGCCGACGACAAGCTCGCCGAAATCCGCCGTCTCTATTTCTCCACGACCAGGCAGACGATTCAGGAGGATCTGACCAAGGCGCTCGACCTGCTGAAGTCGATGGCCAGCGAGGAGGAGCGGGAGCGCGCCACGGTCTACATGGAAGGGCTGGCCCAGATGCGGTCGGACTGGG
>DATFWL010000622.1:0-18676 GCA_035259385.1 Vicinamibacterales bacterium | reverse complement strand
ACCCACCCGACCTACCTGGCCTACCCGACCTACCCGACCTACCTGGCCTACCCGACCTACCTGGCCTACCCGACCTGCGGTGATCGATTCCCTCCCCGTTTCGCGCCCGTCTCTGTGACGCGCATTCGATCCACGCGCGTGGAGAGGAAGCAGACATGACCTCGGAGCAGATCGCACTCGTGCAACGCAGTTTTCAGGCGGTTCAACCGGTTCTCGAGCAGGCGGCCGTGATGTTCTACGACCGGCTGTTCGAGCTCGACCCCTCGCTTCAGCGACTGTTTCACAGCTCACGCCGGGAGCAGGCGGGCAAGCTCGCGCAGGCGCTCACCATCGTCGTCACCGCGCTCGACCGCCCGGATCAGATCCGCGGCGCGGTCGAAGCGCTGGGGCGCCGGCACGCCGGCTACGGCGTTCGCGACGAGCACTACTCGACGGTGGGAGATGCGCTGATCTGGACGCTCGCCCGCGGACTCGGTGAGGCGTTCACGCCCGCCGTGCGCGAGGCGTGGGGCGCCGCCTATGGCTGGCTCGCGTTCACCATGCGGCGCGCCGCGGCGAAGAACCCGATGGAATTCTCGTGCGTGGCCCTGTGATCGATCCTGGCGCGTTTTCGCGCCCGTCGTCTCCGGAAGCGGCACCGTGATTGACGCCGCACACAACAAAGGAGAAGACGGAAATGGTTCGACGGCTTGCCCTCATCATCGTTGCTTCGGTCGTCGGCGCGGCGTCCTACGCGTCGGCGCAGGTCGAAACGGTCGCGAACTTCAACGCCTCGCTGCTCGAGACGCCGGAGAACATCGCGATCGACCATGACAACAACAAGTATGTGAGCCTCGCGCTCACCGGCGAGATCCGCAGGATCGCGCCCGACGGCACGCAGTCCACGTTCGCGATGCTGCCGCTGGGCGCGCCGCCGCTCACCTTCTGCGGCTCGTTCTTCGCCGGACTCACCGGGATCACGTTCGACGAGCACGACAACCTCTACGCCAACGTCGCGTCGTGCGATGCCGGCAGCCGCGGCGTGTGGAAGATCCCGCACGACGGACAGCCGGCGGCGCGGATCGCCGCGCTCTCGATGCAGTCGCTGCCGAACGGCATCGTGCATCACCGCGATTGGATCTACGTCGCCGACTCGGTGATCGGCGTGATCTGGCGCGTCGCCGACACCGGCGGCGCGGCAGAAATCTGGTCGAACGGTCCGGCGCTCGCGCAGCTGCCGAACGGTCTGCCCGGCCCGAACGGCCTGAAGCTGTTCGAGGGAGAGCTCTACGTCTCGAATCCGTCGCAGAGCACCGTCGTCGCCGTCCGCGTCCGCCCCGACGGGACCGCTGGCGCCACGAGAACGCACGCGACCAACGTGTTCTGCGACGACTTCGCGTTCGACGTGCACGGCAACCTGTATTGCGGCACCGATCCGTTCGACACGGTCGTGCGCATCGCGCCGGACGGCAGCATGACAACGATCCTCACGGCGGCCGACGGACTCGACGGACCGACTGCCGTCCTGTTCGGCCACAAGGACGAAGGCTTCGAGCTCTTCATCACGAACGCCGCGTTCCCGTTCTTCCAGGTGCCGCAGCCGCGCACTCCGAGCCTGCTGCGCCTGCGGCTCGACGTTCACGGATTCAACCAGCAGTAGAGAGAGCCTGGGCTGGGGGCTGGGGGCTCGCTGTTTCTCGAACGTAGCTAGCCCCTAGCCCCTCGCCCCCGGTTCCCATCTCCATTCAGCGGCCAGCCGTCGTCTGCCCCGCCTTCGGCGCCACCCACATCGGCTGGACGAACGCACCGTTGCCGGCCGAGTCCCACGCCGCGAATCTCACCCACGACTTTCCGGCCGCATCGAACGGAATCGCGAAGCGCTTGGTGCCGAACGGCGCAAGATCGGTAGCCGGGATCACCTGCCGATCGACTTTCTTGCCGTCGCCCCAGACCACTTCGACGAAGTTCAACGGGAAGGTCCAGTCGACATCGGCGGAGATCGTGCGCTGATTGCCGGTTCCCGCCACCGCGTAGTTTCGGATCAGAATCTCGCCGGTCGTCACGAAGAAGTTGCCGTCGCGCAGCGACTTCAGGATCGGGCTGTAGTCGTCGTTCGGCCCCGGCGTCCTGTCGATCTTCAGATAGTTGACCGGGAAGTTCGCGTAGAGATCGTCCTCCGGCCCCTTCCGGTAGGTATCGATGTCGGCGATGACGTACTTCGGATCGAGGCCGAGGTTCGCGTACCTGTTGTTCATGGTGTCGATCGCGTCGAAACACCGCCAGTCGCACATGCGCGCCTCGGAGTTGTCCTGCCCCATTCCGGGCTTGAACGCGACGCCGAGGTACCGATCGTTCTTCACGTACGGTTTGTCGAAGATCAGATCGGGATACCCGGTGGTGTTCTTCGTGCGCGGGTGTGCGTGATACCAGTACGCGCCCTCCGCGTCCATCATCTTCTGCACGTCCTCGGCCGAACCGGTGTGATAGACCTTGCCGTAGCCCTGCACCTCCTCGACGAACGGCTGCCCCGCCGGCCGCACCTTGGTCCAGTAGACGTCCTTCGGCCAGACGATGTTGTAGTGGCCGCCGAAGAAGGCGCTCGGCTCCTCCCACGGCACGACCAGGAAATCCCGGTCCGACGCGCGGCGCGACGCTTCGAAGTAGTCCTTCTGATCGGCGAGCCGCAGCGGACCTGGATCGTTCGCATGCAGTTCGAAATGGAAGTCGCTCAGGCCGATCACGTTCAGTCCCAGCGATTTCATCGCAGCGAGATCCTGGAACGGTGTGTCGAGCGATCCGGAGAGGCGCTGGCGTCCGGTGAAGTCGAGATGGAAGTGGTTGACGAAGGTCTTGTAGCCGGGAATCGGTTTGAACGCGTCGCCGTGCGTGAACGCCAGCGCCGCCTGGCGCACCGGCTCACCCGCCTCCGGGCTGGCGTAGAAGTAGACGCCCATCTTCTGCACCGTCCCGGGCGGCGCGTTGTAGAGCGCGAAGTTCTGCACGTAGCGCGGCTCTTCTTCACGCTCGGGCATCCCGACGCCGACGCCGAACTTTCCCTCGGCGTCCTTGCGGTACCAGACGTAGCCGAGGTTCGTATCCTTCTCGCGCGTGAAGAAGAAGGTGTGCGGCGGCGGAAACGCCGCGATCGCGCCGCCGCCCGCCTCGACGACGATCAGACGGTTCTGCGCCTTCACGCGCGCCAGCGACGTGTTGATGGCGCCGCCGAACTGGTTGCTCTGCGGGTGCCCGCCGGTGTCGCGCCACGAGACGCGCGGCGTCAAATCGGTCGTGAACCCCTTGAGGCCGGCGTCGTACTTGTACGCCACCCACGGCTCGTTGGTCTTCGCCGCCGCATCCATCCGCACGAGGTTGGTGCCCTTGTAGACGGTGAACTGCAGATCGCCGGAGAAGATACCCATCGACAGACCGGGGAAGGTCACGACGAGGCTGGCGCCGTCGGTCTTCACACTGCACGACGTCGTGTGGAACGACGAGTCGGCGCGCTTGATCTCGGACGGCGTGCGCGGCGTGCCGAGCGTCCGGTTCGGGACCAGCGGATCGCGCGGCTGCCCCTGGCCTTCACCGCGGCCGCCGCGGCCGCCGCCGCGACCTTCCTGCGGCTGCTGCGATCGCTGCCACGCCGCTTCGTCCTTCATTTCCTGCGAGCCCGGCATCACGAGCGGCGCGTCCCAGAACGCGTACCAGCGGTTCTTGCTGATCACCTCTTCGGTCAGCTCGACGCCGGCCGCCCGGAGCGGGTTCGCCTGATCGTCGGCCATGCGACGGATTCCGCTGACGACGTGATACTCCGGCGTCAGGTTTCGACCGAGCGTCGTCCACTGTCCCCCGGCTTTCCGGACGGCGAGCTCACGCACGACGGGCTGGCCGCCGTCGATCGCGTAGCGCGCGCGGAGGTCGGCGCCGTTCTGCCCGGTCCACGAGACGAGGAGCGAATCCTGCTCGACGGCGGCCGTCAACCCCTGCGCCGCCTTGTACTGCGACACATTGCAGTTGAGCGAGTCGGCGAGCAACACCGGCGCGCGCCACGGCGTCGGCATCGTCGACGGCACGACCAGCGCCGCCGCGATCCCGGCCGCGAGGCCGGCGTAGATGATGGAAGTCTTCAGGCTCATGTGCGCCTCCACTGGACGATGCGAACGGTCAGAACCGGAAGCGCGCCCCCAGCCGGGCGATGCGCGCCGGGATGACGCCGGTGACGTAGCCGAACGACGGACCCGACTGGAAATTTGCGGCGGTCGGCGTCGCCGCGTTCAGCACGTTGAAGACGTCGAAGTCGATGTCGAAGCGGCGGTCGCCGCCGAGCGAAAAGCTCTTGCTCCCGCGGAGGTTCAGGATGTTCTGCGCCGACAGCTGGCGGCTGCCGTACGGCTCGAGCCGGATCGTCGTGTTGCCGTTCTGCGCGATTGGCGGCCCGCCGTCGGGATCGGCCTGCCGGAAGATGTAGGTGCGCTGGCCGAGCAGGCCGTTCTTGCTCTGCAGGAATCCGGAAATCGTGAAATCGGCGGGGAGACGGTAGCTGGCGCTGACGTTGCCGGCCCACGTCCAGTTCTCGTCCAGCGGGTAGAACTCGTCGTTGGGACTCGTGAACACCGACGAGATCCAGCGGTGGTTCTTGACGACGAAGTACGACACCTGGCCGTTCCACCGCGACGAGAACCGCTTGGTCACCGTGAACTCCATCGCGTGATACCGGTCGGTGTTCGGCGCGTTGACGATCTGCGAGTTCACGAACGCCGCGCCGCGGTAGGCGGCGGTGTAGTCGTACAGCGTGACGTTGCCGGCGTCGTCGGCGTTGCCGAGCACGCCGTCCGGACCGGGATCGCGCCGCGTGATCGGAACACTCCAGGCCTCGAACGGCCGCAGCGTGTTGATCGTCACCAGCGTGTTGGTCGAGTTCACGATGGAGTCGGCGACGACCTTGTAGACGTACATCGTGCGCAGCGCGAGATTCGGTGCCATCTCGCGCTCGAAGCTCGCCGTCGTCTCCCACATGTTCGGCGGCTGCAGCGCCGGATTCAGGATGCGGTTGCTCGCCGCGGTGATGCTCTTGAAGTCGGCGCCGTTCAGATCGAGGTTGACCTCGCCCGGCTCGTACAGGCGATCGCCGTTGAGGTCGTGCCAGTTGAAGATGGCATAGCCGGTGGCGTTCCGGTTGAACGCGTCCGCGTAGGTGTCGCCGAGCATGTAGTTGTACAGGCCGACGGTCGCCTTCACCACCGACTTGGCACCGACGTCCCATGCCACGCCCGCCCGCGGCACGACGCGCGAGAACTTCTGCACGTCGATTTCCGGGTAGCTGCCGGCGGGAAACACGGTCGGCCAGTCGCGCGCGCCGGCGAACGACTGGGCCGGCAGAAACGACGTCTGCCGCTCCCACCGCAGGCCGAGGTTGAGCGTGACACGGCCCGACGGCCGCCAGCTGTCTTTCACATACCACGCGTAGGTGTCGGAGTGATCGGCCGGCACGACCGGCGTGTTGTAGACCCGGATTTGCGACGGCGTGTTCGCCACGCCGCCGATCGTGTCGGTGTAGAGGATACAGTTGCAGGCGAGGTTGTTCAGGTAGCCGTCGGAGCTCTTGTCGAAATAGAAACTGATGCCGCTCTTGAGCTCGTGGTGGCCGAGCACCGATCGCTCGGGGAAGAAGGTGATGCTGTCCTCCGTCTGCACACGGTCGCGAGTCTTGGCCTGATGCAGCGGCGCGGAACCCGTATACAACGTGGTCGCAAGGTCCTGGCGGGGCGGCGCGTCGGCGCGGGCATACGAGCGCGCGGCGTCGTAGTCGGTGACGTAGCCGCTGTAGCCGCCGACGGCGTTCACGAGCACGCGCGGACTGATCATGCTTTGCAGTTCGATCTTCTGAATCGCGGTGGGATTGACGTAATCGCGCGTCGATTCGAGCGGCGTGAAGCGGTCGGCGTTGTTTTCCGGCTGCGCCTTGGTGCCGCGCTGCCACGCGTAGATCAGGCGATTGTTCTTCGACAGCTGGTAGGAGAACTTGACCGAGAACTGCTGGAGCGACGTCTGGAAATCGGCGAGCGGATCATCGGCGGTGAGGTACTTGCCGTCGGCGCCCGGATTCGCCGCGAAGCCGACCACACCTTCCGTTTTGCCCTGACGGCCGTAGGCTCCGTAGAACCACAGCTTGTCGCGTACGATCCGACCGCCGAGATCGGCAGACACGTCGTAGAAGTTCTTCAGCGGCGACGTCGCGGTGAGCCCCTGCGCCTGCAGCGCCGGGGTGAGATTGTTGGCCTGCAGCTTCGGCGACTCGGTCGAGGCCTGGTAGGTGCCGTGGAACGTGTTGCCGCCCGACTTCATGATCGCGACCATCGACATCCCCGGCACCGACACTTCGGCGTCGTTGCCCGACGTCTTGATCTGCACTTCTTCGAGCGTGCTGTCGTTGAAATAGATCGCCGTGTTCTGGTCGGCGCCCATGGTGATGTTCATGCCTTCGACCTGCAGCTTCGGTTGGGAAAGCACGCCGTAGCTGGACAGGTTCTGGCGCTGCGCCATCGTGCTGCCGCCGACGTCGGCCACCGCCTGGGTGACGCCGGGCGCCATCGCGAAGACGTTCTGCAGATCGCGGCCGCGCGGAATCGCGTCGAGTACTTCCTTCGTGAACGCGACGCTGGCCGCCGTGTTGGTGACATCGACGACGGGACTCTGGCCGCTGACGGTGACCGACTCCTCGAGCGCGCCAACTTTCAGCAGGAAGTCGACGCGCGCGTTGAAGCCGACGGTCAGCCGGAGGTCGTCGCGGACCGACAGCGAAAATCCCTGGAGCTCCGCTGTCAGGTGATAAGTGCCAGGCGGCAGATCGACGAACTTATAATTTCCTGACGAGTCGGATACCTGCACGAGCTGGCCGACCTGCAGCTGGGGACTGGTCGCCGTGACGGTCGTGCCGGGCAGCACGCTTCCCGACTCGTCCTTCACGGTGCCTTCGATGGTGCCCGACGACACGCTCTGGCCGAAGGCCTGGCTGGCTCCGCCGGCAGACAGCACGAGCACAGCTCCGACCATCAACCAGGACCGCCTCGGGACGCGTTTGGGGGACGTGATTATCGTCATCGGCGAACTCCTCCTGCCGGGATGACCGCCTGCCTCAATGACGGAACAGAACGCGTATCGAACGTGAACGGCCGGTGACGAAACCGGACCATGAAGTTCCGAGAAGTTCGGCGCCGGCCGGACGTGTCTGATGAGAACGGAACCCTGAATTGTGGGCGGAGTGTAGCAGCAAAGGCCGCGAGCGGGTCGCGGTTTCTCGTCGCGATTTGTCGCGCCGGCGCGAGCAGGAGGATCGCGATTGGTCTCGAGCGAGACGATCGGAAGGAGACTACGAACCGGCCAGCAATCCCCGCCGGAAGGCGTCGGCGATCGCATCCGCCCGGTTGGTCACGCCCATCTTCGCGAACAGCGCCTTGATGCGGAAACCGACGTCCGACGCAGAAATGCCGAGCGAGGCGCCGATGTCATCAATCGGCTTCCCCTGTGCCAGGAGTTGCAGCGCTTGTCGCTCCCAGGGGGTGATGTGCAGCACAGATCCTCCGCCGATCACCTGGTTTCGGCCGCCACGCGCCGCATCCACACGTGCGCCGCGCCGGCGTCCGATTGCACTATCAGACGATCACGTCGCCGAAAACGATTCAGCTGATCCTTGGCTGGTCCGGGTGCGGCACCGGCTCCCGGCGACCAGGACGGTCTCAGTCCAATCGGTTATCCAGTCCTTCGTTCAGGATCTGACGCAGCGACGCACGTCGCGTCGGGAGGCAGCCATGACCGGACTATCTATTGGACGGCCACGGGAATTCTCTGTTCCGTGATGATGTTCTGCTCTGTCCTTCCTGCC
Organism: Vicinamibacterales bacterium; assembly: GCA_035259385.1. Lineage (GTDB taxonomy): Bacteria > Acidobacteriota > Vicinamibacteria > Vicinamibacterales > CAVVIG01 > QHWK01. The sequence continues at coordinate 10,818 of DATFWL010000622.1, read as the reverse complement.
CTTCCCGCCCCTCCTGCGCCGCTGCCCGTCAGGAACGCTTCGGCGTCTCGTCCACCAGATCGAATGTGATCCGGTAGCCGTCGCCGAACGCCGTGTGGATGAACTTCGGCGCGTGGGGATCGTCCTCCAGCTTCTTTCTCAGCTTCGCGACCGCGTTGTCGACCGAACGCGTCGTCGGCGGATCGTTGAAGCCCCAGACCTCCCGCAGGATCTCATCGCGGCGCACGACGCGGCCGTTCCTCGCCGCCAGGTAGCGCAGGACGTCGAAGTCGCGCTGCGTCAGGTGGATCTCGCCGTCCGGGCCGTAGGCACGCTGGTTCTCGAAGTCGATCACCGTTCGTCCGAGACGCACCGAGCCGATGTCGTGCTTGGTGCGCCGGAGCACGGCGGTGATCCGCGCGACCAGCTCCTCCATGTCGAAGGGCTTGGTGACGTAGTCGTCCGCGCCGACGTGCAGCCCCTGCAGCTTGTCGGCCTTCTGGCCGCGCGCCGAGACGATGATAATCGGCACGCGCCCGTTCGCACGCAGCAGTCCGCACAGCTTGAATCCGTCGGAGCCGGGCAGCATCAGGTCGAGCAGGATCAGATCCGGCGTGTTGGCGCGGCTGAAGCCGATCGCCTCGTCGCCGTTGCGTGCGACGGTCACGTCGAACCCGTCCACCAGCAGGTTGTCGCGAACCACCTCGGCGAGCGCGGGGTCGTCTTCGACGATCAGAATCCGCCTGCGCATGATCATTCTCCGGCGCGCGGCAACACGAGTGTCACGGTCGTGCCGCGACCCGGAACGCTGTCGATCGTCATCTGTCCGCCGTGGTCGCCGATGACGCGCGTCGCGATGGCCAGGCCCAGTCCGCTGCCCGGGACGTCCGTCGATCGGCCGCGGACGAACCGCTTCGTGATCCGCGGCAGTTCGCCGGCCGGAATGCCGGCGCCATGGTCCTCGATCGCGAGATCCACGAACCGATCGCGCGCGCGGCCGCGAATGGCCAGCCACCGTTCGCCGTTCGAATAGCGGAGCGCGTTGTCGATCAGGTTGTCGAGGGTCAGGACGATCGACGTCCGATCGGCGCGAATCGTCGGCAGGCTGCGCGGCACGTCGATCTCGACCGTCGGCGGCCTGAGATCGGGGAAGCCGCGGAGCGCGGCGGCGACCAGTTCCGCCGGCTCGAGCGGCTGGAACGAATACACCTCGGTGACGTCGGTGACCCGCGCGTACGCGAGGATGTTGTCGACGAGCCGCATCAGCCGCCGCGACTCCTGCATCAGCAGCTGCGCGTAGCGGTTCACGCCGTCGCTGGTCGTGACGCGGCCGCGGAACAGCGTCTCGGCCGCGCCGAGGATCGTCGTGAGCGGCGTCTTGAGCTCGTGGGTGACCGACGACACGAAGTCCGATCGCATCGTCGCGAGATCGATGCTCGCGCGCGAGACGCGCAGCGCCACCAGCAGCCCCAGCACGGCGGCCAGGGTTGCGCTCACGATGACCGATCGAATCCATGGCGCGCCCTGAGCCGCCGCGACCAGCGTGTCGTCGGGCGCCGGGCTCACCTGCACCGTCCAGACGAGCGGCCGCGGCGACAGCGAGGAGCGGAGCGTCACCTGCCGCGGATCGAGGAACAGAATCGGCAACTCGCGGCGCAGGAGGACGCTGCCAGTGCTTTCCTGGCGGCCGGTGCGTACGACGTACTTCCCGCGATCGTCGATCAGCGAGTAGGTCAATCCGGTATCGGTGTCGGTCAGCCGCGCCACCTGCCGGAGCAGGCCCGCGAAGTACTCCTGCCGCGCGCGCTGCAGATTCACCATGAAGCCGAACACGCTCTCGATCCGTCCGGCCGACCCCGCCGCGTACTGCAGGCGCGAGACGATCTGATAGCGCTCGCCAGCGATGTCCAGTTCGCACACGGCGATCACCCGCCCGGCCCGGATCTCGTGGTCGAGCGCGTCCAGGATTCGGCGGCCGAGGCGGGGTTCGTCGACGATCTCGACCGGGTACCGCTCGATCGGGATCTGGGACGTGAGCCACGGCGGCGGCTGGTTGGCCCGGATGAAGATGATCGGGCTGTGACCGCTCGCCGCGCTCCAGCCGAAAAAGCTCTCCGGGTACGGGTATCGTGCGAACGCGCCGGCGACGAGCGCTCGCGCCTCGTAGGGGCGCGTGAACGAGCGCGCGTCCCAGTCGCGGCTGGAGAGCACGGTCGTCTGCACGCCGCCCATGTCGCGCGAGAGCGCCGTCATCAGCACGTCGATGCTGTCTTTCGCGCGCCGCGCGACGAGCAGGCTGGAGCTCCGCTGCCACTCCTGCGTCGCACGGTATCCGAGCCACGCCTCCGCGAGCAGCCCGACGCACAGGAGCAGCACGCCGAGCGCGAAGACCGGTGTGCTGACCATCCGGCGCAGCCGGCTCATCGCGCCAGCTCGCTTTCGCGGTAGAAGAGCGCGGCGCCCGGGTGCAGCGGTACCGGTGCGGCAGGCGCGCGGTCGAGATCGACCGACTGCAGCGCGTCGAACTGCGCGGCGAGATCAGGCAGGATGCGGAAGAACGCGGCGGTGACCGACCGGACGATCTCGTCGTCGAGGTGCCGCCGGCAGACGAGCAGCGTGTCGACCGCGACGGTGACCACCGGCGCGTGCTGGCGCGGGTAGGTCAGGCTGGGAATCACGCTCCGCCGAAAGAACGGATATTCGGTGAGCAGCTCGTCGACGGCGGCGCCGGAGATGTCCACCAATCGAGCGCCGGTGTCGGTGGCGACGCGGATCGACTCGACCGGATCCGAGGACACGACGAACGCCGCGTCGACCCGGCCGCGCATCAGCGCGTCGACCGAGTCCTCGAACGACAGCGCCTGGACCAGCTCGGGCCCCGGCGTCACGTTGAAAAAGCGCAGCAACGTCTCGGACGTGGACGCCGTGCCGGTGCCGGGCGCGCCGGCAGCGATGCGCAGCCCCTTGAGATCGGCGATCGAGCGGATTGGCGTGGCCGCGCGGACCAGCACGTGGACCGATGCCGGGTGCAGGACGGCGATTGCGCGCGCGGCGTCGCGGCGCTCGCCGCCGCGAAGCTCCTCGATGTAAACGCGGTACGCGCCGTCCGAATAGGCCAGTCCAATGTCGGCGGTCCCCGTCTGGATGTGCTCGAGGTTCGTGTTCGAGCCTGGTGTGTCGATCGGAACGAACTCGATCGACGGCAGCTGGGCGCTGAGCCCTCTGAGAATCGCGGCGCTGAGCGGCCGGAAGCTGGCGCCGGGCAAGCCGGTTGCCATCCGGACCGTCGACCGTGTCCCGGCGGCGCGAGCGGGCGCCTGACGACACGCCGCCCCCGGCACCCCGGCCGCGAGGCAGCACGCCACCAGCACGCCGAGCGCGCCGCGGCGGGAATCCGGCGGCGTCATACCCAAGAGCAGCGTCATCACTGGTTCGAGATCGACGAGATATCTGACATGCGGCGCCGACGGTGTCAACTCGGCATAAGCGCCGCACAGCGCGACAAGTCGCGACACGCGCGGCGCAACCGGACGGCTATACTTCGCCCTCGCATCGATGCGCTACCCCAAGGCCCTTCGCAGCCTTTACGTACAGGTGCTCCTCGGGATCGCGTGCGGCGTGATCCTCGGCGCCGTGGCGCCCGAGTATGGCGCCGCGATGCGGCCGCTGGGCGACGGCTTCATCAAGCTGATCAAGATGCTGATCACGCCGATCATCTTCGCCACGGTGACGGTCGGCATCGCGCAGATGGGGCAGATGAGGGACGTCGGCAGGATCGGCGTCCGGGCGCTGATCTACTTCGAGGTCGTATCCACGGCGGCGCTGCTCATCGGCCTCGTCGTCGTGAACGTGCTGAAGCCGGGCGCGGACCTGCACATCGATCCGGCGACGCTGGATGTCAACTCCGTCGCCGCCTACACCGCGACGGCCCAGCACGTCGGTCCGATCGACTTCCTCCTCGGCATCATCCCGACGACGATGGTCGACGCCTTTGCGCGAGGCGAGATCCTGCAGGTCCTGCTGGTGTCGGTGCTGGTCGGGCTCGCGATGCTGTCGCTCGGAGGGCGGGTCCGGGCGCTGGTCTCGGTCATCGAGCAGGCGGCGCAGGTCCTGTTCAAAGTGGTGTCGATGATCATGCGCCTCGCGCCGATCGGCGCGTTTGGCGCGATGGCCTTCACGATCGGCAAGTACGGGCTCGGCGCGCTCCTGTCGCTCGGGCAGCTGATGCTCGGCGTGTACGTCACGTGCCTGCTCTTCGTGTTCGTCGTGCTCGGCGCGATCCTGCGGACCTGCGGCTTCCGCATCGTCGCGGTGCTGCGCTACATCAGCGAAGAGATCCTCGTGGTGCTCGGAACTGCGTCGTCCGAATCGGTCCTGCCGCGCATCATGGTCCGGCTCGAGGAGCTCGGCTGCTCGAAGCCGGTGGTCGGACTGGTCGTGCCGACCGGCTACTCGTTCAATCTGGACGGCACCTCGATCTACATGACGATGGCCGCCGTGTTCGTCGCGCAGGCCACCGGCGTGCACCTGACCCTCGGACAGGAGCTGTCGATTCTGGGCATTCTGCTGGTGACATCCAAGGGCGCCGCCGCGGTCACCGGCGGCGGCTTCATCACGCTCGCCGCGACGCTCTCGGCGGTGCCGACGATTCCGGTGGCCGGCCTTGCGCTCCTGCTCGGCGTCGATCGTTTCATGTCGGAAGCGCGCTCGGTCACGAACCTGATCGGCAACGTCGTCGCGACGATCGCCATCTCGAAATGGGATCGGTCGCTGGATCTCGCGACCGCGGCGGCTACGCTGAAGAGCGGCGCGCCGGCACCGGCGCGGACCTATCGCCGTGATCCCGACACGCCCCGCGAAGCACCGGTCGTCACCGACGACGTCCCGGAGAGCGTCTTCTAATGTAAGAGTGCGTTGCAAAACTAGCTCAAGGCGGGTCCTGTCCGCGAACAGCGCCACCGCGTGCTCGCCAGAAAAGCACTGGTCACGGCTTCGCGCCCGGCGGGGCGGCCCCGTTCGCGGCCACCCGCGAGCGAGCTAATTTTGCAACCTGCTCTAACTAATTCGGTAAAGACTCTGCGTTCTCCGCTCTGCGGTTGTTGTCACGCGAATCAGCGTGACCCGAGTGCCGCGCGCGCGTCCTGCAATCCCTGGCGGGCCGCGGCCGACGTGCGATCGAGCGCGACGGCGACGGCAAAGCGATCGGCCGCCGCCGCCGGGTTCCCGGAGCTCATCTCGAGCACGCCGAGGTTGACGTGGGTCTCCGCGTCGCGCGGGCCCAGCGCCAGCGCTGCCTCGAATGCGCGGCGCGCACAGGCGCGATCGCCCGACGTCGCGCAGGCGACCCCGAGCAGGTTCTGGGCGCGCAGGTCGCCGGGATGCGCGGCGACGAACTGCCGGATCTCGGCGATCGCCTGGTCGACCTGGCCGTTGAGGAACAGCGCCTGCGCGCGATAAATCCGCGCCCGCTCGAGCCCGGGAAATTGCGCGAGCAGCGCGTCGGCGATCGGCGCCAGCCGCTTGCCGTCGCCGGCGTCCGCACAGACCGCCGCCAGCTGCAGGCCTGCGCGCTCGTCGCGCGGTGCGAGCCGGATCGCTTCGCTCGCGAGCGTCGCCGCGTGCTCCAGATCGCCGGTTGCCGCCAGCAGCCGGGACAGCTCGATGCGGACGTTCGCATTCGCGGGATCGGACCGCGCGTGCGCCTCGAGCCATTGTCGCGCGTCGGCCGGCCGCCGCGCGCCCGCCGCCGAGTCCGAGAGGCCAGCCAGCGCTTCCGGATTGGAGGGGTTGGCGGCCAGTGCGCGACGATACCGCTCGTACGCGGCGGCGTAAGCGTCTGCCTTCATCTCCATCGCGCCGGCCGCGGTCCACGCCTCGTCTGTCGCACGGCTCCACTCGGCCCGTGCCGCCGCGAGCGACGGCCCGTTCGCTGCCAGCGCGCGGATCTCGACGGCGTTGTCCTCGTCCGAGCGTCCGTAAATCGCACGCGGACCCGAGAACTCGAGCGCCATGCGATCGTCGGTCTGCGTCACGGCGCCGTCGGAGTAGGCGTGCATCTGTGCCGGTCCGCCGATCAGCAGCGACATGAGCAGGAACGGCAGGTACTGCTCGCGCACCGCGACGTCACGCAGCACCGAGGCGGTGTTGCCCTGCCGCGCGCGCGCGGAGAGCTGATCGAGGTGCGCCTCGATCGACGGCCCGTTGGTGCCAATCAGTAGCAGGTCGCCGTCGCCGACCAGCCACATCGTGGACTGCGGAAACACCGAGGTGAACGTGCCCACGATCGACTTCAGGTCGCGGCTGCTGATGTCGTAGGTGTGCGCCCATTGGCAGACGATGCCGTCCGGCTGGAGGCGGGCGCGCGCCGTCTCGAAGAATTCGCGCGTGAACAGCGACGCGATCCCCGCCATCCACGGATTCGACGGCTCCGAGACGATCACGTCGTAACGGCGGCTGCCGAACGACAGGTGCGACCGACCGTCGCCGACGACGAGCGTGACGCCGGGGCTGCGGAGCACGTCGCCGTTCTCGCGGCGGAAGAAATCGGACGCCGTGACCACCTCCGGCGAGATCTCCACGACGTCGACGGCGCGCGTCGTGCCGGGCGCGAGCGCCGAGGCCGCGGTGACGCCGCTGCCGAGCCCGATCACCAGGACGCGGTCGGCGTGCGGGTGCATCAGCACCGGCAGCAGCCCGAGCAGGCGCTGCGTCAGCATGTCGCCCATGTTCGACGCGTCGACCTTGCCGTTGATCACCAGCGAGCGCTGTCCCGCCAGTTCGCGGACGCTGACAGTGGCCGTCGATCCATCCTCGAGGTACAAAAGCTTCCAGGTCTCCAGGTCGTTTTCGAGATCGGCGACGCCGAGATACGGCGCGTACTTGTACGCTCCTCCAGCGAGCAGTTGTGGGCTCCAGGCAGGCAGCACGCTCAGGACGATCGTCGCCAGCGCGACGAGCGGCGCGCGCCACCGCCACGCCCGCGCCTCGAGCGCCTTGCGGCGACCGTCCGCAACCCACACCGCAGCTGCCGCGGCCACGCCGAGCGCTGCCGTCGTGCGCAGGCTGGCCTGCAGACCGAGCCGCGGCAGCAGAAGAAACCCGCCCGCAAGCGAGCCGGCGACGGCGCCGATCGTGTTCGCGACGAAGATGCGTGCGCTCACCCTGCCGACATCCCCGCGCGTCGTCGACGCCGTCGCGAGCGCGAGCGGAAAAGCGGCGCCGAGCGCCAGGGTCATCGGCAGGAGCAGCAGCATCGTGCCGATCGCCTGGCGCGTCACGATCGATCCAAATGCCGCGTCAGCGGCAGCCACCTGTCCTGCGACGACCAGCGGCAGCCGCGACGCCGCGTACCATCCAGCGACTGCGGCGCCGACGGCGGCCAGCGCGAGCATCGCGCCGAGCCACTCGATCGGCCGCGACACCCGCGGCAGCATCCGCGACGCGATCGCGGAGCCGATCGCCAGTCCGACGATGAAAGAGGCGACGACGATGGCGAAGGCGTAGGTCGTGGGGCCGATGATCAGCGCCGCGAGCCGCGTCCAGATCACTTCGTAGACGAGCGCGCAGAAGCCTGATGCGGCGGCGACGGCGGCGGCGAGGCGAGGCGCGGCTGCCGCCGGTGCCGAGAGTGCCAGTGCTCGTGCGACCGCGCGACGCGCAGCGCTGCTCTTCGCTCCCGCCGGACGGCTGAGCGGCGCCGGCGCGGCCGCCGGATCGGCCGCGGCGACAGAGCCGTTGGCCGCGAGCCAGCGCGCACCGGCCGCAGCGAGAAGATTCAGCGCGATGCCCAGCCAGGTCGTCGCGCGAACGCCGATCGCGGGGATGAGTACGAATCCGGTCGCGAGCGAGCCGATCGCGGCGCCGGCGGTGTTGACGGCGTACAGCAGGCCCGCGTCCGCCGCGCCGCCGGCGTAGGCGGCCACGGCGATCGGAAACGTCGCGCCCATCGCGGTCGCCGGCAGGCCGACCAGCAGCAACGCGAGCGCAGCGCGCATCACACCGAATCGAACGGCCGACTGTCCGTCCGCGTAGCTCCAGGCCAGGGCCGGGGCGGCAGCAGACAGCAGGAACGGGAGCGTGAACGCCGCCAGCGCGACCAGCATCTCGAGCGCCGCGTACGCCGACAGCGCGCGCACGGTTTTGTCCGCGCTCGTCCACCGCCCCTGCGCGCGGCCACCGGCCCAGGAACCGAGCGCCAGCCCGCCCATGATCGCCGCGAGCGCCGTGCTGGCGGCCGCGACCGTGTGGCCCATGAGCAGGGTCAGGAGCCGTGTCCACGCGATCTCGTAAAGGAGCGCGGCGGCGCCCGATGCCGCGTAGAGGAGGAGGAACAACCGCCGGGGCATGCGTGAGGATACTTCGCGAGGGCCCGGCTACGCCGGGTAGGTCAGGTGGGTCAGGTAGGTCGGACGGCCACTCAATCCCGGCACATGGCTGAACCCGAACTGCCGAGCAGATCGGATTCACTCAAGCGCTGAATTCAAGACACCATTCGACCCACCTGACCCACCCGACTTACGCGACCTATCAGAACGTGAAGCCGGCGCCGAACCGATAGACGCGGCCCGAGACGATGTCCGTGACCTGGCCGAACTGCGAGCCGGTCTGGTAGTTGGTCGCCGTCACCGCGCTCGAGTTCAGCAGGTTGAACACCTGGAAATCGACCTGGACGCGGCGGCCCCGCGCCACGTCGATGTTCTTGTTCAACCGCAGGTTCACGAGCTGCACCGTGTTCGACCGGAACTCGCCGTACGGGCCCATGCGCAGCGTCGTCGAGCCCTGCCGGAGTGCTGAACCAGTAAACACCTGCGTCCGCTGGCCCCACTGTCCCGACTGGGCGCGGTACGACCCGGTGATGTCGATGGCATAGGGCAGGCTGTACGTGCCGTTCGCGCGTGCTTCCCAATCCCACTGATCGTTGAGCGGGAAGCGATCGTCGTTCGGGCTCTGCGGCAGCGCCGCGTTGTTACCCCCGGTCGTGAGCCACGTGTGGTTCTTCGTCGTCCAGAACGACGTCGAGCCGGTCCACCTCTTCGAGTAGCGCTTGGTCGCCGCGATCTCGAGGCTGTGGAACACGTTGGGACGGCCGCCGAGGACGTTCAGGCCCTGCAGGGTGTTGAACGACGAGCCAACGAGCGACGCGGGATAGGTGTAGACGGTCACCGGCTGGCCGTTCTGATCGAGGAACGGCGTCGCCGGCGTGGCCGGCACCCACAGGTCGTAAGGCCGGTTGATCTGCGTGTTGAAGTACAGGTTGGTGATCCTGTGGTAGACCCAGCCGCCGCTCAGCGCGACATTCGGAATCAGCTCGCGCTCGATCCGCGCCGAGGCTTCGTAGGTCTTGTTCTGTTTCAGGTCCTGATTGAGGATCGAGTTGATGCCACCGGTGGCGATGATCGGCGTCCGCGACGGCAGCGACGCGAGGAACGCCGGGTCGACATCGCAGCTCGAGCTGGTGAAGGTGTTGTTGCGGAACGGCGTGGTGACGCACGGGCCGGTCCACGTGTAGGTCTGCGTGGCCGAGGCGTTCGGATTGAAGTTGTTCGCGTAGAGATCGCCCATCGTATCGCCGAACATGCCCCACGATCCCTTGACGACCGTCTTGCCGTTGCCGGTCACGTCGTACGCGGCGCCGAGACGCGGCACCGTGTCGATCCAGGTGAGCACGTCCTGCTGCGGGTAGGTCTTCGCGGGGAAAATCGCCGAGAACTGGCCTGCTTCCTTCGTCTGCTCGGGGTAATAGCTGTGGTACCGCTCCCACCGGACGCCGGCGTTGATCGTCAGGCGCCTCATCGTGTAGGTGTCCGTGAAGTACAGCGCCTGGCTGTGCAGGTCGTTGATCGAGCTCGCAAACGGGTAGTTGTAGATCACGATCTGGCTCGGCACGCCGCGGTTGAACTGCAGCTCGTAGTCGCCGGCCGCCTTGTCCTGCAGAATCTTGGTGCCGGCGTTTTCCCAGTCGAGCGTCGTACCAAACTTCAACTGATGCTTGCCGCCGAGGAACTCGTTCTGCGGCATGTAGGTGACGATGGCCTTGCCCTCGTAGCGGTTCTGCGGCCGATCTTCCGGGTTCACCGACGGACCGTAGCGGAGCTGGTTGCTCAACTCGCGGCTGCTCGGGTTACCCGGCACGTCGGTGCCGTTCGGGAACCCGACTGTGTTCGACGCGGGCTGCGCGATGTAGTTGACGTGATAACCGCCGTATCCGAAGAGTGCGTCGAACAGCACATTGTTCTTCACCCGCTGGATCTCGCCCTTCCACACTTGCTGCGGCTGCCGCTGGAACCGGCTCGAGGGCAGCGGGACGGTGGTGCTGCCGCCGTTCTGCGACAGGTGCTTGACCGCGTACATGTCGGTCCCGATCAACCTGGTGTTGGACGACAGCTGATACGAGACCTTGGCCGACAGCATCGGCAGGCTGGTGTGGTAGGTCGCCGGCGTCGTGCCGCCGCAGGTCACGAACCAGCAGCCGTCGGCGTTGGGCGCGGCAACGAAGCCGACCTGGCCCTGGTCCACCGCCTGGTTGCTGTGCGCGCCGTAGAACCACAACTTGTCCTTCACGACCCGGCCGCCGAGGTCGAAGATGTATTCGTAGAACCCCGGATCGGTAATCGGATTGGTCGTGCGGATGCCTTGTGCCGCGAGCTCGGGAGTCACGTTGCTGTTCTGCCAGTTCGGGTTCTCGTAGGCGCCGCGGTAGGTGCCGTGGAACGTGTTGCTGCCCGACTTGAGCAGCGCGACTTGCGCGACGCCGGGGAAGCCGATCTCAGCGTTATTGCCGCTCGTCTTGAACTGCACTTCCTCGAGCGAGAACGAGTTGAAATACACGGCGGTGTTCGC
>DATFWL010000621.1:0-3479 GCA_035259385.1 Vicinamibacterales bacterium | reverse complement strand
ATGTAGTTGACCTCGACCGAGACTTTCGGCGCGATCTGATGATTCACGCCGAGCGTCAGGTCCCAGCTGAACTCGCGCGCGTTCCAGCCGCCGGTCGTCGCCGGATCGATCGTGAGCGGTGAAACTGATTTCCCGAAGAAGGGATTGCCCGCGCCGCACGTGTCGACGCTGCCGGTTGTCGCTGGGCTCTGCGCGGCCGGGTTCAGCAGGTTGCAGTCGACAACGAAGTCGTGGTTGTTATCGGCCCAGCTTCGCTGATCCGAACTGACGAAATGCCCGAGTCCTGCCGGACTGTAGTTCGCCCACTCGTCGACGGTGTTGAACGTCGTCAGGTATTTGCCAACGAAAAACTTCAGCGCGGTCCGTCCGTTCCCGAACACGTCGTAGGAAGCGCCGAGGCGCGGCAGCAAGTCCTTCTGGTGCAGCGGACCGTCCTGCTCCGGGAACACAGCGGCGGCGGGCAAGAGAAAGTTCGGACCGATTTGCTGGTTTCCGAAATGGTCGCTCAGGTGTTCAAATCGGAGACCTCCAGCCGCTGAGACTCGCCGCAGCGTCCATCGATCCTGCGCGTATAACGCGAACAGGCTCTGCATCTGCTCCTGAAACGACGCCTGGTCGTTGTACGCGGTGAACTGATAGGGAACGCCGTTGTTGAAGAAGTACTTGAGCTGGCTGTTGTTGTAGTAGTTGATCGGGTACTGCGCGTCGTTGTGGTGATAGCGGAAACCGAACTTCGTCGAATGCGAACCGGTGACGTACGACGCCGATGCATTGACGATGTTGGTGAGTCCGCTGTGTCCCGACCACCCGGGCGAACTCGACCGGTAATTGATGTGCGGAATCGAGCCGTTGCCGAGATCGTCCTGCACCGGGATGAGCGTCGCATCGAACGGATTCTTCTGCCGGCTGCCCCAATAGAAATACGGCCCCAATTGCGCATTGGCCTCGATCAGCAGCTTCGAGGACACCGGTGATGACCAACTGAGTTGCGTCATCACGTTCGGATGGTTCTCGTTCCGAGGGATCGCCTCGGGTGTCGAGATGATGCCGCCGAAGGTGAGCCCGTTGCTGTCGCCGCCCTGGATGCAGTGCAGGCAGATGTTCTGGATCTGCGACCACGCCGTGACCTTGTTGCGCGGCGTCGGCTGCCACGTCAACCGCGCCTGTCCATCCTTCCACGTGCCGTCGTCCTCGGCCTGCTGGAGCGGGCGACCGCCCTGGCCGTCGGCTGGAAGATAGGTCCATTTGGTCGGATCGCCGGCGTTCAGGTTCACATACATGTTGGCAACGCCCTGCCGGTTGATCTGGTAACGATATCCACCCCAGAACCACAGTTTGTCTTTGATGATCGGGCCGCCAACTGTGGGGTTGATGTCCCAGGCCTTGTTCAGAGTATTGGCCGACTTCAGGCCCCTCGCCTGAATTTCCGGTGTGAGATTGCTGCCCTGGAGCTTGTTGCCGGTCCCGTTGATGAAAAAGTTCCCGGCGAACCTATTGCCGCCCTGCTTCCCGATGATGTTCATCTGCGGGCCGCCGGTCGTCGCCTCGCCGAGTCCGCCCGTGATGCTGAACACCACTTCCTGCGAGTTGCCGATATCCGGGACGTAGGACGAGACGCCCATGCCTTGGTAACCGCCGCTCATGCCGTCGATCAGCACCTGCCCCTCATTGCGGCGTCCGCCGTGAACCTGAAAGACACTGAAGACCGCCGCGTTGGCCCCACCGACGTCGTTGCCCTGGACGTTAATCGCCGGGACCAGCTGCGTGAAGGACGAGTACAACCGGGACGACGGGATGTCGGTGATCGTCTGGTTGCTGAGCGTCGTCTGGGTACGCGCGCTCGTCACGTCGACGACCGGCGTCTGGCCGCTGACCGTGATCGCTTCCGCGACGCCGCCGACTTTCATCTCCGCGTTGACGGTCGCGACGAATTCGCCGGCCAGCTCGATGCCTTCACGGATGACCGTGGCAAAGCCATTCAGCGTAAAGGTGACCCGGTAGGTCCCCGGCCTCAGGTCTTCGATGGCGTACTGGCCGACGCCATTGGTGATGACCGAGCGGGTTTTCTCGATGAGCGCGGGGCTGGACGCTTCGACGGTGAGGCCCGGCAGAACGGCGCCGGACATGTCGCGCGCCGTGCCGACGATCGATGCCTGCGCGAAGGCGGCGGTGGGAATGCCGAGGAGCGAGGCCAGGACCACGAGCGTTCGGACAGATCTCCTCATGTGATCCTCCAGAGACTGACGAAACGAACCTCGACGCGGCCTGCGCGTCACTATACCGATCTGGAATGGCGTTGCAAGTGAGAACGTGTCGCGTCTGCGCGGCGTCTCACAGGCGATTCAACGTCAGGGAGTTGGTTCAGAGTCGGCAGGAGCAATTGAGAGGCATTCGATCAAACGAGCTGTCAGCGTCAGACGGACACGGTATTGACGTCAATCGGTCCTTGGATCCCAAGGGATGGAAGTCGCGAGCGGTGATCAGGCAGCGACGCGCTGCCCGAACGTAGCGGCCCCGTCCGCGGGCGTGAGCTGTCCGATCAGCCACTGCGGATGCGTCGCGACGCGGAGGAGGACTCTTTCAAATAGTCCAGGGGCGACAGGTCGATGAGCGTGCAGTTCTTGGACGAGGCAATGGAAGAGCGCGGCGCGTCTGGCACGCTCGAAGTTGTCGGCAAACAGCCAGTTCTTCCGACCGATCGCGACCAGTGCCTCGCGTCCGCCAGCCGCCGGCCAGGCACCACTCGGTCCGTTCTTCGAGCTCGAGACGTCGTCACCGGCGCTCGATCTTCTCGCGGCACAGCGTTACACGCAGGTGTGCCGCACGTTCCATCTCGTCGGTCCTGACGCGGAGCTGGATTGCATTGCGCGCGCACAGTCAGCGTCGGGCCTGAAGCATTGACGAACGCCTTCTCGCGGCAACGCTGACGCGTCGGTCGAAGGCGGGCGCTCAAACAGCGCTGCGCGTCGCCATGATCACCGCGACTCGTCGTCATGTTCGCGTCGGCGACGCTCGCGTCTCACGGCCTCAGCACGTATTCGGGCGCGACGGTGTTCTGCCCCTTGTAGCAGCAGGAGCCCAGCCGATTCGGCCGGTAGGGATTGCTGAGGCTGTTGTTTCCGGCGGGAAGTTTGCCGACCTTCGGGCGGGCGTTAATCCGAGCCAGCACCTGATCGCGCGCCTGCTCGATTCGCTGCAGCAGGCGCTCGATGTTCCAGCCCACGAGCTTGCCTCTCAGGAGGACGACCTTTCCGGCAATCAGCACATCGCGCACGTGTCTCGGGTTCATCATCGTCACGATCGCGCCGGGCACGTTGTTCATCGGCCAGACATTGATATTGCGCGCATCAAGTACGATGATGTCGGCCTCCTTGCCCGGGGTCAGCGTTCCCACTTTGTCCAGGACGCGATTGGCCGCCGCTCCGGCGATGGTCATCATCTCGATCACCTGCCGTGACGTGAGCAGCTGCGGAATCGGC
>DATFWL010000620.1:0-15263 GCA_035259385.1 Vicinamibacterales bacterium | reverse complement strand
ACGGCGGCCAGCAGCAGGAAGGGCAGCGCCGAGAATTCGCGAATCCGTTCCGTCTTGCGCCTCACGGTTGCCAAGGTCATGCCCCGAACCCTCCGTTGAGGTTCTGATGTTACCAGATATGTGCAATAGACGCACGAAAATGGCAACAGTCCGGCGGTTTCAACGCGGCATGTCGTTACATGATGCCAGGTTCGTGCATACTCTGCACGATCATGCCGTCACGCGATGCGCAAAATTGTCCCAAAAACCGGTTTGGTATGATCGCCGGATGTCCAGCGTCAACAGCTTCGGCACACGGACTGCGCTGGCGGTCGGCGGTCGCACCGTCCAGTCCTACAGCCTGCCGGCGCTCGAACGGTCCGGCTTTCCCGGCATCGCCCGACTGCCGTATTCGATGAAGGTCCTGCTGGAGAACCTGCTCCGGCACGAGGACGGCCGGTTCGTGAAAGCGGCGGACGTCGAGACGCTTGCGCAGTGGGATCTGAAGTCGAACGCGCAGAAGGAGATTTCGTTCGCCCCCGCGCGCGTGCTCCTCCAGGACTTCACCGGCGTACCTGCGGTCGTCGATCTGGCCGCGATGCGCGACGGCATCGTCCGTCTCGGTGGCGACCCGAACAAGGTGAATCCGCTGCAGCCGGTCGAGCTCGTCATCGACCACTCCGTGCAGGTGGACTACTTCGGCCAGGCCAACGCCTTTCAGCTGAATGCCGAGCTCGAGTTCTCGCGCAACAGGGAGCGCTATGCGTTCCTCCGCTGGGGACAGAACGCCTTCAACAATTTCCGGGTCGTGCCGCCCGACACCGGCATCGTGCACCAGGTGAATCTCGAGTACCTCGCCCGGGTCGTGATGTCCGACGATGGTGACCGGCCGCTCTGCTATCCGGACACGCTGGTCGGCACCGACTCCCACACGACGATGGTGAACGGGCTCGGCGTCGTGGGATGGGGCGTCGGCGGGATCGAGGCCGAGGCGGCAATGCTCGGCCAGCCAATCTCGATGCTCATCCCGCAGGTGCTCGGATTCCGCCTGAAGGGCCGGATGCTCGAGGGCGCGACCGCCACCGATCTCGTGCTCACGATTACCGAGAAGCTGCGCAAGCACGGCGTCGTCGGCAAGTTCGTCGAGTTCTTCGGAGCGGGGCTCGAAGACCTGACGATTGCCGACCGCGCCACGCTCGGTAACATGTGCCCGGAGTACGGCGCGACGATCGCGATCTTCCCGATCGACGCGATGACGCTCGATTATCTGCGGCTGAGCGGCCGCGACGCGGCGCACGTCGCGCTCGTCGAGGCCTACGCCAAGTCGCAAGGCATGTTCCGCGTGGCCGGCAATCCGGATCCCGTGTACAGCGACGTGATCGAGCTGGATCTCGAGAGCGTCGAGCCGAGCCTCGCCGGGCCGAAGCGGCCGCAGGATCGCGTGTCACTCAAGCAGGCGAAGTCGGGTTTCCAGACCGCGCTCGGCTCGATGATGATGTCGTCGCCGAAGAAGGCGGCCGAAGCGGCCGGTTCGGCGCACGTGTCGGCGACGACCGGCGGCGCCGCCGCGGCGGTCGCCGAGGTGCCGGAGATCGCGACCGTCCTCGATCACGGATCGGTGGTCATCGCGGCGATCACGAGCTGCACGAACACGTCGAATCCCAGCGTGATGATTGGCGCCGGCCTGCTGGCCAGGAAGGCGGTGGAGCGCGGGCTCACGCGGAAGCCGTGGGTGAAGACGAGCCTCGCGCCCGGCTCGAAGGTCGTGACCGAGTACTTGAAGAAGGCCGGCCTCGACTCCTACCTCGATCGCCTCGGCTTCAACCTGGTCGGTTACGGCTGCACGACCTGCATCGGCAACAGCGGTCCGTTGCCGGACGACGTCGCCGCCGAGGTCGACGCGCGGAATCTCGTCGTGGCGTCGGTGTTGAGCGGCAACCGCAATTTCGAGGGGCGCATCCAGCAGCAGGTGCGCGCGAACTATCTGGCATCACCGCCGCTGGTGGTCGCCTACGCGCTCGCCGGCCGGATGACGGTCGATTTGACGACCGAGCCGATCGGAACCGACGGCAGCGGCCAGCCGGTGTTTCTCCGCGAGCTGTGGCCCACGGAACGCGAAATTCAGGAAACGATGATGACCGCGCTCACCTCGGACATGTTCCGCGAGCAGTACCGCGACGTGTTCAGCGGCGACGAGCGCTGGAAGCAGCTCCAGGTGCCGGGCGGCGATCGGTTCGCGTGGGACGACCGGTCGACCTACATCCGCAACCCGCCGTTCTTCGAGAGCATCACGATGGAACCGGCGCCGGTGCGGGACATCGTCGGGGCGCGTGTGCTCGCGCTGCTTGGCGACAGCATCACGACCGATCACATCTCGCCGGCCGGCTCGATCAAGAAAGAGAGCCCTGCCGGCAAGTACCTGATCGCGCACGGCGTCGATCCGAAGGACTTCAACTCCTACGGCGCACGCCGCGGCAACCACGAGGTGATGATGCGGGGCACCTTCGCGAACGTGCGCCTCCGCAATCAGCTGGCGCCAGGCACCGAAGGCGGCTGGACGGCGCACATGCCCGATGGCGCAGTCACGACGATCTACGACGCCGCGATGCAGTACCGGAACGAAGGCGTGCCGCTGCTGGTGATAGCGGGCAAGGAATACGGATCGGGATCCTCGCGCGACTGGGCGGCGAAGGGCACGCTGCTGCTCGGCGTCAAGGCGGTGATCGCCGAGAGCTTCGAGCGCATTCATCGCAGCAATCTCGTCAACATGGGCGTGCTGCCGCTGCAGCTCGAGGCGGGCGCGACCGCCGCCACGCTCGGGCTCACCGGCCGCGAGCGCTACGACGTGACCGGCATCGCGCAGAGCCTGAAGCCGGGCGGCCGCATCACGGTGAGCGCGTTCGGCGACGGCGGCGCGAAGATCGAGTTCCACGCCGTCGCGCGCATCGACACTCCCGAGGAGCTCGTCGCATACCGTCACGGCGGGATCCTGCCCTACGTGTTGCGTCAGCTCGTCGGGAGGAACTGACGCTCGTCAATGGCTGATGGCTGATGGCTAATGGCATATTGCGAATGGCTGATGAATCATCCGCCATGGCCCCCATGCCATCAGCCATCCGCCATCCGCCATTGACAGGCGAGCGCGTCAAAGCACGAGCGCGCGAGCTCGGCTTCGATGCGTGCGGCATCGCGCCGGCGGCGGCGCATCCCGAGCTCCGATTCTTTCGCGACTGGCTGGATCGCGGCTTCGCCGGTGAGATGGCGTATCTGCACCGCTCCGCCGACCGGCGCGCGGACGTGCGCAACGTCCTGCCGAGTGCACGCACCGTGATCGTCACCGCGACGGTCTACAACACCGATCGTCCGTACTCGACTGAGTGCGCCGATCGCTCACGCGCGCAGATCGCGCGTTATGCATGGGGTGACGACTATCACGACGTGATCGGTGAGCGTCTCGAGCGCTTGATCGAATGGATGCGCGAACACGCGCCTGAGGCGTTCGACGCGCGCGCCTACGTTGACACCGGCCCGGTGCAGGAGCGTGTCTACGCGCAGTACGCCGGGCTGGGCTGGATCGGCAAGAACACCTGCGTCATCAGCCCGACCCTCGGATCGTGGATCTTTCTCGGCGAGATCCTCTGCAGCCTTCCGCTCGACGTGGATGCGCCGTCGCTCGACCAGTGCGGCACGTGCAGGCTGTGCATCGACGCGTGCCCGACCGGCGCGCTGGTCGGGGCGGGCGTGCTCGATTCGACCAGGTGCGTGTCGTACCTGACGATCGAGCTTCGCGGCGACATTCCGCCGGAGCAGCACGCCAGCCTCGGTTCCCATGTCTACGGATGCGACGTGTGTCAGGAAGTCTGTCCGTGGAACGCGGTCGCGCCATGTTCCGGCGATCCGGCGTGGCAGCCGCGCCCGGCGTGGGACGGCGTCGATCTTCTGACACTCGCCGAACGCAAAGACGACGAGCTGGCGGCGGCCATGCGGGGCAGCCCGATGCGACGGACCAGGGCACGAGGCTTGCGACGGAACGTGGCGATCGCGCTCGACAATGCCAAAGCTGCCGAAAAGACCCACCGATAGCGCCGACGGACTGATTCCCGATCATCCGACCCTCGACACCGTCCGCGCCGCCTCCAAAGACTGCCAGGCCTGCGAGCTCTGGCGCCGCGGCACGCAGACCGTCTTCGGCGACGGCGCGAAGCACGCCGAGCTGATGCTGGTCGGCGAACAGCCGGGCAACGACGAAGACCTGAGCGGCCATCCGTTCGTCGGGCCCGCCGGCAAGCTGCTCGATCGCGCGCTCGCCGACGCGGACATCGATCGATCGGCGGTCTACGTCACCAACGTCGTCAAGCATTTCAAATGGGAGCCGCGCGGCAAGCGGCGCATTCACAAGAAGCCGAGCGCGGCCGAGATTGCGGCGTGCCGGCCTTGGCTCGACACCGAGATCGCGCTGGTGACGCCGCGCGCCATCGTCTGCCTCGGCGCGACCGCCGCGCAGGCGCTCCTCGGCCGGCAGTTCAAGGTGACGATGCATCGCGGCGAATTCGTCGAGTCGCCGCTCGCGCCACTGGTGCTGGCAACGGTGCACCCGTCCTCGATCCTTCGAGCGCCGGACGAGGAGGCGCGGCACCGGGAGCTGCAGCAGTTCACCGACGATCTGCGGGCGGTGGCAAAGGCGCTGGCGCGATCGCGAACGCGCGGAACCTGATCGGCCATCGAGGCGCGCGCTTTTTTCGTCCCATCCGCATTTTCGTGTGTTCGCGGCAGCGGTTTCATGGCAAAAAGAAGCATGAGCTCGTCGCTCGCCCCCACGTTCCTGCTGTCGATGCCGCAGATGACCGACCCGAACTTCAGCCGCACCGTGGTGCTGCTGTGCAAGCACCATCACGACGGCGCGTTCGGCCTGGTCGTCAATCGTCCGCTCGTGACGAGCGGGCGGGTGACGGTGAATCTCGATCCACCTGTGTCGACCGATCGTGAGCTGCAGGTGTGGGTCGGCGGACCCGTGGAACCCCAGCGCAGCTGGGTCCTCGTCGGCCGCGAGCCCGATGGCATGGAGGAACTGACCGGGATGCGGATCGCCGACGATTTGTATCTGTCGACCTCGCCCGACCTGCTCCGCCAGCTGCTCGGTCCCCATCCGCCCGCACGGACGCGGCTGATCCTCGGATATTCGGGCTGGGGACCAGGGCAGCTCGATTACGAGCTCGAAGCGTCGGCGTGGCTCATGACCGATGTGGACTGCGACTTGATCTTCGAGACGCCACCGGAGCAGATGTGGGAGAAGGCCATTCGACGGCTCGGCGCCGATCCGGCCGCGTTGCAGATGTCACGCGGGGTGCACTGAGAGGGTGCAATCAAGAATTAGGAAGTAAGAATTAAGAATTCGTACACCGGATGATGATCCGACTCTCTCGAACAGGAGTACGAATTCTTGATTCTTAATTCTCAATTCTTAATTGCTCAATTGCGCCGGCAGCGCAGCAGCTCTCCACCCATCCCGGCCGGCGCGCTTGGCTTCGTAGAGCATCACATCGGCGCGCCGCATCACGTCGTCGATCGAGAAATCCTCCGGCCGCAGGTCGCTGATGCCGATGCTGCAGGTGCAGGCCACGTCGCCTGCCGGTGCGGCCACCTTCAGTGATCGGCATCCGTTGGCGATCCGGCCGGCGAGGCGCTGCGCGGCGCGCACGGATGTCTCCGGCAGGAGCACGGCGAACTCGTCGCCGCCGATCCGTCCGACCACGTCGGACTGACGGCACTCGAGTTTCAACATCGCCGCGAACGTCTGCAGCAGGCGATCGCCGGCTTCGTGGCCGAGGGTGTCGTTGACGCGCTTGAAGTAGTCGAGGTCCGCGATCATCAGGCTGACCACGCGGTTGTAGCGGCGGCTGCGCGAGAACTCGGCCGCGGCAATCTCGAACCAGCCGCGCCTCGAGTACAGCTCGGTGAGCGCGTCCGTGCTGGCGATGCGCGCGAGGTGGTCGCGGGCCGCGCGCAGCTCGCTGACCTGCTCGGCCAGCCGCCGCTGCAGCGTCGCCACGCGGACGCCCGCCTGCACGCGCGCGCGGAGCTCCTCGGTGTCGATCGGCTTCGTCATGTAGTCGTCGGCGCCGGCGTCGAGTCCGGCGACGAGGTCGACGCGTCCCTTCTTCGCGGTGAGCAGAATCACGTAGATCGCCGCGAGCAGCGGCTCCTGGCGGATGCGCTGACACAGCTGAATGCCGTCGATGCCCGGCATGATCCAGTCCGCGACCACGAGTTCCGGTGTCGGCCCGGCGGCAAGCGCGCGCAACGCTTCGTCGCCATCGTGCACGACGGTCGTGTCGATGCCCCAGCCGGTGAACGCCTTCGCAAGAATCGCCGTCGTGATCCGATCGTCGTCGGCAATGAGCGCTCGCATACGGCAGATGAGCTGGCAAGAGCAGTGCCCGCCGCCACGGTGCAGCGCCGTGCACCGAGCGCACTCGTAGGCCGCGATTGGTGCGCTTCCGCGAATCGCCCTGTCTCATTCGGTGACGCGCGATTACGGTCCCTGTGGGTGTGGGGGACCGATGGGCCCATGGGTGGGTGGGGAAGGGCCCGACAGTTCCGAGCGCACCCTCCCCACCAAGCCCATGGGCCCATCGGTCCCACGGCCCCCGGCCCGGTAAACTAGGTCGGTGATGACATCGACACTTCGCAGCGGCGCGATCGGGCTCCTGCTCGCGGCGTCGGTGGCCGTGTTCGTCCGCGCCGCCCAGGAGAACGCCGTGCCCGACACGCAGAAGCTGCAGCAGATGGCGGCGCGCTTTGCGCCGACCGACATCACCGCGGATCTCTCGAAATTGTCCGACGCCGATCGCCGCGTGCTCGGCAAGCTGGTCGAGGCGGCGAAGATCGTCGACGCGCTGTTCCTGCGCCAGGTGTGGAGCGGCAACCACGAGCTGCTGCTGCAGCTCGCGCGCGACGAGTCGCCGGCCGGCCGCGCGCGCCTCCACTATTTCCTGATCAACAAGGGACCATGGTCGCGGCTCGATCACAATGCGCCCTTCATCCCCGGCGTGCCGCCGAAGCCGCTCGGCGCGAGCTACTACCCGGAGAGCGCGTCGAAAGCCGATCTCGAGCGCTGGCTCCAGTCGCTGCCCGAGCAGGAACGCGCGCGCGCGACCGGGTTCTTCACCGTGGTGCGGCGCGCGGGCAGCGGGTTCACGCTGGTGCCCTACAACCTCGAGTACCAGGGCGAGCTCGCGCGCGCGGCGGCGCTGCTGCGCGACGCCGCGCAACTCGCCACCGAGCCGACGCTCAAGAGCTTCCTCACCCGGCGCGCCGACGCGTTCCTCTCGAACGACTACTACGACAGCGACGTCGCGTGGATGGAGCTGAAGGGCGCGATCGAGCCGACGATTGGCCCCTACGAGGTGTACGAGGACGAGCTGTTCAACTACAAGGCGGCGTTCGAAGCCTACGTCACGGTGCAGGACGAAGCGGAGACGGCGAAGCTGCAGAAATTCGCCGGCGAGCTGCAGGACATCGAGAACAACCTGCCGATCGAGCCGAAGTACCGCAACCCGAAGATCGGCGCGCTGGCGCCGATTGTCGTCGTCAACGAGATCTACGCGGCCGGCGACGGCAATCGGGCAGTACAGACGGCGGCGTTCAACCTGCCGAACGACGAACGGGTGGTGCGCGAGAAGGGCGCCAAGCGCGTGATGCTGAAGAACGTCCAGGACGCGAAGTTCGCCAAGACGCTGCAGCCGATTTCGAAAATCGTCCTTGGCGCCCCCGATCGACCGAAACTGTCATTCGAGGCCTTCTTCACGCACATTGTCGTGCACGAACTGATGCACGGCCTCGGCCCGCACAGCATCACCGTCAACGGCAGGCAGACGACGGTGCGGCAGCAGTTGAAGGAAACCTACAGCGCGCTCGAGGAAGCCAAGGCCGACATCTCGGGGTTGTTCGGCATTCAGCACATGATCGACAAAGGTGTGCTGCCAAGGGCGATGGAGCAATCGCTGTACACGACATTTCTGGCGTCCGCCTTTCGATCGATCCGGTTCGGCGTTGGCGAGGCGCACGGAAAAGGGATCGCGATCCAGTTGAATTACCTTTTGGATCAGCGCGCGGTCACGATCGAAGGCGACGGCACGTTCGCGGTAAATCCGGATCGCATCAAGGAAGGCGTGGCGGGGCTGACGCGCGAGATCATGACGATTCAGGCGGAGGGCGATTACGAAAAAGCGAAGTCGCTCGGCGAACGGCTCGGGATCGTCCGTCCGCAGGTGCAGCAGGCGCTCGACAAGCTGCAATCGATCCCCGTGGACATCGAGCCGCGATTCATTTCGGCGGATCAACTCATGACACGGATGAGATAACCGGATCGCTTTGGTCTTCTTTCGCCTAGCGGCGCCATTAGAAATCTGTCAACCTCAGCGAAGCACGTTTCGCGACGCGCATCCTCCGTCCTTTCTAATCGGCGCTCCCCCAAGCGTCTCGAGGCCGTCGCGCGCCACCGGACACCATTGCCTGCACTGCGCCTACTCGTGATCGACGAATCGGCGGACGACGCCGCGCTGCTCGTCCGTACGATCGAGCACGGCGGCTTCGACGTCGCCTGGGATCGCGTCGACTCATCGCCGGCGCTGGCCGCGGCGCTGTCGCGCCACGCGTGGGACCTGGTGATCGCCGACTACACCAGCGCCGCGTTCGACGGGATCGAGGCCGTGGACATCGTCCGCCAGCGGGACGCCGATCTGCCGTTCATCTTCGTGTCGAACGTGCGCGGCGAGGACGCGGCGGTCGCGGCGATGCGAACCGGCGCGCAGGACTACATCCTGAAGGTGAACCTGCAGCGCCTGCTGCCCTCGGTCGAGCGGCAGCTGCGCGAGGCCGCCGCCCGCCGCGAGCGGCACCGCGTCGAGCAGCGGCTCGCCCACCTGGCCTATCACGACGCGCTCACCGACCTCCCGAACCGCGCCCTGCTGCACGATCGGCTCGCGCAGGCAACGCGCATCGCGCACCGCGAGGGCACGACCCTGGCGCTGCTGCTGCTCGATCTCAACGGCTTCAAGGAGATCAACGACACGCTCGGCCATCACGCCGGCGATCTCGTGCTGCAATGCGTCGGCTCGCGCATCCGCGCGACGCTGCGCGACGCGGACACGGTCGCGCGCCTCGGCGGCGACGAGTTCGCGATCGTGCTGCCGCTCGCCGACGTCGACGGCGCCGTCCTCACCGCCGAAAAGGTGCTGCGCGAGATCGAGCAGCCGTGCATCGTCGATCACCGGCCGCTGAACGTGCACGCCAGCCTCGGGATTGCCTGCTTCCCGGAGCACGGCTCGTCGGCCGAAGCGCTGCTGCAGAAGGCCGACGTCGCGATGTACGTCGCGAAGACCGATCGCTCGGGCGTCGCGGTCTACGCCGCGAACCGCGATCGGCACTCGCACCGGCGCCTGACGCTGATCTCGGATCTCCGCCGCGGCCTCGACGAAGCGCAGTTCTTCGTCGAGTACCAGCCGATGCTGCACCTGCGGACGAACCAGATCGTCGGCGTCGAAGCGCTGGTGCGCTGGAATCACCCGCAGCAGGGGCGCGTGCTCCCCGGCGAGTTCATCGACCTCGCCGAGCAGACCGGGCTGATCAACCCGCTCACCACCATCGTGCTCGAGACCGCGATTCGCGAGTGGGCGCCGCGCCAGAAGACGCCGCCGCTCTCGGTCGCCGTGAACCTCTCGCCGCGGACGCTCCAGGATCCGCGGCTGCCGCAGCGGATCGAAGCGATGCTCTCGGCCTACGACGCGCGCTCGACCTCGCTGTCGCTCGAGATCACCGAGAACATCCTGATGAGCGATCCGGCGCGATCGATGGACTGCCTCAAACGGCTGCACGACATGGGCGTCCGCCTGGTGATCGACGATTTCGGCACCGGCTACTCGTCGCTCAGCTACCTGCGCCGGCTGCCCGTCGACGAGCTGAAGATCGATCGCTCGTTCGTCTCCGGTCTCGACACCGGCCTCGACGACGTGATCGTCCGATCGACCATCGATCTGGCGCACAACCTCGGCCTCACGGTCGTCGCCGAAGGGGTCGACTGCGAAGACGTCCAGGCTCAGCTGCTGGCGATGGGCTGCGATGCCGTGCAGGGTTCGTACATCAGCGAACCGCGCGGCGCCGCTGCGATGGCCGAGTGGATGGGCCACCAGAATCTGCTCGGGATGATGTGACCCGACGCCACAGCGTCACGATCCGACCGCAATCCGACATCGCCTGTTCGTAGAACGCATTCTGACGGGTTCCCCGCTTTGCCGCCGCTGCTCCTGCGCCACGGTCAACGCGACCTGCTCGTAACTGATGAACTCCTTCCGAGACTTTGAAGCGCGCGGCTGAGCGGCGAATCAGGTCGCGTCCGAGCCGCTGCGCGCGTGGACGAGCGGGAGAACTCGTTCCGAGACAATCAGTTACAACGGTCGATTGCACGCCGCGCATATACTCTTAAAGTTTCTGCCTACACTTAAGGTCGCCCTTATCTATGCGTGTAACGGTCCTGCGTCAGATGTCTCGGTGGACGGCCCTGGCCCTTGTCTCCGTCGTGGCGGCGGCGTGCTCGAAAAGCGAGACGGCGCAGGCGCGCGGTCGCGACGCGTCCGCCAAGCCGGTCAAGGTCGAAATCGTGAAGAAAGAGCGCACGGTGCGGGCCGTTGATCTGGTCGGCACGCTGGCCGCGGTCGATCAGGTCACGATTTCATCCGAAACCGAGGGCAAGGTGAGCCGTATCCTCGCCGACCTCGGCGACCGGGTGCAGGCGGGCCAGCCGCTCATTCTGGTCGATCGCGAGAAACAGCAGTACAACTTCGAGCAGCAGAAGGCGGCGCTCGCGCGCGCGCTCGCGCAGTACGGCGCCTCCGATCCCGAGCATCTCCCGGACATCGAGAAGACGCCGGACGTCCAGAAGGCGAGCGCGGACCTCCGCCAGGCGCAGCAGGCCTACGATCGGACGAACGAGCTGTTCAAGCGCGCGCTCGTGCCGCAGCAGATGCTGGACGATGCCGGCGCGACGCTGCAGGCGAAGCAGGCGGGGTACGATCTCTCGCTGCAGAACGCGAAGAATCTGCGCGCCAGCATCCAGGCGTCCGAGGCCAGCATGAAGCTCGCCGATCGCCAGCTGCGCGACACCGAGATCCGCGCACCGTTCGACGGCTACGTCGAGAAGCGGCTCGTCAACCTCGGCGAGCTGGTCAAGATGCAGATGCCGGTGATGTCGGTCGTGCGGGTCGATCCGCTCAAGGTCGTCGCCGAGATTCCCGAGAAGATGGCGCCGTGGATTCACGACGGGCAGCCGGTCGAGATGCACGTCGACGCCTATCCCGACAAGACGTTCAGCGCCAAGGTCTCGCGCATCAGCCCCGCCGTGAACGCCGCGACGCGCGCGTTTCCGTTCGAGGCGCTCGCGCCGAACAGGGACGCGCAGCTCAAGCCCGGCACCTTCGCGCGCGTGCACATCGAGAGCGGCAAGGTGGACGACGTTCTCACCCTGCCGGCAGCGGTGCTTCAGTATCGATACGGCGTCAACCGCGTGTTCGTGATCGACGGCGACAGGCTCACGGCGCACGAGCTGAAGGTCGGCGAGCGGATGGGCGATCGCGTCGAGATCCTGAGCGGCGTGGACGCCGGCGCCCCGGTGGCCGCGACCGACATCGACAAGCTGACCGACGGCATGAAGGTGACGACGGCGGCTGGGAAGAAAGCGGAAGAGTAGGGACTGGGCGGCTAGGGGCTAGAGGTGGTACTGGGGGCTCGCTGAATGTTGTCCGAACTCTGCGTCAAACGACCGGTCTTCGCCACCATGCTCGTGATGTCGCTGGTGGTGCTCGGCATCTTCTCGTTCCGCGACCTCGGCGTCGATCTCTTTCCGCGCGCGGATCCGGCGACCGTCAACGTCAGGCTGTCGCTCCCGGGCGCCGGACCCGACGAGATCTCCTCGTCGGTGATCGAGCCGATGGAGGAGGCGATCAGCGGCGTCGCCGGCATCGACGAGATTTCCGCGCGCATCAGCGAGGGCGGCGGCAACATCACGGTCCGCTTCGTCCTCGAGCGCGATCTGAACGACGCCGTCAACGACGTCCGCGAGAAGGTCGCCGGCGCGATCAAGAGCGTCCCGCCCGAGTTGCTGCCGCCGGTGATCACCAAGGTCGATCCCGACGCCGACCCGGTGATGTCGCTGATGGTGTCGTCCGACGGGATGAGCCTGCGGACGCTGACCGAGCTCGCCGACAAGCAGATCTCGCGCTCGATCCAGACGGTGAACGGCGTCGGCCAGGTCACCATCGCCGGCAGTCGCGCCCGCGAGATCCACATCGTCGTCGACATCGAGAAGCTGAATTCGTACGGGCTGTCGATCGCGCAGGTCCGCGATGCGGTGGTCGCGGAGAACGTCGAGATTCCCGGCGGCGCGGTCGAGCAGGGCAAGGGCCAGCTGCTGCTGCGGACGCTCGGCCGCATCGACGCGACCGCGGACTTCAACAACATCGTCGTCGCGACCAAGAACGGCACGCCGATTCGGGTCTCCGACGTCGGCTATGCCGAGGACGGCTACGAGCGGCCGACCTCGTCGGTCTGGTTCGGCGACAAGCCGGCGGTACAGCTCGACATCCGCCGGGCGATGGGCGAGAACACCGTCGCGGTGATCGAGGGCGTGCGCGCCAAGATGGCGCAGATCCAGCGCGCCCTGCCGAAGTCGGTGACGCTGACCTGGGTCCGCGACGACTCGAAGTTCATCTACGCCTCGGTCGCGTCGCTCGAGGAGCACCTGATCTTCGGCAGCCTGTTCGCCGCGGTCGTCGTGATGTGCTTCATCCGGAACGTCCGCGCCGTGATCATCGCCGCGCTCGCGATTCCGGCGTCGATCATCTCGTCGTTCACGCTGATGAACCTGATGGGGTTCACCTTGAACAACATGACGCTGCTCGGCATCACCCTCGCCGTCGGCATCGTCATCGACGACGCCATCGTCGTGCTCGAGAACATCTTCCGCTACATCGAGGAGGAGGGCTGCTCGCCCTACGAAGCCGCGATCCAGGGCACCCGCGAAGTGGCCCTGGCGGTGATGGCGACCACGCTGTCGCTGGTGGTGATCTTCCTGCCGATCGCGTTCATGAACGGCTACGCGAAGCGGTTCATCAACCCGTTCGGGTGGACGATGGCGTTCGCGATCATGGTGTCGATGCTGGTGAGCTTCACGCTCACGCCGATGCTGTCCTCGCGCTTCCTGAAGCTCGCCGACGCGGAGGCGGATCACAAGACCAAGGAGCACGGCTTCTTCCACTGGCTCGACGTGTGGTACGAGCGTCAGGTGAACTGGGCGCTCGATCATGCCTGGATCATCATCGGCGTATCGGCGGTGACGTTCCTGCTGATGTTTCCGCTCAACCGGATGGTCGGACGCGAGTTCGTGCCCAACGAGGACATGGGCGAGTGGACGGCCCACATGGATGCGCCGGAGGGCACGTCGATCGAAGGAACGCAGGAGATCGCGTTCGGCGTGCTGAAGGAGCTCGAAGGGATCGAGGGCGTCGCGGCGATCGAGCCGCTGGTCAACCCGGGAGGCAGCGGCGCCGCCGGCGGCGGCGGCGGCAGCAACGTCACGCACATCCACTTCAATTTCCAGGCGCTGCCGATCGAAGAGCGCAAGCACACGCAGGCCGAGATCATCACCGAGCTGCGCAAGCGGCTCGCCCGCCATCCGAGCCTGCGGCCGAGCATCTCGTCGCGCAACGCGCTCGGCAGCGGCGAAGGCGCCGGCGGCTACGCGATCTCCGCCAACATTCTCGGACCGGATTTGAAGCAGCTGACCGACTACGCGATGAAGGCGCTCGAGGCGGCGCAGCACACGCCGAGCATCGCGGAGCCGAAGCTGAGCCTGAGCGTCTCGAATCCCGAGATTCACATCGCCGTCGACCGCCGGCGCGCGGCCGATCTCGGCGTGCGGATGGCGACCGTGGGCAACACGCTCCGCCTGGCGGTGGCCGGCGACGATCAGATCTCCTTCTACAAGGAAGGACAGGAGCAGTACCCGGTCAAGATTCGCGTGCTCGAGAACCAGCGCCGCGACGCGGAGGAGATCGGCCGGCTGACGGTGCCGTCGACGAACGGCCCGGTGCGAATCGACAACATCGCGCGGGTCGAGCGCGGCCTCGGTCCGAGCGCGCTGCAGCGATCGAATCGCCAGTTCACGGTGATGATGACCGCGGACGTGGCGCCCGGCCACGCGCTCGACGAGACCTCCGCCGACGTGCGCGCGCTGCTCGCCGGCCTCAACATGCCGCCGACGATGACGTTCCGGCTGCAGGGGCAGTCGAAGATTCTCGACGAGACGACCGCCAACCTGATGCTCGCGATCGGGCTGGCGATGATCTTCGTCTACATGGTGCTGGCGGCGCAGTTCGAGAGCTTCATGCAGCCGATCGTGATCATGCTGGTGCTGCCGATTTCGGTGCCGTTCGCGCTGTTCACGCTGTGGGCGACCGGTCGCACGCTGAACCTGTGGAGCGCGCTCGGCATGCTGCTGCTCCTCGGCATCGTCAAGAAGAACTCGATTCTGCAGGTGGACTACGCGAACACGCTGCGCGCGCGCGGCATCCCGCTGCGCCAGGCGATCGTCGAGGCGTGCCGCACGCGGCTGCGGCCGATTCTGATGACCACCTGCGCGATCATCGCCGGCCTGATCCCGACGGCGCTCGGCCTCGGCATCGGCGGCACCGGCCGCGCGGCGATCGCGATGACGATCATCGGCGGCCAGTCGCTGTGCCTGTTCCTGACGCTGCTGCTGGTGCCGGTCGCGTACGTGAAGTTCGACGCGCTGGAGCACATCGCGTTGAACAGGGGTTGGCGCGCGCTTTTGGGACGGGTGAAAGCTCCTCGCCGGCTCACGCCGGCTGCGGAGTCACGTCACTGAACCGTGTCAATGGCTGATGGCTGATGGCTGATGGCATATGGTTCAGGGGGCTGATGGGCCCAGGGCCAATGACCATGAGTAATAGCCATCGGCCCTCAGCCATTGCGCTCCTCTAAGAGCCGCCGCGTCAGGTCGAGGATTGGCCAGTCTCGATGGCAGCGGTGATCATCGCTTTCAGCTGCTGTGCTTCGTCGAGCTCCCAGGCGACGGTTTCTTTCGCGACAACCGATGTCGCGATGGCGAGCCGCAACCAGTAGATTGTCTCGCATGCCTCTTTGCGCGCGATTGCCAGCTTGGCGACGAAGTCAGGCTTGGTTTGTCCGGCCTCGGCCTCGGCCGCATTGGC
>DATFWL010000619.1:0-13176 GCA_035259385.1 Vicinamibacterales bacterium | reverse complement strand
CCGGGCCGTGAAAATAAGCTCAGCCGATCCAACCGGCCGGACGCCAGGCGTCCCGGAACGGACGCTCGAGCACGGACCATTAGCTGTTTCCCCGCACATTGCCGGTGCGTTCCGAAGCTTTTTCAGTCAGAACGGCCGTGTAAGCGACGCGGTCGAGGCATCTCCCGGTTTTCCCGCAGCGTCGAAACGACCGTTGCGGCCGGATCGACGTCGCAACAGAATGGCAGGTTCGCGGGTTCTCTACTGGCGAAGGAGGGACACGAGAATGGCTAAGGCGAAGCACGCAGTTCCCGAAGGACATCACACGGTCACGCCCCAGCTGACACTCGACAACGCGGCTCCGGCGATCGACTGGTACAAGAGGGCGCTCGGCGCCGACGAGGTGTCGCGCGCCGTCGGACCCGACGGCAAGATCATGCACGCCGAGATCCGCATCGGCGACTCGCGCATCATGCTCAACGACGCGATGATGGGCGGCAAGGGACCGCAGGCGCTCGGCGGATCGCCGACCTCGCTGTGGCTCTACGTCGACGATTGCGACACGCTCTTCAATCGCGCGGTGGCGGCTGGCGGCCAGATCGCACACGGCGGCATGGGCAAGATGCAGGATCAGTTCTGGGGCGATCGCTCCGGGACCTTCACCGATCCGCACGGCTACACCTGGACGATCGCAACTCACAAGGAGGATCTGACACCCGCCGAGATGAAAGAGCGCAGCGAGGCGTTCATGAAGCAGTTCGCAGCGCACCAGTAGAACCCGAGCCCGCCGGCTTCCGCCGGCGGGCTCACTGTTCCGCGCGATCCTCCGCCTCCTTCTCCACGAACCACGGTTTCATCGGAAGAAGTTCGGCGAAGATCAGATCGCTTCGATCGATGCAGTAGGTGTGCAGCGGTTCGACGTGGTCGCGAATGAACGCGAGGACGTCGATGCGCCATTCGTGCCGCACTGCTTCGTTCGCGAACGTCTCCTCGTTCTGCCCTGCGCCCTCGTCTGCCTGCTCGCCGGCTGCGCGAACGAGCTCGCGCTTCCAGTAGGCGGCGCTGCGCTCGTGCTCGGCGATTCGGTCGTCGAGCAGGCGCCGCAGCTCGCCGCCCGTAATCGTGAGCCTCAGACCGTCGACCACATCGCGACCGGAACGGTCCGCGCACCGATCCCCTGCAGGTCCCGCCGCGTTTGGAACCATCATCGCCGCTCGCCTTTCCCGCCCTGCCCTCCGCTCGCCTGGACGACGACGATGGCAGCGTCCATGCGGCGTTTCAACAGGCAAGATCTGCACTGGATCACGACCGGCGATCGATGCAGTTTTCGACGTCGACTTCTGGGGGCTACTGGTCTACGCGCCAACAGATAATCGCACGATTTTGTTGGACCAGCTTGCTACCGCCCGACGTAGAATCACTGACCTGGCGAGCCATGCGACGCGCCTGGGACCTCGTGCTGAACGTCGATCGCGACGCGGCGCTGCCGGTGTCGCTGCAGATCGCGCGGGCATTGTCAGCGGACATCCGGCGCGGTCGGCTTCGCGCCGGCGATCGACTGCCCGGGAGCCGCCGTCTGGCCGGGATCCTTCACGTTCATCGCAACACGGTGCTGGCGGCGCTCGCGGAACTGATCGCGGAGGGCTGGATCGAAACAGCCCGGGGTCGCGGCACGTTCGTCGCACGCGCGATTCCGGACGATCGGGGACGGCCGTTCTCCCGCCGGCTTGGCACCCGAACGAGGATGCCGGGTCACATGCCATTCGACGTGCCGGAGGCTCCGGCCGCGTATCGCCAACTGCCGCTTCCGCGCGGCACGCTGAATTTGAGCAGCGGCGCGCCCGACGTGCGCCTCGTACCGGCGCGAGCGATCGGCCGCGCCATCAGGCGAGTACTCGCGCTGCGGGCCAGTGACCTTCTGGCGTACGGCGATCCTGAAGGTCATCCGGCGCTGCGCTCCGCTCTTGCGTCGATGCTCTCG
The DNA here is from genome assembly GCA_035259385.1 of Vicinamibacterales bacterium. GTDB lineage: Bacteria > Acidobacteriota > Vicinamibacteria > Vicinamibacterales > CAVVIG01 > QHWK01. Next base: position 11,216 of record DATFWL010000619.1, on the reverse strand, counting down.
AACACGAGAGGGCTCTCCGTCACCGCTGACGACGTGCTCGTGACACGCGGGAGTCAGATGGCGCTTTCCCTCGTGGCGCGTGCGCTGCTCCGCCAGGGCGACGTCGTCGCGGTCGAACGATTCGGCTATCGGCCCGCGTGGGAAGCATTCCGCGCCGCCGGAGCGAATGTCGTGCCCGTGGCCATCGATCGCGATGGCATCGACGTCGAGGCGCTTCAGACGCTCGCGAGCCGTACGGCGCTGCGCGCCGTGTACGTCACGCCGCATCATCAGTATCCGACGACCGTCGGCCTGACGGCGGCCCGCCGCCTGGCGCTGCTCGCACTCGCGCGCGCCAGGCAGTTCGCGATCGTCGAGGACGACTACGATCACGAGTTTCACTACGACGGCCGCCCCGTTCTCCCGCTGGCGAGCGCGGATGACGCGGGGCTCGTCGTCTACATCGGCACGCTCTCGAAGGTCCTCGCCCCCGGACTTCGCATCGGCTACATCGTCGCGCCGCCGGCGGTCCTGCGGAACGTCGCCGCGTTGCGGTCGCTGCTCGACATTCAGGGTGACCTGGCAACCGAGGCGGCGGTGGCGGCCCTCGTCGAGGACGGCGAGGTCCAGCGGCACGTCGCACGGGTCAGGCGCGTCTACGCCGACCGGCGTGAGATTCTTGCGGCCAGCCTGCGGCGGGCGTTTGGCGCTGGCGTCGAGTTCACGCCTGCGCCGGGCGGCATGGCGCTGTGGGTCCGCCTGCGCATGCCGGTGGACGTCGAGGCATGGGCGCGGCGCAGCATTCAATACGGCGTCTCCTGGTACACCGGCCGCCGTTACGCGTTCGACGCCGAGCCGAAGCCGTTTGCGCGATTCAGCTTTGCATGGCTGAACGAACGTGAACTGCCGGAGGCTGTGCGGCGCATGGCCGCCGCGCGTCCCTAGCCGGCGGCCCGATGTTCAGCGGACGTGCGCGCGCCATCGCGACCTCTCTCAGGCGATCCAGCTTTCGTAGAGATCGAAGCCGGTCGGTCCGCTGCCGGTGTTCCTGACCTCGATGTTCACGTGTTTCTTGTCGCCGTTGTAGTTGTCGCGAAGCCACGTGCACTCGACCTTCGTGATCTGGACGGTCCCGGAAGCGGAACCGTGCGGACCGGATGCGGCTGGTGGAACCGGACACGCGAAGTAGCCGAGTACAGTGCCCCACGGCGGGTTGTTCCACTGGAAACTGTACGTGGCTCCTGCCGCGACCGAGGCGACGCTGCCGATTTTCGCGCTGTTGATAGTGGGCATGACGATCCTCGCGTTGAGAGCTACTGCGTCACGCGACCATTCGCTGCAACCGAGAAGGCGAAGCCCGGTTCGTCGCCCTGACCCGGTGTCGTCGTGTTCTGCGTCAGGTTCACGTTGTTGACGGACACGTTGCTGGTCACGGCGCCGGTCGGGTTCAGGTCGCAGGAGTTCTGATCGTTGATGCGGAACGACACCCGCGTGTCGACAGGAACATCGTCGAAGGTGATCTCATAGCGATCGGGAGGAACCGCCTGCAGCGGAATGCCGGCGAAGCTGCGCCAGCTGGGATGGGTGTGTGTGGCGCCGACGCCGTTGACGCATGCCTCCGCCGAGCGTGGCAGATCGCTCCGTCTGCTGGTCGAACCCTGGAACACGACGCGAACCGTCGCGCTGGTCGCGGTCGGAGCGGGTGCAGGCTGCGGCGTGTGGCTGTCGCACGCCGCGAGCACCATGCCGAGCACGAGCAGCCACGATCGCCTGCCCCGTGATCGCGGCTCGCCCGATTCGCGAGCGCCGGTCGCGTCGAGCAGCCACCGCGTTCGCCCTGCGCTCACTGAATCCTGTTCTCCCGCCGGGCCGCCGGCAGGGTGACCTGCCTCGACGCTGTCAGCGCGTCGGCGCAGACGGCAACGACTCCATGAATTCGCGGCCCATCGCGATCTGGCTGTTCTGTGAAATTGAACTCGAAGTCGGTCGGGCTGACGGTCCGACATCGCCGGCGCGACGCGCCGAGCGCGGCGTGGACAACCCGACACTCATCAATCAACCCAAGCAGTGCCGCCCAGGAGGGCGCGTCCAGCACATGATGATCACGTCGAGGGCATTGCGCGCGCCACGGCTCGTGATCGCGGACGTACTGTATCAGTTGTCTCCTGAGTCTATCCAGCTGCAGATGAATGTCGCGGTCTCCGCGGCCGATTTTGAGAGAGCAAGGAGGAGCTCGACGCCTGATGAGCATGACGGAGAGGTCTTCGTCGTGATAGCGATCGAGGCCGTTTCAACGTGCGCGTCGAGTTTGATTCAGTTGTGCCAGGGTACCTTTCGCGAGTAACCGCCGGCTTTATCGAATGAACATCGACTATCGCGAGTGGTCACCCTGCGCCGCTCTCGGCGGCGTCATCCTCGCCTACTGGCGCGTCGCCGGCGACGGCACGCTCGTACCGTCACCAACGATTCTGCCCGACGCGTATGTGGAAATTGTGATCAATCTCGGTGACGCCGTCATGCTCGATGGACTGCAAGTCAGGGGCAACCAGCCGCCGAGAGCAGTCGTGGGGTTGCTCGAGACGGCGATCGAGATGCGGTATCCAGCGGACGTCTGCACGTTCGGCATCCGATTGCATCCCGCGCGCGCGGCGACGTTTCTCGGCGTCCCTGCGCACGCGCTCGGGAATATCGTCAGTCCGCTCGATGGTGTCTCGAAAGCGCTCGACGACCGGTTGGCGCAGGTAGTCAAAGCGAACCCGAGGATCGATTCGGCGGCGAGCCGCGACGCGGTCGAGGCTGTTGTCCTCGAGCATTTCCGGCATGCGAAGCCTACCGACGATCTGATCGTCCGTGCCGTCGATCGGCTTCTTGGCGCCGAGGTACCAGTCGCGGTTTCCGAGATCGCGGCTGAACTGGACGTCTCCCCTCGACACCTGCAACGGCGGTTTCTCGACGAAGTGGGCGTGTCGCCGAAGCGTCTCGAACGGCTTGCCCGCTTCGCACGGGCGTGGCGGCAGGCGGTTATGGGCCCGCCCGTCACGTGGGCGGACCTCGCGCTCGCCAACGGATACGCTGACCAGTCGCATCTCGTGCGCGAGTTTCGCGCCTTCGGCGCACGTCCTCCGGCGCATCTCTTTACGGCGGAATGGTATGAAACCACCCACGTTACCCGTGGCGACGGCCCTCGAAACGATGTCCGATCCGTTCAAGACCCATCCGGCCAGAGAAGGCACGATGAGCGCAGGAGGAGATCATGACGATGCGTCTCGCCGTGTTTACCGTGTTCGTGAACGATCAGGATCAGGCGCTGCAGTTCTATGTCGACCGACTCGGCTTCGTCCTGTCTGAGGATCGTCAACTGGGCGACTACCGGTGGTTGCTGGTATCGGCGCCACAGTCGCCGGACGTCGCCATCAACCTCGAGTTGGCGCGGACGCCCGATCAGCGGGCGCTCGTCGGGAACCAGGGTGGCGGCAAGTCGGTGTTTGCGTTGGCGACCGACGACTGCGCTCGCGACTTCCAGGCCATGAGCGCGCGGGGTGTGGCGTTTGACGGCGAACCACAACGGATGCCGTACGGCACCGGCGTGGCGCTCAGCGACTTGTACGGAAACAAGATCTATCTCAACGAGGACCCGCTCTGATTCGAATTGAGCTGGTTTCGAAATCGGATTCACGGCCGGGCCTGAAGGCCCGGCCCCAGGCCGTGTGACGGAGCGTGGCCGCAAGGGAACGTCGAGGTGTTTGTCCCTTCCGCGACCACGAACGTGACATCGTCCTCGAACTGGCTGCCGTGTCTCCAGCGCGTCAGCTCGCCGAGTGCTGCGTCCGCGAATCGATCGGCGGTAGTCACGTCGAAGCTCGAGAGCCAGCGCGCGACGCGCTCGCCGTCGAAGAATTCGCCGGCGCGATTCCGCGCTTCCAGCACGCCATCGGAATACAGCAGGAGGCGGTCGCCAGGCGCGAACCGATCGACGCGCGCGTTCGCGTACTCGGCGGCGGGCAGGACGCCCAGCATCAACCCATGCTCGCGCTCGACGTGCGCGGCGGACTCCCCGCGACGCTGGACGAGCGGCGGCGGATGCCCCGCATTGGCCAGCGTCACGCGCCGCGCGGCCGTGTCGACGATGGCATACACCGCGGTCACGTACGAGCCCTCGAGCTGGCCACACAGGATCTGGTTCATTGACGCCAGCACCGCTGCGGGATCGTGGGTGCGCCCGGTCTGCAGCGAGAACGCGAGCTTGACCATCGACGCGACGAGCGCCGCCGGAATGCCGTGGCCCATCACATCGGCGACCAGGATGCCCACGCAGGACGGTCCGATCTCGACGAAATCGTAGAGGTCACCGGCGACCGCCGCCGCCGGCACATAGCGGACCGCCACGTCCAGCCCGGACGGTTTCGGGATCCGTCGAGGCAGCAGCGAGAGCTGGATCCCTCTCGCGGTTTCGAGCTCGCGTTGGACGCTGACGAATTCCGCCTCGGCACGGAAGATGTACCGCCCGACGGCATAACCGAGGCAGAGGATGAAGACGAGCACGCCGATCGGCTCGACGTTCACGCCTCGCACCGCGACCTCGCCGAGGTTTTCGTTGACGACGAACAGGACGAGCACCAGGCCGCCAATCATCACGATTCGCTCGGTCAGCGGCGTGCGCATGCCCCGGTCCACGGTCAGATAGACGATGTTCACGAGGCCGATGGCGAGCGCCATCAACACGACCCAGGAATTGGCGGCGCGCAAGGACGCCGGCCTGCCGGAGACGACATCGCTGGCGATGCCGATCACCGCGAACGTGCTGACACCGGCCACCAGCCACCAGGTCGACCGCCGCCAGCCGGCGCCGATCAGGCTTGCTGCGAAGATCGTTATGGGCACGGTGATCGTGTAGGTCACGATCGCGACGAACGTCCGCCACTGCGGCAGCGTGCCTCCGAGGCTGCCACGAACGGCCGGCTGACTGGCAAGCAGCCGCGCGCCGTACATTGCACACCACAGGCCGAACATCACGAGCGTCATCGAACTCCGTCGAAGCCGCAGCGTGGCAGCGGCGCTCGACACACATCCGAGTGCGAGCAGCGTGATCCCGATGGCAATGGCTGCAAGCTCTCCACGACCCATGGCGAGAGTATAGAGTCCCACTCCCCCGCCTGGATTAGATGACGCTCAAGGCGTGCGCTCGAGGAACCCTCGCAGCTTGTCCGGGTTGCGCACGATGTAGATGGCGCGACTGCGCGCGTCGACGATGTCGAAACGGGCTCACGTTGCCTTCATTCCTCCCGATCTCTTGACGAATGCCGGAGGCTGTCTGTGACGCCCGCGTGCCCCAGCTCCCGGCGTGTCACAGAATTGTTCCTGATTCGTCTTACTACCTGGAGGCAACAGAAATGATGAAGGCTCGAATCGATCTCATGCACGTGAACCCAGGCATTCTTCAGGCCATGCTCGGTCTCGAGCGGCAGGTCCGCCAGGCGGGCCTCGACAGCAGGCTGCTCGACCTCGTCAGGATGCGCGCGTCGCAAATCAACGGTTGCGCCTACTGCCTGGACATGCACAGCAAGGATGCCCGCGCAAACGGCGAGACCGAACAGCGGCTCTACGGCCTCGACGCGTGGCGCGACGCCCCGTACTACTCGGCGCGCGAGCGCGCCGCGCTGGAGTGGACCGAAGCGCTCACGCTCGTCTCCGAGACCCATGTCCCTGACGACGTGTACGAGCGCGTGCGGGGGCAGTTCTCGGAAGACGAGCTGGTGCACCTGAGCCTGGCGATCGTCTCGATCAATGGCTGGAACCGGCTCAACATCGCCGCGCGCACGGTGTCCGGCGGCTATGTAGCCGGCAGCGTCGAGAAGCTGCACGCGGCGGGTTGATCGCAGGTGTGATGCCGGGCGGATCCCCTCGAACCGATGGCGCCGGTGACGAGAATCACTTTGAGCGGCTCTCGTTCAGTCCGGCCTTGATCGCGAGCGTGTCGTCCACCGGGATGACCACCACGGCGAATGGCGTGCCGGCGTCGTCGCTCACTTGCGGAAGCGGTGACCCGAATTGGTTTTCTCCGAGCATCCCGTTCTTGTAGTACGGCGAGAAGACCATCATGTGCGGATGCCAATGACCGATGCCGGAGGCCAGGTGCTGACTGGCCGACCACATGTACGCGAAGGTCACGCCATCACGCCGCGGCAGATCGCCACGCGCGTAGGCGGCCTCCACCCGTTGCGCAATTCGATCGGGCGGCTGGCCTTCCATCGCGAGTCTGCTGCGCAGCTCGTAATAGGGCATCACCGTCTGCGCTGCGCCAGGATCGAAACAGATCGGCGCGCGGACGGTCGCGTCGTATACGAGATCCCGAAACTGTTCTGGCGTGTAGGTCGGCGCCGACCAGCCCCGCATGACCATGCACACGAACCCGTTTTCGCCGTGGTGATCGACGGCGTAGCCGGACGGCGTGAGCACCTTGATCGTGGCCCGCCCTGAGATGTTGGATGGGGCAGCGCTCCGCGCCAGCGCCACTTCGGCGTCGCGCGGCATCAGATAGTCTGCGAGAGGCGGATACTTGCTGTTTTGCGCGTACGCCGGCGAAATACCGAGGGCGCCAAACAGGTATAGGGTAAAAACGGTGAGTCTTCGGTGAATCATTCGTTCCTCCTGCCCGGTATTACGCCCCCCGAGCCACGGAGGATACGCGCGGGAATTCGACGGCGGTCTCAACGAGTGCCTTTCCAGCGAGCACCCGATTGGGGCTGTTCGCGGACAGGACCCGCCTCGAGTAGAGGGCGCCTTCGCCAGCCGTCACACTTGCCTGCCATCGTGTGTCATAGACATGTGCGCAGCGGAGATCAGGATGGACGAGCGAGCCTGGCTGGCTGAACGATTCGAGGCGAACCGACGGCATCTCCGGGCGGTCGCGTACCGCATGCTTGGGTCGCTGAGCGACGCGGATGACGCGGTCCAGGAGACATGGCTCCGCCTCAGCCGATCGGGCGGCGCTGAGGTCGAGAACCTCCGCGGGTGGCTGACGACGGTCACCGCCCGCATCTGCCTCAACATGCTCCGCTCGCGGCAGACTCGACGCGAGGAGCCGCTCGGCGTCCACCTGCCCGAGCCGATCATCAGCCGCGGAACCGGCGTCGATCCAGAGCATGAAGCGTTGGTCGCCGACTCGGTCGGGCTCGCGCTGCTGGTTGTCCTCGAGACGTTGGCGCCGGCAGAACGCCTGGCGTTCGTGCTCCACGACATGTTTGCAGTCCCCTTCGAAGAGATCGCCCCGATCGTCGGTCGCTCGCCGACAGCCGCGCGCCAGCTCGCGAGCCGTGCGCGTCGCCGTGTCCAGGGCGCCGCCGTTCCCGATGCCGACGTGAGACGTCAGCGCGAGGTCGTCGACGCGTTCCTGAAAGCGGCACGAGCAGGCGATTTCGACGCGCTGCTCGCGGTGCTCGACCCCGATGTGGTACTCCGCGCCGATCGAGGCGAGATACCGCCGGGCGCCTCACGGATCATTCGCGGCGCTCAGGCGGTGGCGGCGTCGGCCTTGCTGTTCTCCAAGGTCGCGACGGTTGCGCGCCCTGCTCTTGTCAACGGCGCGGCGGGCTTCGTGTCGTTCGACAAGGCTGGACAACCGTTTTCTGTGATCGGCTTCACGGTCGCGGGCGGCAAAATCGTGGAGATTGACGTGCTCAGTGATCCGGCACGACTGCGGCAGCTCGATTTCGCCGTGCTCGACGAATGACTGTCCGATGCGGAGGTCGAGAACCGCAACAGCCGATGCCGCGTCAGCCGGCAGCCGCCGCGGGCCGCTCATCGTGAAGCGTGGCGACGCCGCCTCTCGACGAGGCGGCGCTGAAGGATCCGCTTGGCTCGTTCGAGTTCCCGGCGGCGAGTCGTCGACAGTCCTTTCCCGGCCCGGTTGATGAAGTACTGAATCATCCGAATTCCGGATCCGAGGCCTTTCGGCGAGACACTCTTGCGCGACATCATGCGCGCGATCTTTTCTGCCGACCCGGTAAAGGTCTGCGGCGGCGGATGGGTCGAGTCCGTTGTCACGCGCCGCACCCATCGTCTCGCAGAGGCTTGCTTTGTCACGGGCGCCCTCCAGCCTGGAGATCGATCAACGCGAGGCCAGACTCCTGATCGAATCGCCGATGCAGCGGACGCGGCAGTTCGGTCATGACGACCTCCAGCGTCGGGCGCACGACAGCCTCGACGAGGTGACCGCCATGCGCGGTCGCATCGGCCTTTCCAAGAACGACATGGGCATGCAGCTTTGGCCCGTCATCGTCCCGGGTGATATCGCCCATCAGCGAAAGGACTTCGACCTGCTCATCGATGGGCCGGTGGCGATATTGCTTCGTCGACCATTCGAAGTACGCGACGACCGCGCGCGAGAACGCGCCGATCGCCGTGAAGTGGCTGGCGCCCAGTCGTTGTTCGACGGCGAACGCCGAGAGGACGGCGACCGCTTCCTCGCCCGTCGCCAGCACGACGACAAATGTTCGGAGTCCGTTGCGCTGATCGATAAGCGTGCTTTTCATAGCGATCGCGAGACGACGATCGGCTTCCGCCTGCACAGTCTGGCGAGCCGAGCGGCAACATTGAACACCGCGCTGGATCGGTGCAAAGCGTGCGCCGTCGCGTAACACGTACTCGCAGCACGCGGGCTGCGGCGACAACTCGCAGGTGTTGTCGACCGCGATCGCCGAGCCGATGCCACATCGCAACTGCCAACTCAGAGCGCGCGCGCGGTGTCGACCAGGCCATCACCGACCGACGCCGCAGACCGGCGCGAGATCGATTGTCGAGGTCGACCAATTGCGCCTCGCGGAACGCACATAGCTCATGAGGCACGCGCGCGGCCACGCGTGGAGCGGCGAAGACACTCAGCGGTTTGCGATCAACTGATCGGCGCCGCACGTTAGTTCCGAGTTCAGCAGGCCACGTACTTGGCCAGACCTGCGTTTCTGCCGACGGTGGACGTAGTGTCCTCAGTCAGCAGATGTGTTCCCGCGCGCTTGGCCACCGTGCTGCACTCGGGCGGCGGCCGCAATGCACGCTGCTCGGCCCGGACGGAACAGCGTTTGGATGACGCATGGCCGTGGCTTCCACGTCTTCCGACTTCTTAGTGGATCGACTGGCGCACTGGGGCGTGTCGCGGGTTTACGGATATCCCGGCGATGGCATCAACGGCATCCTCGGCGCCTTGAATCGTGCGAGCGATCGGATCACCTTCGTGCAGGTGCGTCATGAAGAGATGGCCGCTTTCATGGCGTGCGCGCACGCGAAGTTCACCGGCGAAGTCGGCGTGTGCATGGCGACCTCCGGGCCGGGGGCCATCATCTGCTCAATGGTCTCTACGATGCCCAACTGGACCATCAGCCTGTCGTCGCGATCGTAGGCCAGCAGGCTCGCGCGGCACTCGGTGGCAGTTATCAGCAGGAGGTGGATCTCCCAACGCTGTCAAAGACGTCGCGCACGAGTACGTGCACATGGCGTCGGCACCAGAGCAGATCCGCCACCTGGTCGATCGTGCCCTTCGCATCGCCAAGGTCGAGCGCACCGTCACGTGCCTCATCATTCCCAACGACGTCCAGGAGCTCGCCGCCGTGCCCGATCCGCCGCGGGCGCATGGTACCGTTCACTCCAGCGCCGGTGTCTGCGAGCCGTACGTCGTCCCTCAGGACGATGATCTGCGCCGAGCCGCGGACATCCTGAACGCAGGCAGCCGCGTCGCCATGCTGATCGGCGCCGGCGCGCTCGGGGCGAGCGACCAGGTACTAGAGGTCGCCGAGGTGCTCGGCGCAGGCATTGCCAAGGCGCTGCTCGGCAAGGCGGCGGTGCCGGACGATCTGCCCTTTGTCACCGGGGCCATCGGGCTTCTCGGGACCAAGCCGAGCTGGGACTTGATGATGGAATGCGACACACTCCTGATGGTCGGAACGAACTTTCCGTACTCCGAATTCCTGCCCAGGCCCGGGCAAGCCCGCGGTATTCAAATCGACATCGACGGGCGCATGCTCGGCATTCGCTTTCCAACCGAGCTGAACCTGATCGGCGACGCCGCCGAGACCCTCCGCGTCCTGCTCCCTTACCTCGAACGCAAGAGCGATCGCGGCTGGCGGGACACGATCGAAGCCGAGGTCGCCGAGTGGTGGCGCGTGCTCGAAGCGCGCGCGATGAACGACGCGAACCCGATCAACCCTCAACGGATCTTCTGGGAACTGTCGTCGCGGCTGCCCGACAACTGCATCCTCTCGTCGGACTCCGGGTCGTCAGCGAACTGCGACATCGACCTCGAGTACGCCGTGCATGTACTTCGAGCGGCGACTCGCGCGCGTGCAGCCAGGAACGATCCTCGTGATTCCGCGCGGCGTCGACGATGTCGAAGCGGCGCTCGCGGTCTGCCGCCGTCATGGCGCGCCGATCTTCGGCCGCGGCGGCGGCACGAGCCTGGCGGGACAGTGCTGCAACGCAGCCGTGTGCTTCGATTTCTCGCGACGGCCCGTTCGGCGTGGCATTCAATTCCGCCATCAACGCCGCCGCCTGCGCGTCCGCCTCCGCCTTTGAATCGCCACCGAACTCGACAATCAGCCAACCCTGGCCATTCGGCAACACGTCGAGGACCTCGCGCTCGAAACCGATCGACTCGATGTCCTTGACCAGGCGATCGTCCATGCCCTCGCAGCCGATCGGTCGATGCGCCATGACCTGCGGAACGTGGTCGGCGGCGTCGTAGACGGTGGGATATCCGAGCACGAGCAGCGATCGCGCTTTCGGATTGGGAATGAGCCGGACCATCGCCTCGAGAACGAGTACGCATGTGCTCTCGGTGCCGACCAACGCCTGTGCGATGTTGAAGCCGTTCTCCGGAAGGAGCGCCGTCAGGTTGTCGCCAGAGACCCGACGCGGGATGTCGGGGATGCCGGTTCGGATCTGCAGGTCGTAGCGATCCACGAGCGCCTTGAGCCGTCGATAGATGTCGGCGCGGCGGTCGCGCGCACGCAGGGTGTATTGCAGCTCGCGATCGCTCGTGGCGCCGACGCGCATCCGCAGGCCGTCGTAGGTGAGAATCTCCAGCCACTCGACGTTGTCGGAGGTACGCGGTCCCGGGCCGTTGAACTGCGCCATCACCGAGTGGACCCGCACGAGTTGTTGCCGATCATGCCGCCGAGCGTGCAGCGGTTGTGCGTTGCCGGATCAGGGCCGAACGTCAGCCCGTCATGCCCCGTCCGCTGACGGAGCAC
>DATFWL010000618.1:0-4946 GCA_035259385.1 Vicinamibacterales bacterium | reverse complement strand
GTCGTCAGGCACGTCGGACGCGTCGGGCAAGGTCAGACCGTAGGGCCTGACCCGCCTGTAGCAAACGCCGCTTCATCGCTCGCGAGCATCGCACGCCGGGAACGACCCTTCACGAAAAACGCAGGACGAGCAACGCGAATAGAACCACCGCACTGACTTGGCGCGCGGTTGTCTTGCCGCGTTCAGAGCGAATCAATCCGGCCAGCGGCGCGCCGACGCGCTTCATCGCCACCTGCAGCGACTCGGCAAGCTCCTCGGATATGTATCCGAGGCGTCGGGCGACGTGAATGCAGTAGTCAACCTCCGCAAGGGATGCCTGCGAGATGTTCAAGAAATTCAAGCGCGCGCGACCCCCTGGTCTGGCAAATCCTTCAGCAATGTTCACCGGAACCGAGAACGCTGCGCGCCGCAGTTGTTGTCCAAGCTCGAAGCGCTCAAACGACGGAAATGCTTTGAGCGAAAGGCGATGCAGCGTCACGAAGAGATCGTCGGCGCGCTGCCAGGCCACGAGACTGTGATGAGTAAGCGACATCGAACACCTCCTCATCACTCAAGCCGAATGCCACACGCGATCGACGTCGCGAGTCCTGTTGTTGCGTACTCCTTCAAATCTACAGCGCTGTGGCCGTCCGACCCGCCCGACCTGCCAGACTTTGCCCGACCTGCCCGACCTGCCCGACCTGCCTGACCTGCCCGGCCACCCGGGCCACCAAGCCCCGTATAATCCACAGAGATGAACAGAGAGGTCTTCGCCGCCGTCGCTGACGCCCTGGAACGCGGAGAGCCGGCGGCGCTGGTCACGATCGTGTCGACCACCGGTTCCACACCGCAGCGGGTCGGGGCCAAGATGCTCGTGTTCGGCGACGGCCGGATCGTCGGCACGATCGGCGGCGGCTGCTACGAGAACGACGCGTTTGGCAAGGCGCGCGAGGCGATCCGCAGCCGGAGGCCGCAGCTCATCCACTACGAGCTCGACGACGACTTCGCGCAGGAGACCGGGCTGATCTGCGGCGGACAGATGGACGTCTACATCGAGCCGATCGAGCCGTCGCCCGAGCTGTACGTCGTCGGCGCCGGCCACGTCGGCTTCCATCTCGCGCGCCTCGCCCACGAGGTCGGCTTCCGCGTCCACGTCGTCGACGATCGGGAGAAATTCGCCAACGCCGAGCGTTTTCCGACCGCGGTCGAAGTGGTCGTCGACGACATTCCCGCATGGATGGCGCGCGCGAACCTGCCGCCGCACGCCTACGCGGTCGTCGTCACGCGCGGACACACGAACGATCTCGAGGCGCTCCGCGCGCTCGCGCCGCGCGAGCTGCGCTACCTCGGGCTGATCGGCAGCCGCGCGAAGGTCGCACGCATCTACGACGCCCTGGCCGAGGATCGGATGCCGCCCGAGGCGCTCGCCCGGGTCCACGCGCCGATCGGCCTCGACATCGGCGCCGTCACGCCGCAGGAAATCGCGGTCAGCATCCTCGCCGAGTTGATCGCCGTCAAGCACGGCAAGGACGATCCCCGCTCGCTGCGCTGGACGCCGCCACAGCTCGCCCGCGCTCGTGAGAAGTCAGAAGTCGGCGGCTAGCCGCACGCGCGGACATGTCGTGTGGCGTCCCTGCTGATTCGCGGCGGCACCGTCGTCACGATGAACGACCGCTTCGAGATCGTCGACGGCGACGTGTCGATCCGGGACGGGCGCATCGCCGCGATCGACTCGAACATCACCACACCGCATGACGCGCTGATCGACGCAGCCGGCGGCTACATCCTGCCCGGGCTGATCCAGACGCACGTGCATCTCTGTCAGACGCTCTTCCGCGGCTACGCCGACGACCGCCCGCTGATGGACTGGCTCCGTACGCGCGTGTGGCCGATGGAGGCGGCGCATACGCCGGCCACGCTGCGCGCCGCGGCAAGGCTGGCCGCGACCGAGCTGCTCGCCAGCGGCACCACCGCCGTGCTGACGATGGAGACGGTGCACGACACCGAGGTCGTGTTCGAGGAAATCGAGGCGAGCGGACTGCGCGCGACGATCGGCAAGTGCATGATGGATTTCGACGCGCAGGTTCCGAAGCGGCTGCAGGAAGAGACGCGCGCGTCGATCGACGAGAGCGTCTCGATCCGCGCGCGCTGGGACGGCGCGGCCGGCGGCCGCCTGCGCGCGGCGTTCGCCCCTCGATTCGCGGTTTCCTGTTCGCGTGCGCTGCTCGAAGCCGTGGCCGATCTGTCGAGCGCGCAGCAGGCGCTGGTCCACACGCATGCGTCCGAGTCGCGCGACGAGATCGCGATCGTGCAGCAGATCTCCGGCGCCCGATCGAACATCGAATACCTCGCGAGCCTCCGGCTGGCGTCGCCGCACCTGTGCGCCGCGCACTGCGTCTGGGCCGACGAGCGCGATCAGCGCATCCTCGCCGACCACGACGTCAAGGTGATGCACTGCCCCGGCTCGAATCTGAAGCTCGGCTCCGGCATCGCGCCGGTGCCCGAGATGCGCGCGCGCGGCATCACCGTCTCGCTCGGCGCCGACGGCGCGGCCTGCAACAACCGGCTGGACATGTTCGACGAGATGCGTCTGGCGGCCGTGCTGCAGGCGATGCGGAAACAGCCCGGCGTCCTGCCGGCGCGCGACGTCTTGTGGATGGCGACGCGCGAAGGCGCGCGCACGCTCGGTCTCGAGCGCGAGATCGGCTCGCTCGAGGTCGGCAAGAAGGCGGATGTGATCGTCGTCGATCGCGACCGGCCGCATCTCGCGCCGGCACCCGATCCGTATTCGACCCTGGTCTACGCCGCACGAGGCAGTGACGTGCGGACGACGATCGTGGACGGCGCGGTCCTCGTCCGCGACTTTGCCCCGGTGCGACTGGACCGCGCCGAGGTCGCGGCCGCGGCACGACGAGCGGCGCACGACCTGTTCAGCCGCGCCGGTGTCTAGGTGCTGACCCACCCGTTGTATAATCGTTGGCAGTCTTCAGCGGAGACTGCTAACCGTAAATGTCACAGGACGCCATAGATAGGTCAAAACGTGTACTGGCGGCCCTGATTCGCGAATACATCGCGACAGGTGAACCGGTTGCCTCGTCTGTGCTGGTGACGGCGGCGGGCCTCGGCGTCTCGTCGGCGACGGTCAGGAGCATCCTCTCCCGGCTCGAGGAACAAGGGTTCGTCCAGCAGCCGCACACCTCGTCCGGCCGAATCCCCACCGACCGCGGCTACCGGTCCTATGTCGATCAACTGCTCGAGGTGCGCCGGCCGCGCGACCGCGCCGCCACCGCCGTCGAAGCGCGACTGCGCCGCGAGAGCCCCGACCGGCTGCTCGACACGCTGCTCCCGCAGGTCTCGCACATGCTGTCGCAGGCCTCGCGCAGCGTCGGCTTTGCGGTCCGTCCCGCGCACGAGGCAGCCGTGTTCGACCGCGTCGAGTTCGTGCCGCTGAGCGCCGCGCGGGTGCTCGTCGTGATCGTCGCCAGCGGCGGCCACGTGATTCAGAAAGTGATCGACATCGGCGAGCCGATGGAGGCGGACGAACTGCGGCAGTCGGCCAATTATCTGAACCAGGAGTTCGCGGGTCTGCCGCTCTACCGGGCGCGCGAAGCCGTCCTCGAGCGGATGAACGAAGAACGGCTGCTGTACGATGCTCTGCGGGCGCGCGCGATGCGTCTCGCCAGCTCGACCTTCTCCGATCTTCCCGACGATCGCACGATGTACATCGAAGGCGCCGCCGCGCTGCTCGACGACGCCAGCGGACTCACGATGCAGACGTTGCAGACGCTGCTCGCGATGATCGAGGAGAAGCAGAAGCTGCTGCAGCTCCTCAACGAATACATCGACGGCCCTGGCCTCAGCGTGGTGATCGGCGCCGAACATCTCGACCCGAACCTGCGGCCGTTCAGCCTGGTCATCTCGACCTACGACGATGGGTCGGGTATCGGATCGGTCGGCATCATCGGCCCGACGCGGATGCGCTACTCACGCGCGATCGCCGCGGTCGATGGCGCGGCGCAGGCCGTCTCACGCATGCTGAGGGACCCGGATTAAGACGTTATGCCTGACGAACCGTTGACGGACGCGGCCCCGGACACTGCCGCGCCAGAAGCTTCTCCTGTTGCCGACCTCGAGCGCGAACGCGACGACTACAAGGACCGCTGGCTGCGGAAGAGCGCGGAGTTCGACAACTACCGCAAGCGAATCGAGCGCGAACGCCGCGAACAGGCCGATCAGGCCGTCGTCGACGTGCTGCAGGACCTCCTGACCGTCGTCGACGACTTCGATCGCGCGCTGACCGTCGACGCCGGCGAAGGCGGCGCCGCGTACCGCAAGGGCGTCGAGCTGATCCACGGCAAGCTGCACGATCTGCTGCGCCGCTACGGCGTGAAGCCGATCGACGCGCTGGGCGCCGACTTCGATCCGAACCTGCACCAGGCCGTGGTGCACGAAGAGAGCCCGGAGCACCGCGAGGGCGAAGTGATCGGTGAGCTGCGCAAGGGCTACACGATCAACGATCGGCTGCTCCGGCCGGCGATGGTGAAGGTGGCGAAGGCGTGAGCAAGCGCGATTACTACGAGATCCTCGGCATCACGAAGACCGCGACCGATGGCGACATCAAGAGCGCCTATCGCAAGCTGGCGATGAAATATCACCCGGACCGCAATCCGGGCGACACGGTCGCTGAAGAGAAATTCAAGGAGGCCGCCGAGGCCTACGCGATCCTCGCCGACAGCGAGAAACGAAGCCTCTACGATCGCTTCGGCCATGCCGGCGTGAGGGGCGCCGGCGCGGGCGCCGGCTTCGATCCGTCCGTGTTTCAGGAGTTCGGCGACTTCGCCGACATCCTCGGCAACATGTTCGGCTTCGGCGATCTGTTCGGCGGCGGCCGCCGCCGCGGCGGGCCGCAGCGCGGCGCCGACCTGCGGTACGACCTCGAGATCTCGTTCGAGGAGTCGGCGCGCGGC
>DATFWL010000617.1:0-4025 GCA_035259385.1 Vicinamibacterales bacterium | reverse complement strand
CCCGCCTCACCGAGGGCACCGCGGTAACGGCGTCGAGCGCGGAGGGCGCCGGACAGGTGCAGCCGGCGTCGCCGCGCCCGGATGGATCCCGCGGCAAGCGCGGCGGGGAGCGGGGCAAGCGCAGCTCGAGCGCGGGCGGGCCACCGGCCAATAATCCATGAGCGTCTCCTCGCCCTTCATCCACCGCCCGATCGCGACCTCGCTGCTCGGAGTGGCCGTCATGCTCGGCGGCCTGCTCGGCTATCTCTGGCTGCCGGTCTCCTCGCTGCCGCAGGTCGATTTCCCGACCATCCAGGTCACCACCCAGCTGCCGGGCGCGAGCCCCGAGGTGATGACCTCGCTGGTGACCGCGCCGCTCGAGCGCAATTTCGGGCAGATTCCTTCGCTCCAGCTGATGACGTCCTCAAGCTCATTCGGGATCAGCCAGATCACGCTGCAGTTCGAGCTCAACCGCGACATCGACGCCGCCGCGCAGGACGTGCAGGCGGCGATCAACGCCTCCGGATCGGTGCTGCCGAGGAACCTGCCCTACCCGCCGGTCTACTCGAAGGTCAATCCGGCCGATGCGCCGATGGTGACGCTGGCGCTCACGTCGGGCACCATCTCGCTGCGCGCGCTCAGCGACGTCGCCGATACCCTCCTCGCCCAGCGGCTGAGCGAGCTTACCGGCGTCGGCCGGGTCACCGTGCAGGGCAATATCCGGCCGGCGATCCGCATCCAGGCCGATCTGTCGCGGCTCGCCAATTACGGCATCGCGCTCGAGGATGTGCGCAACGTGATCGTCGCCGCCAACGTCGCCGGGCCGAAGGGCGCGCTCGACGGCGCGCACCAGTCCTACATGATCTCCGCCAACGACCAGCTCGTCGCCGCCGACGCCTATCGCAACATCGTCATAACCTATCGCAACGGGGCGCCGGTCCTGCTCAAGGACGTGGCCGACGTCATCGACGGCCTCGAGAACAGCAAGGTCGGCGGCTTCTACAAGGGCCTGCCCGCCGTCGTCGTCGACATCCAGCGCCAGCCCGGCGCCAACGTGATCGAGACCGTGGCGCGCATCAAGGCCGAGCTGCCGAAGCTGCAGCGCGCGATGCCGGTCGGCGCCGCGCTCACGGTCGTGCACGACGCCACCGCCAGCATCCGCGCCTCGGTGCGCGACGTGCAATTCACGCTGATCCTCAGCGTGGCGCTGGTGATCACCGTGGTGTTGATCTTCCTGCGCACGATCCGCGCCACCGTCATCGCCGGCGTCGCGCTGCCGCTGTCGCTGATCGCGACCTTCGGGGTGATGTGGTTCTGCGGCTTCTCGCTCGACAACCTGTCGCTGATGGCACTGACGATCGGCACCGGGTTCGTCGTCGACGATGCCATCGTCATGATCGAGAACATCGTCCGTCACATGGAGGACGGCGAGGATCCATTCTCCGCGGCGCTGCGCGGGGCAAGCGAGATCGGCTTCACCGTGATCTCGCTCACGGTCTCGCTCATCGCGGTTTTCATCCCGCTCTTGTTCATGACCGGGCTGGTCGGCCGCATGTTCCGCGAGTTCGCACTCACGCTGACGATCGCGGTGGTGACGTCGGCGGTCGTCTCCTTGACGCTCACGCCGATGATGTGCAGCCGCCTGCTGCGTCAAACCACGGCCGAGCCGGCAGGCGGCGGCGGATTATTTCATCGCCTGGTCGATTGGTCGGTCGAGGCCTACCGGCGCAGTCTCGATTGGGTGCTGCATCACGAGACGCTCACCCTGGTCGTGACTGCCGCGACGCTGGTCGCCACCATCGCGCTCTATGTCGTCATTCCCAAGGGATTCCTGCCGCTGCAGGACACCGGCCTGATCTTCGCGGTCATGGAAGGCGGACCGGAGGTCTCGTTCACCGAGATGAAGCGCCTGCAAGGCACGGTCGAGAGCGCGATCCGGCAGGACCACGACGTGACCGGAGTGGTCTCCGTCATCGGCGTGACGCCGATCAACGCCACGCCCAATGCCGGCCGGCTCGCGATCACGCTGCGCGCGCGCGACGACCGCAAGTCGACGGTGACCGCCGTCATCGCGCGGCTGCAGCGGGCGGTCGCCGCGGTTCCGGGCGTCGTCGTCTATTTCCAGCCGGTGCAGGACATCCAGATTTCCACCCGGGTGAGCCGCGGACAATACCAGTACACCCTCACCGGCTCGGACGCTAAGGAGGTCGGCGACTGGGCCTCGCGGCTGGCGCGGGAGCTGCAGACCTCGACGGTGCTGCGCGACGTCGCGTCCGAGGCGCAGGACAACGGCTTCACGCTGCAGGTGCAGATCGACCGGGAAACCGCCGGTCGGCTCGGCATATCGGTGCAGACCGTCATCGACACGCTCAGCGATGCCTTCGGCCAGCGGCAGATTTCGACCATATACGGGCAGGCCAATCAGTATCGCGTGATCCTCGAGGCGATGCCGGTCTACCAGAACGATCAGTCCTCGCTCTCGAAACTCTACGTTCCCGCCTCCGGCGTTCAGGCGGTGGCGCAATCGAACTCGCTGACGTCGAATGCGCCGACCGTCATTCCCGGCGTGTCGGGCAGCCCGATGGTGCCGCTGAGCACCATCGCGCGCTACGAGCCCGCCACCGCCCCGCTCGTCATCGCCCACCAGGAGCAGTTCCCGGCGGTGACGATCAGCTTCAATCTCGCGCCCGATGCCGCGCTCAGCGACGCGGTCAGGGTGATTACAGAGGCCGAGCAGGCGATCGGCATGCCGACCTCGGTGATCGGCAGCTATTCCGGCGATGCGGCCGAATTCGCCAAATCGCTTGCCGGCGAGCCGTGGCTGATCCTCGCTGCCGCGATCACCATCTACATCGTGCTCGGCGTGCTCTACGAGAGCTTCATCCATCCGCTCACGATCCTGTCGACCCTGCCGTCCGCTGGTGTCGGCGCGCTGCTCGCTCTGATGCTGTTTCAGTACGACCTTTCGATCGTCGCGTTGATCGGCATCGTGCTGCTGATGGGCATCGTCAAGAAGAATGCGATCATGATGATCGACTTCGCGCTCGAGGCCGAGCGCAAGCAGGGGCTCTCGCCGCGCGAAGCGATCGTGCAGGCCTGCCTGTTGCGGTTCCGGCCGATCATGATGACGACGCTGGCCGCCTTGTTCGGCGCCATCCCGCTGGCGTTCGAATCCGGCACCGGCTCGGAGCTGCGCAACCCGCTCGGCGTCACCATCATCGGCGGACTGCTGCTCAGCCAGCTGCTGACGCTCTACACCACGCCGGTCATCTATCTGGCGATGGAGCGCCTGAAGACGCGGGTTGTCGCTCCGGCGCCGCTGCAGACCGAGCTCGAGCTGCCGGACCAGCCGGAGCCGTCGCAGCAACGGGCGGCGGAGTGAGGCCATGAGCTTCGCGAGCTTCTCGGAGCCCTTCATCGAACGGCCGGTCGGCACCACCCTTCTTGCCGTCGGGCTGCTGCTGGTCGGCGCAGTGGCCTACAGCTTCCTGCCGGTCTCGAGCATGCCGACGGTCGATTTCCCGACCATCAGCGTGACCGCCAACCGACCGGGCGCCGACCCGGAAACCATGGCGGCGACGGTCGCCGCCCCGCTCGAGCGCCGGCTCGGCGAGATCGCCGGGGTCACCGAGCTGACCTCGCGCAGCTCGCTCGGCTCGACCCGCATCACCGTGCAGTTCGATCTGTCGCGCAACATCGACGGCGCCGCGCGTGACGTGCAGGCGGCGATCAACGCCGCACTCACCGACTTGCCCGGCGATCTGCAGTCGCGGCCGACGTTCCGCAAGTTCAATCCGGCGTCGATCCCGATCATGATTCTGGCGCTCACCTCGAAGACCATTCCTCCGAGCTCCCTCTACGACGTCGCCGACACCGTGATCGCCCAGCGCCTGTCGCAGGTGCAAGGCGTCGCCGAGGTCAGCGTCAACGGCGCCGAGCAGCCCGCCGTCCGCGTCCGCGTCAATCCGATCGCGCTCGCCTCGATGGGATTGTCGATGGAGGACGTGCGCAGCGCGATCGCCAACACCAACGCGTCCGGGCCGGTC